>CAKPHZ010000011.1 GCA_934162265.1 uncultured Bacilli bacterium | reverse complement strand
TCACTACCTTTAAGTAACTAAATTATACTAAAAATTGGAATAAAATAAAACATCCCACGAGGGATGTAGATGAAACGAAGTTTCATTCTTTTTTTATTTTTTGATTTCGATAAAAATAGTTATGTTGTTTAGTTTATCAGTGGTAATTTAAATAAATTTTATTATTGGGAAGTTAAATAGATAATGGTTATTTCTTTATCAGTATTTTTCGTTAAAAAAGATATTGAAGTTTGACATTAGATAGGGAAAATGCTATGATTATGGTAAGTTTAATATAGGATAAGAGGGAATGATATGAAGGAAAATAATGAGTTAAAGCGTTTAAATGAAATGAAGAATATTTTATTAAAATATGATTTAACTAAAGGAATTACGCCTGATAAAGTAGTTAATATTTTAGAAGAATTAGGGCCTACTTTTATTAAATTAGGGCAAATATTATCGACAAGAATTGATTTAATTCCTAAAGAATATTGTGAGGCATTATCGAAACTTCGAGGGAATACAAAAAAATTAGAAAAAGAAGAAGTTATAGATATTTTAAAAAATAATTATGAAGAGATGGATGAGATTTTTTCTTCTATTGATGAATGTATTGGTTCGGCTTCTATTGCTCAGGTACATTTGGCTACGCTAACGAATGGGAAAAAAGTTGTGGTAAAGGTATGTCGTCCAAATGTTTATGAGCAAATGGAATTGGATGTTCAGTTATCTAAGAAGGTTGTTCGTCTTTTACATTTGAATCATTTAATTAAGGCTGTTGATTTATCTTCTATGTTAGATGAAATGTTAGCCGTATCTAAAGAAGAGAGTAATCTTTTAATTGAACTAGATCATTTGGTAAAATTTAGAGAGTTAAATTCAGGGGAAGAGGGGATTGATGTTCCTTTTGTTTATCAAGAGTTTTGTACAAAACAAGTACTTGTAATGGAATATATTAAAGGAATTAAGATAAATGATATTTCTAGGTTAAAAGAGAAGGGATATTCTTTAGAAGAGATTTCTTATCTTCTTAGTAATCATTATATGAAGCAAGCTTTAGTGGATGGTTTTTTTCATGCTGATCCTCATCCTGATAATTTAATTGTTAGGAAAGATAAAATTACTTATCTTGATCTTGGTATGGTTGGTGTTTTATCTAGCAATGATAGGGAATTGTTAAAAAGATGTATTCGTAGTATTGTAGATGAAGATTATTATGAGGTTTCTAAAATATTAGTCATGATGTCTAATGTGCGAAATACTGTAGATATGGAAAAGTTAGAAAGTGATGTTTCTTCTATTTTGATGGAATATTCTAATCAGGATTTAAGTCATATTGATACGGCTAAATTTGTATCGAGTATGTTTATGATGCTTCAGAAGAATTATCTTCAGCTTCATTCTTCTATTACGATGCTTATTCGAGGAATTTGTGTAATTGAGGCTACGTTAGAAATATTAAATCCTAATCTTAATTTAGTAGAAGTTATTATGAATTATGGATTAAAAGAAGAGATGGTATTTGATTCTTCTAGAATAGCAGATGGGGCGAAAAAGATTGTTAAAAGTACAAAGAGTATGATTCAACTTCCTAGTGAGATTCATCAATTTTTGCAATCGTTTAATCGAGGAGAGGGAAAGGTTAAATTAGAGATGTCTGCTTCTTCTCGTCAGGTGGATAAGTTAGAAAATTTGCTTCATGAATTTATTATTGGATTGTTGGATGCTAGTTTAATTTTGGCTTATAGTTTAGAGCGTGATTTATTGGTTCGTCGGGTATTATTTTATTTTATTGTAATTCTTTCTATTTGGTTATTTATTAAGATGTTGATTGATCATATTCATAAAGGGTATTAGGAATTGTTAAAGTATTTTTCAATGCCTAGAACAATATTTTTGATTAAGATATCTTGATAAGTGGTTTGTCGAATTTTATAATTATCGTTAGGATTACTAACGAAACCAGCTTCTACTAAAACTCCAGGAACTTTTAATTTGGAGTACATGTAGTAGCTGTTTTCTTTTTTATATTCTCTTACATTTTTCATATTTTCTTGCATAGTAGTGGTGATGATTTCGGCTATCTTTTTATTTTCTTTTAAGATGTTGCTATAAAATATTTGGATTCCATTCCATTTTGTACTTGGGCTTGCGTTAAGATGCATAGAGATGTATAAATTGGCATTGGAATTATTGATGAGTTTAACTCTTGCATATAAATCATTTCTTTTTCTGTTATTGTTTGTTTTGGCTAGGTCATAGTCGCCGTTTCTGGTGTAATATACTACTGCTCCTTTTTGAGAAAGGGCATTTCCTAGTTTTTGAGAGAGAAGGAGATTCATATCTTTTTCATAAAAATTTTTGGAGATTGCTCCAGAGTCTGGACCCCCATGTCCTGGATCGATATAGATTGTTTTTCCTAAAAGTGTATAGTCTTTTATGGTAGCATTTACTTTAGAGAAACAAAAAATACTGATAAAGAATAAGGCTATGATTAAAGTTTTATACTGTCTCATTGATTTCACCTATTTAAGTATATGAAAATAAAAATAATTATTGAAATTATTTAGCAATCAATAATTATTTTTTTCTTTCATTTTTTTGCTGATTATAGAATAATTTTTCACATAATTTTACTTCTTCTATTTTCTGTTCTCTTGTTTTAAAACTATCTGTGATGGGGTCATCAATGGGGGTAGCATTTTTGTTTTCATAGTGTTCGTTGTAATTTTTATTTAAAAATATTTTCCCATCATAAAATGCACCTACTATATATTCTGGTGGAAATCCCCATTTACCGTCTTTTAATGGCTCTAATATTCCTCTATTACCTGTAATTACTTCGTCAGGTAAAGATAGGATTATGGTAACATAGTTTGGATGGTGATATAAAAGAGCTCCTCTGAAAGTAAGTGTAGGTGCAATCGTATTAGTAAGGCTTTGTGATTGCTCATAATTAAAGTCCTTGTAGTTATATAAACCCTTTGAGAAAAAACTATTAATATCTCTAAGATAGGTATTATGTAATCCGATTGTTTGATTATTTTTTAAATATAAATTTTTTAAGAATTCAAATTGTTCATTTGTTAATTCAGTACTATCAATTGTTTCTTTTAATAATTCAACATATTTATCTTCTTGTGTAGTTTTTTTAAGCATTTCTTTTAATTTTATTAAATTTTCTTTTAAATTCATTGGATTTTCTCTCTTTCTAAATTTTTTTTATTATAGCATAAATTTTGTATAATTGTAAAGGTGCATGAAAATCTAGTTTAAACATAAATTTTTTTCTTTTTTCTTTTTTTTATTTGTGATATAATTTGTTTATATAGAATATAGATAGGTGGTTTTTATGGAAAAAGTTTATTTAAAATATGATGATGTTCGTCCTTGTGTAGAGTGTGATTATGGGTTTGCGAAAGAGATGTTATATTTAGGGTTTATGTATCCTTTTCGTAAGGGAGATATGAGATTTTTTGGTATTATGTTTTCTTTACAGCTTGCTGTTTGTATTTTGATTATTATTTTGGCACCAATTCCATTTTTCTTTTTGCTTCCGTTATGTGCTGTAATGATATTTATTATTAATTTATTATTTGCTTGTAATTATAATTTACTTGTTATTGAGAGATTACTAAAGGAGGGGTATTATCCTATGGATTATAATTCTTCTGATAAGTTAATTAAAAAAGGAATTTACTTTAAATTGCAGTAAGTTCCTTTTTAAATATTTTTATTAAAAAAAGTTGTGTCAATGATTGTAAAATTATTTTTTTGATATAGCTTGTGTGCATATTTTCTATTTTTATTGGAAGTTAGATTGATTTTGGTTGCTTTATTATTTTTACAATATTTAATAATTTCTTTTAGAAAATAGTCTCCATATCCTTGATGTTGTTCTTTAGGGGAAATACCAAAACTATTGATATAAGCAATTCTTTCATTTTCAAATATGTTATTGATAAAATTGATTTGGCAGATGCCGATTAAGTTTTCGTTTTGATATAATCCTAGTAGGGGAGTTGTTATTTTTAGATTATGTTCTTTTCTTTTTACTTGAAAGCAATCTTGATAAATTTGGAATGCTTTTTCTAAATCTTGTTCTTTGATTTCTTGAATATTCATTTTTTTTACTTCTTTCTATTTTGTTTTTTTAAAATACTGATAGGTCACTTTTTCTTTACATGGAAGTCCGGTTACATAAGATAAATCTTTAAATATAAGGTTAAATTTCTTTTTATTGATTGCTTTTTCTTCTAATAAATCAGTCACTTCATTTATTGTGTTAGTTGCTTTATTTGCTGCTTCTTCAAATAAATCGAGGAAGGAAGTAGTAAAGTGTTTGCTGTTATCCCAGGGATAGCACCATTTTTGGTGTTCTAAATTTAAGTATTCTAATCCTATATCATTTGTGTGATATGATAATTCTTCTAATCTGGTTGTCCATTTTGGGGATAATTTATCAATTGTTTTGTAAATTTTTTGTTTATATCCTAATGGGTCATAATTGATTATTTTAAAAAATTGTTGCATGTACCAGATGGATTTTTCATACAGTTTGCTGCTATTTTTGATGTGGTAAGTTTTTTCGATAGAAAAATCAATGGTATCTTTTAGTTCTTTAGAGAATGATTTTGCTTTAAAAATATACTTGTGTGGTTTAAATGTTAAAGGATTTTGTTTTAATTTTTCTTGGATAAAGTAAGAGTCAATTCGATATTCTATTTTTTGATGGAGAGTATTAGAGGAATAAGTACTTTTATCTTTTTTGTCAAATAGTCCTGCTTGATAGTTAATATAGGGATGAGTGGTTAGGTCAAGGTAATAGTGACAAATATAGCCGTATAAATATGATAAGACTTCTGGATTATTTTCTAGATGATTTTTTTTGATATAATCTATGATGTGATAGAAGAATTTTCTTGTATTTTGAGTATGCATTTGGTATTGGAGTTTTTTTCCTTTTTTTCCAATTAAGAAATGATAAAACATAAAAGGATCTGATCCTTGGGAAAATAATTTGAAGTATTCTAATTTGTTTTTGATTTTTTGCTTGCTTTTATTGTTTATATTTTGATATACATAGCAGGCAAAGTAGGTATGGGTTACTGAACTTGGCATGGTATCACTGCTTTCTATGGTTTCTTTTTGATTTTTCTTTTTTGATTAATGAGAATACTATCTAGGGCATTGGTATTTTCTTCGTATACTCTTTCAATATTGGATTTATCTCCATATGGTCCAAGGGGATTTCCTCCCATTTTAGATAGTTCGATTAGTAGTACTCCTTGGTATGTTTTTCTTAAGTAATCGCCATATCCAGTTATACTGCTTTCTTCTAATAAGTTGTATTGGGTTTTTTGATTGTAATAGAATGCTAATTCTTGATTATATTGTAGGAGATATTGGTAAGTTTTATCTGATAGATAATCTTGATTAGGCTTGTAATAAATCATTCCTCCAGTTCCGTGATAGAGTAAGGTCATTAAGTATCTGTTTTGGTTGATTGAATTTTTGATTAAGTTTTCTAGTACTAAGTTTTCTCTTTCATAGGAAAAGGTATCTATTTTTAAAGAAGCTGTTCCAATTGGTCCAGGGACATATTTTCTTATATTATTTTTGGGATTTGGTCCATAGATGATTTTGTTTTGTTGACTTAATTTAAATCCTGGATTGAATTTTGAATTGGCGTTTAAGTTGACTCCTGTTCCTGTTGCATCAAAGGTAATCTGACTTCCTTTTGGATGATTCCAACTGATTAGCATATTTTTTATTTCTTTTTCTAAAGTGGTGCTATATAGAGAAGTAGGAGAAGTATCTTTAAACATTTCTTGATATAATTTTTTTGTGATAATCGTTTCTTTTCTTTCAATTAGTAATTTGAAGAATATTTCTTTTAATTCATTAAGAAAAAATAAATACATTTGATCTTGTAGTGTGTTAGGTTTTATGTTTGTTTCTATTTTTTGGATAGCCATGATTAGTTCCTGATATAGTTCTACTTTTGAACTAGCTTTATTTATTTTTCTGATTTGTTGATTAAAATCTTCTATTTTAGGAAAAGTTCTAGCTTGATTTAAAAGTAACCATTTTGGATTGGTATGAGTGAATATTTTGATTTTTTCTAGTAAATTTTCTTCTGTCTCAAGAAAAAATATTTTGCTTAATTCTTCTATAGCGTCATTTACAATCATATCTGTTCGATACTTTAAATAATATTCATAAGATTTTTTGGTGAATTCTTCTTCTTTTACTTCTTTAAAAGTATTTGTTGAAATATCATATCCTTCAGGATTTTGAAGGGGAAGTATTTTTAGGGTAAAAACATTAGGATCAAATCCTTTTAGGTTGGGGATATTTTTGATGAAGTGAAGAAGAAAGTCGGTGGTGATGACTTCACTTCCATGTGTTCCAGCAACTAAAAAAATATCTTTTTTTCCAAATCCTATAGTTAGATAATCAAGATCATAGTTGTAGGTTGTTTTTGTAAGCGTATATTTCTTGATTCCTAAAGAAATGAGTTTAGGATCTTTTAATATTTTGTTTAATTCATTTTTGTATTCTTGGTAGTTTATTTTATTTGTCAATTTTGTTCTCCTTTATGTAAGTATTAATGATTTCTTTTTCGTTAAAGTAAGTTTTTTCTCCTTTTATTTCTTGATAGGTTTCATGTCCTTTTCCTAGTAAGAGGATGATATCGTTTTCTGTAGAGTTTTTTAGGGCGTAGATGATAGCTTCTTTTCTATCTTTGATGATGATGTAGTTTCCATTTACTTCTTCTATTCCTTCGACGATACTTTGGTTGATTTCATCAATATTATCATTTCTTGGGTTATCTGTTGTGATAATAGAAAGATTAGATAATTTTCCTGAAGTAGTTCCTAGTTCTTTTCTTCTTTCTATGCTTCTTCCTCCTCCACAACCAAATACAGTGATTATTTTATTGGGGTGATATGCTTTCATGGTTTTTATTATACTTTCCATACTGATTTTATTGTGGGCAAAATCAATGATTACTTTTCGGTGATTACCGATATTGATAATTTCACATCTTCCTGGTACTTGAAATTTTTCTAATCCTTTTTTGATATCTGTTACTTCTGTATTGAATAAAAGGGATAGAAAGATGGCTGCTGTTGCATTGTAGGCTGAGAAATTTCCTGGAGAAGGAATTTTAAAAGTATCATTTATTTTTCCCTTTAATTGGAATGCTGTTCCTAAAAAATTAGCTTCGTTGGTTGGTGTAATTTTTTCTATTTTTAAGTCACAATCGTTTGTTCCATAGGTATATATTTTACAAGTACTATCTTGAATCATTTCTTTAAAGAAGGGATCGTCTTTATTTAAAATTCCTATTTTTGATTGGGTAAATAATTTTCTTTTGGACTTTCTATAATCTTCATAAGTAGGATGTTCTCTTGGTCCAATATGATCAATAGAAAGATTGGTAAATATAGCATAGTCGAATAAGATATTGTTGACTCTTCCTACTTTTAGGGCTTGGCTAGATACTTCCATTACTAAATATTTGGTTCCTGTATCAACCATTTGTCGCATATATTTTTGTATTTTGTAAGATTCTGGTGTGGTATTTTTATGAGGAATTAGTTTACCATTGATGATGGTTCCTATGGTTCCAATAATTCCTACTTTTTCTCCTTTTTGTTCTAAAATATTTTTGATTATCCATGAGGTGGAGGTTTTTCCTTTGGTTCCAGTTATAGCAATTTTTATTAAAGATTTATCGGGATGATGAAAAAGATTGGCACTTAAGTAAGAGAGTGTGGTTCTAGTATCTTTTACTTTAATAATGGTAACTTCTTCTTTGATTTCTTCTATTTCTTGACAAATAATAATGCATCGACATCCTTTTTGAATGGCATCTTTAATATAATTATGTCCGTTGGTATCTATTCCTACTAGACAAATAAAAGCATCGTTTTCTTTGATTTCTCTAGAGTCATAGGAGATGTCTTTTATTTCTGTATTAATGTTTCCTTTTATTAATTTATAGTCTATTCCATTTAATATTTCTTTTAGTTTCATTTTTGTTCCTCTTTTCTTAAAGTACTTATATTTATTTTTCTAGTATAGCAGGAAAAAGAGTAGGTAAGTACTCTTATAGTTTAAAATCATCAAAGTCATTATCTGACATATCTTTTCTATCAAAGAATAATTTTTCTTCATATTTACATAACTTTGCTACAATATTTGTAGGAAATAGTTTTACTAGCTTATTGTATTCAGCAATATGTTTGTTATAGTATTCTTTACTGACAATTAAATTTTCATCTAAGTCTTCTAATTTCTTGGTAATTTCTATCATTTCTTTATTTTCTTTTAAGAAGTCATATTTTTCTTTTAAGGTAATAAAGTTATTTTCTGCTTCTATTAGTTTTCGATCAAGATCAAAATTGGATATTTTTTTGGTTCGAAGTCTTACGATTTCTTCAAACATTTTTTTATCTTTTTCTTCATCTATTTTTTCATTTCCTTTAATAATTGATACACATTTATTAATGGTATCATATTTATTTCTTAGATGATTATCAATATTTGCTTCTACTTCATTTATTCTAATGATATAGTCTTGTAATTTATTATATAGTGTTGTATAAATTCCAATAATAATGCAGATGACTAAAATCATTCCTAATAAAACTAACATTAATGAATCCAATACTATCACTTCCTAGTAATATTATAGCAAAAAATGTTTTGTTTTGTAAATGTCTATTTTTTTATTTTACAGTTTAGTTGGTAGGAAGATAAAACTCTTTTTTATAGTTAATTGGTTCTTCAAAGGTAACAAAATCTAGATAAATCATTAAAATTAAATACCATTCTCCTGTATTAGGATTAGAAACAATTAAATGATCTTTTCCTGATTGCTCAATGATTCCTTCAAATACACGATCTTGCCATTCAATTGATCCAGGGACGGTGACATGAAATTTGGCTTTTTTTCCTCTATTTAATCTTAAAATGTTTTCAATATAGGATTGTTCATCGGGAATTGATCCAGCATTATACATGGCATTTGGTAATTGAGTTTGGTCATAGGTTGGGACATTCGTTTGAGTAGATGGTTGTTGTGGGTAATTTGGGTTTGGATAGTAAGCGTTATTCATAAAAAACTCCTTTCTTTGACAATATCAGTATATGAAATTAAAAGTTGAGTATTCCATAAAAAATCTATATCATTAATTAAAACGATATAGATTGATAGATGGTGTATTGAATAATCTAAAATTTACATTATTTACGCCAATTCCATTAGAAATATAAACATTCTTATTTTTTAATTCTGAACTTTTTATTTTTTTTGCTCCATTTGGGAGAAGTAGATTTTTTATTATTGGTATATTGATTGAACCATTTATGGAGTGACCTGCTAAGATTAGATTTGAAGTTTTTTCATTTTCTAAAATTTCTTTAATAGCATCTGGTTCATGTACCATTGTAATGTGGTAAGTATTTTCTTCTAAAGAAGTATAGGATTTATTGATATCCATATTTTTTAAATAACTTTCTAATCCTGTTAGAGCAATTTTATCATTATTTTCATTATAGATATAAGTTGTTTCGTTTCTTAGTAGGGTAATATTACTTTGTAGATAAATATTTTTTAATGCTTCTTCATTGCTATAATCTTGATCTCCCATAATCGCGTAAGTGCCATATTTAGAATTTAATTTTTTTAAGTAGGTGATTAAAAAATTAATGTCTTTATTGGTAAGTTGATAATCTTTATCTAATAAATCTCCTGTAAAGAGAATAATATCTGGTTTATTACGATTGATTTCTTTGATTAAATCTTTTACTCTTTTTTCCGTAATAACTTTTTTATAATGAAGATCTGAAAAATGAATAATTTTTAGTCCTTTATAACTTTCTGGAATTTGTTCTTTTAGGGCTATTTCATGAGTAATTAATCCTGTTGTTCCAATAAATCTGCTGTAAAGAAGAAGAACAAAGAAAATCGTCATTAGACTTAATATTGTTATTAATAATTTTTTCATGATATCACCGTGATTAGATAAGTTATTAGGGCTAAAGTGTTATGAAAGGCATGGGCTGTTATAGTAGAAAAGATATTATCTGTTTTGTGATAAAGATAAGCAAAGGTAAAACCTAAGCTACAATAAGGGATTAGGTATAATAGATCTATAGGAGAACTAAGAGATGATATAACATGCATTCCGCCAAAGATAAAGCCAGATAAAAAGATATAAATATATTGATTAGAAGTAATATTTTTTATACTTTTTCTAAAGACTAATTCTTCTGTTATTGGGGCATATATTATTAATTGAAAAGCCATATAAATAGGGTAAGTATCAATTAATTCACGAACGGCTTTTTCATTTGCTGCTAGTTGATTTCCTAATATAATAGCGATTATACAATTACTAACAATCATTATCGTAAGACCTACTATCCAATATTTAAAAGAATATAAAATATGTTTTCCTAAATCTTGATTAAAGAAATTTTTAAAATCTTTAAAGAAGGTCTTTCGATAAATAAAAATTAAAATTCCTATTAATAATAAATCATTGAAGAAGGAGAGAATTACTTTTATTATATTAGATAATTCTTTATAATCTATTCCTACGATTTTGGTTAATATAATAGGAACAATTGACCAGATTAGGATTAAACAAATTAAACCTAAACTAATCATACTATTTGTTATTATTTTTTCTATTTTATCAAAAATATTGGTTTTTTCTTTCTTCATTACTTCACCACCATATGATAATCATTATAAACCATTTTAATATAATCTACAAGTAAAAAAAATCTCTACTTTGGAGATTTTCTTGTTAAAATTTTTCCTTTACTTTTTTTTACTTCCTTTGCAGGAACTGTTTTATAAAGAGGTGTATTTAATAATTCTTGCGCAATAGTTGGCATCATTTTTTGCATTTCTTCTGTATAAAATTGATTTAATAATCTTCTTTCTTTTTTCCATAAAGTAAAGATTTCTTTTTTAGTATAGTGATAAATATCTGTTGAAATATCCATTAATAATTGATTGGTAACAGAAGATTCAAAATCTCTTTTTACTTGATCGAAAGGAAGGTTATTTTCCTCGATGATCAAAGTGATTACTTCTAGTTTTAATGTTTCTATTCTAGCATCTGTACTATGATTACTTTTCATAATTATTCTCCTTTCTTTTTGGTATTATAAATAAATTTGTATAAAATATCAAGTTTTTTAAGTAATTTACATATATATTAATATGAATAAAGAGCTTGTCGATAGGCTAAAAAAGTTAGAAATAGAGGAAGTTATTTGGTTAATTTTAATTGGAATTATTGCTTTATCATTTTATGCAAATGAGGTGGAGAGAGATTATTTAATTTATCAAAATGAGGAGAGTAAGAAAGAGTATCAATGTTTACTTGTTCTTATTTTTGGGATTGCTTTATGTACTTATTTATATTATTTTTTAGATAGTATTAAGGATATTGCTAATATTGATTCTTATCGTGATGAAAAGAAGAAGTATGTTTATTTATCTTTTTTTAGTAGTTTATTTATTGTACTTGCTGGAATTATTTTACTTTATATTGCTTTAAGTGATGAAGAAATAGAGACAGAACTTGCTTTTAATTAGAATTTTATTGTAGGTTACTTTAAAGTTATCTAGTAGTGAAGAAAATTGATTTTTTCTTCCTTTTTTGTTATCCTTAAGATAATAATAGAATGATAGAAGAGGGTGAATATGTGTGATAGAAAAAGTTGTAAATTTTTTTAGAATCAGAAAGAATTATAAATTTATTATTGGCTTTGTCATAGGTATCTTTTTTTCTATAACGGGAGTATATGCGGCTTCTTTGTATGTAGCTAAAGGCGTATATTACAGTAATGATAATAGTAATTTATCTAGTGAGGATGTGCAAGGGGCTGTTGATGAATTAGCAGAGAAGGCTAAGAAATTTAATGGTAGTGATTGTCCTGAGGGATATCAATGTTTAAAAAAGAAAGATAATTTGGTATTGGGGGATTATGTAAAATTGATACCAACTAAGTCTTCTTTTACTACGGATACTTCTAAAACAGGGGATACCAGTACACAGACGATTCATCCTCAAGAATTAAATTTATGGAGAGTAATTAATATTCGTGATGATGGAACAGTAGAGGTAATTAGTGAATATGTATCTAGTGTAGCGGTAACTTTTAGAGGAGAAGTTGGCTATCAAAATTTAGTAGGGTATTTAAATGTTTTAGCTAGTCAGTATGAGAATAATACTTATACAGCTGGTTCTAGGTATTTTGGTTATTATGGACAGATGGAGTATATTACCGATACTTCAAAGTTTACGACTTTAGCTCCTTGGAATCATTCAACAAAAGATAATACAGTAGAGATTCAAGGTGGAGGAGATATTTTGTATCAAAAAGATTATAATTTGGTGAATACAGTACTTAAAACTTTGGAAGCTACAAAACCAAATGATAGAGTTAAATCTAATTATTGGGTAGCATCTCGTTATTATTCGTATACTTCCTCATCTAATTATCAATGGAGTGGACGCTATGTTAATCTTTCGGGAAAAGTTTCTGAAAGTCCATTGTATTTTCTAAAGAAAAATTTGCAGAAAGGTAATTATTCTTATTCTCTTCGACCAATATTAATTTTAAAAGCAGGAATGCAGTATGATGGAGTAGGAACAAAAGAGTATCCTATGGAAATATTAAATGGGTAGGAATATACGTTTTTTACTATGGAGGATATGAGAATGGAAAAAAATAATCACTATCATTATAAAATATTTATTGGGTTTATTTTTGGTGTGGTCTTGTCGACGACTTTTGTGTATGCTGTTAGTTATATGGGTGGAGGAATAGATTTAACTTATGATAATAGCAAAAGCGAAATTTCTGCTACTAATGTTCAAGAAGCTTTAGATGAAATTTACCAAAAATTTTGTCCAAAGGGTTATATTTGTGTACGAAAATAAAGGTAACGGGAGAAAAAGTTATGGATGAAATAATTAAAATATTAACGTTAAGAGAAGAAAAAATATCTACAATGGAATCGGCAACTGGTGGTTATATTGCAAATGCTATTACTAATGTAGAAGGTGCTAGTGAAGTATTTTCTTTTGGAGCAGTAACTTATTCTAATTTTTATAAGATAAAATTTGGAGTAGATGAAGATTTGATTAAAAAGTATAGTGTTTATAGTATGGAAGTTGCACATGATATGAGTAGGGCGATAACAGATTATACTAATAGTAGATATGGAATTGGGGTTACTGGGAAATTAAATAAAGTAGATAGATTTAATTTAAGTGGTAAAGATAATGTTGTTTATATTAGTGTATTCGATCGAAAGAAGGGTTATTATTTAGATAGGGTTTTAGAAGTAGAAGATACTACTAGAGAAGAAAATAAGAAAAAAGTACTTTTAGAGATTATTGCTTTATTGAAAAAGATGTTAAGTGAGGAAAGATAATGAGAATAAAAAGGGTACGATTATATGATAATTCCTCAGAAAGTAGTTTGAGGGTTAGAAAAATACTTCTAGAGAAGTTTGCTAAGTTAGGGATAAAGGTATGTGATAAAAACTATCAGTTGGCAATTGCAATTGGGGGAGATGGTACTTTTTTAAAGATGCTTTCTAGTAATGAGTTTAATTCATCTATTTATTATACAGGAATTAATTTAGGAAGATTAGGAGTACTACAGGATATAGAAGAGGATGAAGTAGATTTATTTTTATCTTCTCTTTTTCATGATGAGTTTTTAATTCAAAAGAGTTCTTTACTAGAGATGAATATTGTTACTTCTGATAAAAAGATTTATCAGTATTATTCTTTTAATGAATTTGTTATTCGAGAAGTTGGTCTTCGAACAACTACTTTGGATCTTTTTGTTGGTCATGATCAGTTGGAACGTTTGGTGGGAGATGGAGTAATTATTTCTAGTACAATTGGTTCTAGTGCTTATAATGCTAGTTTGGGAGGGAGTATTATTTTGGGAAATCTTGAAGTAATGCAGTTGACACCTATTGCTTTAGTTCGAGCAGGAATTCATCATCAATTTTTTAATTCTTTAGTTTTTTCTAAGGATCAAAAATTGATAATTTATCCTAAAGGAAGGACAAACTCTTTAATTTTTTCTTTAGATGGACAAAATGTAGAGGTAGATAAGGTGGAGAAAATAAGGATTGGTATTAGTAATCGAAAAATTAAAATGATTGTGCTTCCTCATTCTAGAGTAAAAAGGCTTTCCCAAAAAATTCTTGTTCCTTTAATTGACACAACTTTTAGATAAAGCTATAATGAAAAAGAAAGGAAAGTGAATGAAATGTTTTTTCATCATAAAAAATTAATTGTTCAAGTAACAGGAATGCATTGCTCTAATTGTTTAGATAGAATAAAAAAATCGTTGGAAGAGGTTTCTGATGTTATTAAAGTAAAGGGAGATTTATCTAAACAAGAGATAGTTGTATTTTATGATCAATCTCTTGATCAAGAACATATTCGAGAGATTATTGATAATTTGGGCTATTCTGTTACAGGAATGAAAAATGTAGATTAGTTGGTGATATGTATGGAACAAGAGAATATTCAAAAGTTTATTAAGAAATTACGAAAGGAAAAGAATTTAACACAAAAGCAATTAGCAGATATGTTAGGAGTAACTTATCAAGCTGTTAGCAAGTGGGAAAGAGGATTAAATATTCCTGATATTAGTATTTTAAAAGAAATTAGTCGTATTTTTGATGTTGATATGGATACTATGATTACAGGAGTAGAAAAAAAACATAAAAAATATGTTCCTAAATTTTATTTCTTTCTTATTTTTCTTCTTTTGATTCTTCTTTTGTTCTTTATTTTTTTATATTTTAGTAATCATAATTTTTACTTAAAGAAAGTTTCTAGTGGTTGTGATGATTTTATTGTAAATGGTAGTTTTGCTTATAATAAAGAAAAATCTTCGATTTATATTTCTAATATTGATTATTGTGGGGAAGATAATAAAACAATTTATCAAGAAATTTCTTGGGAATTGTATGAGGAATATCAAAATAATAAGAGAAAGATTAGAGATGGTTCTTTATCGAAAAATATTTCTTTAAATGATTATTTAAAAAAGTTAGAAATTCATATTGATGATTATTCTAGTAGTTGTAAAAAGATTTCTTCTTCTCAAGTTTATTTAGAAATTAAGGCAAAGGATAAAGAGGGAAAAGTAGAACTTTATCAGGTTCCTATTAATCTGGAAAATGATTGTGAACAATGAGTTCTTTTTTTTATTCAACTTGAAGTTTAGTATATTCAACTTTTTATTTATTGATTCTACGCTTATTCTTTTTTATACTTTTGTTATGGAGGTAGAAAATGAATTTGAAGAAATGGATAATGCTATTTATTTTTGTTGGGGGAGTATTAATGATTAGTGGTTGCCGTAAGCTGGAAGAAAGTGATATAGTAAAATTTAAAAAGGAATATGAGAATATTAATGGAAGTAAAATAGAGGGGAAGAGGGCTCGAGAAGTTAAAATTGATTCTAAATCTTCTATTACTTATACTTCTGTTCGAGAGATTAATTCAAAAATGGAGAAAAAAGAAAGTTTTGTTTTATATTTAGGTTTTCCTGAATGTCCATGGTGTCGAAGTATAGTTTCTACACTTTTGGAAGTAGAGAAAGATTTAGGGCTAGATACGATTTATTATCTTAATATTAAGGAAATTCGAGATCGCTATGAAGTTATAGATAATCAGTTAAAAAAGACAAAGGAAGGAACAGAAGACTACCAAACATTACTTTCTTTATTGGATGCTGTGCTAGAAAATTATACTTTAACGAATTCTTTAGGGGAAGTTTTGGATACAGGAGAAAAGAGAATTTATGCACCTAGTATTGTTGCTATTGTTGATGGAAAGGCTGTTAATTTGACGGATGGTATTAGTGATAAGCAAACAGATGCTTATATGGAACTTAGTGATGAGATAAAGAAAGATAGTTATCAAAAGATTAAATGTACAATAGAATGTGTTGCTAATACACAAAAGATATGTAAACCTAAAAAATGTTAGAAAAAGAAAATACTTATTTAGATTATGCTATAAAGATATAGTTATCTAAATAAGTATTTTTTATTCTTCAATAATTTTTATATTTTTCTTGAATTCTTTTACCAAATCATTTATATTTTTCTTGAATAAAATCATATCTACTATTCCTGTAATAGAGTAAACAATTAAGGTTATTCCTGCAAATAAGGCTATTGCAATAGAAGAGTCTATTGGGTTGATAATTAAAATGATTCCACATATTATGGATAAGATTGTTAATAGTAGGGTAAATATCCAAGAAGTATTATCTATTCTTCGAAGAAAAGTTACTATTTTTAATTTGAAAATACTATCTATGATAAAGTATGTTCCTAACATGATGGGAATAATAATTTGAAAGATGTTAGGATAGATTAAGATGATCGTTCCTAAGATTACAGATATTATTCCATTAAAGAATGTGTCCATAGGAAAGAATATTGTACTATTAGTAATTTCTAGTCCTATTAAGTAGATTCCACTTCCTATTAAGATGAATGCAATTAAATAAGCAATTACTGTTATGGAAATATTAGGATAGATTAAAAAGATAATTCCTAATAATAAGAAAATAATAGAAATTCCTATTGCTTCATTAATGATTTGGTTAAATTTTTTTAACATATTTATACCTTCCTTTCTTATTATAATTTAACATTTTTAGCTCTCTTTTGTCAATTTTATGATGAAGATAATCAACAAAAATTTATATTTGTTTATAGAATATCCAAAATGATAAATTTTATGAATTAGGCTTTATTTTTTTGATAATTTATGATACTCTTATATTAAGATAATAGGAGTTGATAGTATGGAGAATATTCTAGAAGATGAGAGAATGATTTTATATCGTGGTTTTTTTAGTGGAGTAGATTATGAAGTTCGGGTAGATAAAAAGAATGAGAGTGGTACGATTATCGTTTCTAGTAGTGTTTTAAGTCATCCTAATTATAAGAGCTTTTATTTAAATTGTTATCGTAGGACACTGACTAATTTAACAACTTTAAAAAATATTGCTGTTTCTTTAGAACCAACGAATGAGTTAGAAATTGAAAGATGTAGAGAATTATTAAAAACATTACCGTTAGATAGTGAAGTAGAAATTGTTTCAAAAAATAAAAAAGAAATTAATGTTGAGAATTATTTGAAATCTAATATGGTTACTAAAAATGATAATGGAAAAATAGTTAGTTATTTTAAAAGAAATGCTGATCAAAATCAAAATGAATATGTTTTGGAGAATGTAAGTTATTTTGCTTTAGAAGAGGATTTGAAAAAATTATTTGGCGATGAGAAGATGAATTTGGAAAGTAAATCTGTAGAAGAAATTGCTGATATGGTATTAGATCGTGTTAGTCAGAATAAAAAGCAATATTATTTTGAAAGTAAAGATAAATATGTTGCTAAGGATGATTATGAGAAGGCGAGTATGAATGCTACTAATCAAGACGATAAAGTAAATACGGAAATTGGAATTATTCAAAGAGCTCCTAATGAGCGGACAAATAATACTTATCAGGCTGTAGAACGAGATAAGGGATATTATACGCTTGTTAATTCTAGTGTTAGTGAAGTAGAATCAAAAAAAATAGAAGAGCAGCCAGAAAGTGAACGATCTGTTACAGAAGTAGAGAGTAGAGAAGAAGAAAAAGTATATTATATTGATTTAGTTACGCAAGATATTTATGATGAAGAACATCAAAAGATTGGAAATATGAGAGAAGGCTATCAAATTAATTTTGATAATAATCATTTAATGAAGAATGGGAAAGAAATTGGCAGTATAGGGGATTTTGCTTCTTTAGGAAATCAAATATCTAATCATAAGAATAATGTTAGAACTTTGAAGAAGGATAATGAAGGAATTGTTGATTTTCAAACTTTCTTCTTGTTAATATTTATTATGAGTGTATTGATGGGAAGTTTATATTTGTTTTGCAGATAGGAGGAAGAGATGGACTCTAAGAAACGATTAATTATTACTAGTGTTATATCTATTATTCTTGTATCTATTTTATTTATTGGGAGTACTTATTCGATTTTTACTTCTACTGATGTTGATCAAGAATCGAATGTCTATCGAACGGGAAACTTAGCAGTTAAATTTGAAGATACAAATAATGTTTCTTTAGAAATTACTAAACCTATATCGGATCAAAAGTCAATTAGTATAAATCCTTATCGTCTTACTGTTACGAATGAGGGAACTGTTGCGTATCAATTTAATATTGTTCTTGATCCTACAACAGCGACAAGTGAAATTAATCATCAATATATCATGACTAAGGTGGGACAGTTGGAGACACAAAAGCTTAGTGATTGTGCGAACAATGTTATTAAGGAGAATGTTGTTTTATTACCTGGTACAAGTGTTGATATTGATGTTCGAGTTTGGTTGTCGGATACTGTTTTAAATACAGAGATGAATAAAAGCTTTAGTGCAAAGTTAACTATAGATGGTGTTGGCGTTTATCATAAAAGTACTAAGGTGGATAATCATTTATTGGTATCTAATGATCAATTGGCAAGTCGATTTAGCTATGATAATTCTAAATCAAATTTAGATTGCTCTGATATTCAATGTGCGATAGATAAGATAGATAGCTTATTTGGAGATAGTGTATATTTGGGGGCTTATGTTTCAATGACACCGAAGAAATCTTCTTATCAAACTGATACATCCAAAACAGGATATAGTAGTAGCCAAGTGATTAATCCTCAAGAATTAAATTTATGGCGGGTAATTAATATTAATAAAAATGGAACAGTAGATATGGTTAGTGAGTATGTATCTAATAATGCTATTTATTTTTCCTCAAAAGTGGGATATCAAAATTTGGTTGGTTATTTAAATGTACTTGCTAGTCAATATGAAAATGATACTTATACAAAAAAGTCTAGATATTTTGGTTATTATAATCAAACAGAATATATTATGGATACTTCAAAATTTGTCTTTCCTACTTCATGGAAATGTAGTACAGGAGAAAATTGTAATTTGGTGGAAGCACAAGGAGGGGGAGATTCTTTATATACTAATGATTATGATCTTGTATTTAGTTCATTATCTACTTTGGAGGCGACCAAGTTAAATAGCAATCAGAATTCAGATTATTGGGTGTCTTCTCGTTATTATCAATATAAGTCTGCTAATGATTATAGTTGGAATGGTCGAATGATAGATTCTCATGGAACAATTTCTAGTTCTGCTTTATATTATCATGATTCGAAGTTTCAAGATTATAGTGTTGGTTATTCTCTTCGACCTATTGTTACATTAAAGTCTGGACTTAAATATACGGGAAAGGGAACTAAAGATGATCCTATAAAGTTATCTATAAAATAGGTGGCTTTTTTTTCTTATTTATGATATTCTTAGGTTGGATATTTAAGAAAAGAGGAAAGAAGATAATGAAGTATTTTAAGGAAGCTAGAGAGAATTTTTTATATATTGATAATGTTTTATCGAAGTATGCCACTCATAGTATGGCATCTATTCGAATGAAGGAGGAAGAACCTGATATTCGGACACCTTTTTTTCGAGATATTGATCGAATTATTCATGCGATGAGTTATACAAGATATGCTGATAAAACACAAGTTTATTCTTTTTCTGTAAATGATCATATTTCTAAGAGAATTATTCATGTTCAGTTAGTGAGTAAGATTGCTAGAACGATTGGTAGATCATTGAATTTAAATACAGATTTGATTGAGGCAATTGCTCTTGGACACGATATTGGGCATACACCTTTAGGACATGTTGGAGAATCTATATTAAATGAGATTTCTTTAAGAGAGTTAGGAGAATATTTTGCTCATAATATTCAAGGAGTACGGAATTATATGTATTTAGAGAATCATGGATATGGATTAAATCTATCTATTCAAGTGTTAGATGGAATTATGTGTCATAACGGGGAAATTTTGTCTAATCAATATATTCCTCAGGAAAAGACTAAAGAAGAATTTTTAAGAGAATATTCTTCTGCTTATAAAGAGTTAAAGGAAACAGCAAAATGTCGTCCAATGACATTAGAGGGATGTGTTGTTAGAATTAGTGATATTATTGGTTATATTGGGCGAGATATTGAGGATGCAATTCGGCTTGGAAATATTAAAAGAGAAGAGATTCCTACTCATATTACGAAAGTTTTAGGAAGTACAAATAAAGAGATCATTAATACTATTGTTGTAGATATTATCGATAATAGTTATGATAAGCCTTATTTAGAGATGAGTGAGGAAGTATATCATGCTTTACTAGACTTAAAGAAATTTAATTATCAATATATTTATCAAAAGAGTTTAACAGATGAGCAAAAGAATTTTTATCGGGAAGGAATGAATAAGATTTATTTTCGTTATCTTCATGATTTAGAGGAAAATAATAAAAAAAGTATTATTTATCGTTATTTTTTAGATACAAAAGAAAGTATTTATTTAGAGAATACTAGTTTTAAAAGAATGGTTATTGATTTTATTGCTGGGATGACCGATGATTTATTTTTACATGAGATAGAGAAATAGGAGAGAGTAAGATGAAAAAAATTTTATTAATTTTTCTCTTTTCTTTAGGAATTTTTTTAATCAGTATTTTTTGTTTCTCTTTTTCTTCTTTTCATGAGAAAACAAATGATTTTTCTTTCTCTTCAATTGACCATCGGGCTGTCTTTTTAAGAGCAGGAGGAGGTAGTTCTTCTGGTGGCGGGCATAGTTCTGGTGGTTCAGGTAGTCATGGAGGAGGTTATCATTCTTCTGGAGGAAGAAGTAGTCTTTTTAGTAATATTTTATTTTATATGGTATTCTTTTTTAGTTTTTTCTTTACTTCTATCTATTTTTATTTTCATCTTGTTAGGGCCTCTATGAATAGTAGAAAATTTTTAAAGATGCTTTCTTTGAAAGATAAAACTTGGAATTATAAAAAACAAGAAAAACAAGTTATTGAAGCTTTTTATTCGATTCAAAATTCTTGGACTAATGGAGATATGAGTAATTCTAAGGATTATATGGATTGTTCTTTGTATGAAGAATTTCAAACGAAATTAGTTTGGATGGAGATGAGGAAGGAGAGAAATGTTTTAAAAAGAATTCGTCTTTTAGATATTAAGCCAGTTTTTGTTCATGATGAAGAAGATGATACAAAAGATTTTATTTGGTTTTATCTTAAGGGAAAAATGGTTGATTATGTGATTAATACAGATACTTTAGAAAAAGTAGAAGGAAGTACTATACCAACTCCTTTTGTGGAATTTTGGAAGTTTGTTAGAAAAGATGATGATCATTTTGTTTTAGCAAAAATACTTCAACAGAATGAAGGGAATAGTATTTTGACTCAAGATAAGTTATAGAATAAGAAAACAGTAAAGGTGGGAAAAAGATGGAAACTTATACTTATGAACAAATTATTCAAGAAAGAAAAAGGGAATATTTGACTTTGATGAAAGAGATTCAAGGGTTAAAAAAGTATATTCAAAAAACAAAGTATGCAGATGATTATTACTTAAAATATATTGGTTATTTTGGATCGTTTGAGCCAGAGATAATTCTTTATGTGGATGAGCATTATCATTTATTAGCAAAAGGTATTAAAAATTTAATGGATAAATTGGGATTATCTATTTTGGGAGGAGATATGTTTTCTCTTAATCAAAAACTTGTTTCTGAATATTTTATGGGAAGAAAAAAAGTAATTCAAATTACTGATGTAGAGAATTTTAGAAAAGATGTGGAAAAGATTTTAAGTAGTGATGTTGCTTTAGAATTAAAAAAATATGATATTCCTGGAATTATTGATCAATATAGTTTAAATGATTATTTAATGGTTCATACTTCCAATCAAACAAATGTTACTAATGGAAATATAGAGTTATGTCATGATTATTCTCCAGAAGTATTATTGTTTAGTGCTAAAAATGGAATTGTTCATGCTGATAGTGTACTTCGTTTATTTAAAGAGGAATATCTTAGTTCTTTGTTCTCAGATTATTTTTGTTATCATGTTGAAAAACAAGATTCTTTAGAATATCAATTTGATGATGATTTAAAGGAAAAAAATTTAAATTGTGAATTTTTAGATGGAACAGTTTCTAAGGGAAAAATTTTAATTCATAAAAAGAATAATAGGTGATAAGATGATGAATAGAAAAGAAGTAAAAAGATGTGCAAAAGAGACAATTAAACATCATTATTTTAGAAATGTTTTATTAGTGTTTATTTGTTCTCTTCTTTTAGCAGGTGGTTTTAATTATACTACTAAAAATATTCAACAAATTGATATTAAAGATAAAAAGATTAATCAAATATTAAATAATAAGAGTCTTACTTCTAGTGAGATTTTAGGAGAGCTATTAGAGAAAACTAAGCAAGAGAAAAAATTTGAGAGAATGATTGAAAATAAGTATACGAATGGTGCGTTATCTTATTTAGTTAATTCTATAATTAGTAGTAAGTCTATTATTTTTACTGTTTTAAATGGTATTAATAAAATATTTTTTAATAATAAGATAGGTCTTGGAGTAGTTATTTTTATTAGTAGTATATTTATTAGTTTAGTTGCTATTTTATTTATTAATGCTATTGAAGTGGGAAAATGTCGCTATTTTTTGGAACAGAGGAGATATTATGGAACAAAGATTGATAGAGTTTTATTTCCTTATTTGGTTAGAAAGACTTTTCATATTTCATATATTTTATTTATAAGGTCTATTTATCAATTTTTATTTAATTTGACTATTATTGGTGGTTTTATTAAACATTATGAATATTTTTTTGTTCCTTATCTTTTAGCAGAGAATCCTAATATGACAAAAAAAGAAGTTTTTCTTTTATCTAAAGAATTATCTAATGGGTATAAATGGAAATTATTTTGTTTAGATTTATCTTTGTTAGGTTGGGAATTTTTAAGAGTATTTACTTTGAATTTAAGTGCGGTATTTTATTCTAATGTTTATAAGGAAGCTTTATATGCTGAAGTTTATATGAGAGTTAGAAAAGAGAAGATAAGTAATTTATCTTATTCAACTCTTTTAAATGATACAAATTTAGCAATTGATAGGCCTTGTGATGATAGTTATCCAGAAGAAAAATTTAGTATTCCTGTTAGTAAGATGAATAAAATACTTCATCTTAACTATGATAGAAGTTATAGTTTAAAATCATATATTTTATTTTTCTTTACTTTTTCGATTATTGGTTTTTTATGGGAAGTGTTATTACATTTAATTAGTGATGGTTGTTTCGTTAATCGGGGAACTATGCATGGACCATGGCTTCCTATCTATGGATGTGGTGGTGTACTTATTTTAATTCTTTTAAAACGCTATCGAGATAAACCTCTTACTTTATTTTTAGCTACATTTTTATTATGTGGAGTTGTTGAATATGGAACGGCTTGGTTTTTAGAAACATTCAGACATTTAAAATATTGGGATTATACGGGATATTTTTTAAATATTCATGGACGCGTCTGTTTAGAGGGTCTTCTTGTCTTTGGACTTGGTGGCTGTGGTTTTACTTATATTATTGCTCCTATTTTGGATAATCTTTATCAACAGATTCATTCTAAAATTACTACAGTTTTGTGTGTATTCCTTCTTTTTACTTTTAGTATTGATTTTATCTATTCTAGTTTTTTTCCTAATACAGGAGAAGGGATAACTAAGGAAATTTATATAAAGAAAAGTTCATAATAAAGTTAGTAGGAAGATGTTTGCTTTGAAATTTATATAATAAGAAATAATAAGTATTTTTGTTAAAATTGTTTAAGAATAGGTGGTGATGAAATGAAAAATAATGGATATTTTTTTAAAAAGATATCACCTTATTTAATTTTAGTTTTATGTATTACTTTTTTGTTTTTGGGAACTTATTTATTATTAATGGTTGCTAAGTATCCTGTTTAAAATATTACTAGTTTACACTAGTTTTTTTCTTTTTGACATTTTGTCAAATTTCTCTATTTTTTTCTTGACAAAAAGAACTAATGTGTCTATACTATACTGGTATACCGAAACGGTATAGTAGTATAGTAGGTGAAGAATATGGAAAAAAAGGAAAATATTATTGCTTCTGCTAGAGAGTTATTTAATAAGTATAGTTTCGATAAAGTATCGATGGATGAGATTGCCAAAAAAGCGGGGGTTACGAAAAAAACAATCTATCATCACTTTCGGGATAAGCAAGAACTTTTTCAGTATTTTATTTCTGAAGAATTAGAGAAAATGCGTAAGAAGATTGATGCAACAGAGAAGAAAAAAGAATCATTCTTGGAAAAAATTAGTGAAGATTTAAATAATGTTTTAACTGTTAGTAATGATAATCAATTGCTTATTAATTTAATTCGAGAAAAAGAAAGTGAGAATTTTCATAATCAAGATTTTTTTAAAGTTTATGAAATGAGAATTGTTTCTTATTTAGAGAAGAAGATTGATGAAGAGATTTCTCGTGGTAATATTAGGGAATGTGATTCTCATTTAACTGCATTTATTATTTATAAAACAATTTATTCTTTGACATTTGAATATGATAAGAAAGTTGATAAGTCTAAAATTTGTAAAGAAGTAACCAATATTCTTTCTAATGGTTTATTGGTAAAAGGGGGAGATAAATATGAAAAATAAAAAGAATCAATTATTTTCTTACATTGTTATTATTGCTGTTTTATGTATTCCATTTATGTATAGTTTTTTCTATTTAAAAGCTTATTGGGATCCATATGGAGAAGGGAATATCGATAATTTGCCTGTTGCTATCGTTAATGAAGATAAAGGAGACAAGGGTAAAGATTTGGTAAATAGTATTAAGGAAAGTAAAAAATTAAAGTTATCTGTTGTTGATTTAGATGAGGCTAATGATGGATTAGATGATAAAACTTATTATGCAGTAATTCGTATTCCAAAAGAT
This sequence comes from uncultured Bacilli bacterium, assembly GCA_934162265.1. Taxonomy (GTDB): domain Bacteria; phylum Bacillota_I; class Bacilli_A; order RF39; family UBA660; genus RUG11198. The sequence continues at coordinate 23,151 of CAKPHZ010000011.1, read as the reverse complement.
TTTTCTAGTAGTATGGAGAGTGTTTCTACTACTTCTAAAAAACACGCGACTATTACTTATTCACCTAATCAAAAATCTAATTATTTAGCTAGTCAAATTATTAATAATGTGGTTTTAAATGTAGAGAAGAGTTTAGATAATAGTGTAAACTCTGCTATTGTTAATCAGTTATCTGATAATTTAAATCAAGTTCCTGAACAGTTAAATACTATTTATGATGGATTTACAAAATTAAATGATGGAACAGAACAATTAAAAGATGGAAGTAATACTTTAACTAATGGTATTTCTTCATTACAATCTAATTATTCTTTATTTCATCAAGGACTTGGTACTTTGAATGAAGGGGCTAATACTTTAGATCAAAGTGTTGGGGCTTTAGATTCTTTAGGAGATGGAGTAAATCAATTAGCTAGTGGTGTTTCTGATTTAAAGAATGGAAGCAATACTCTTTCTAGTGGTTTAAATTCTTATGTAGATGGTGTTAATAATACTTTAGGTTATACAGAAAATTTAGTTGCTTTAATTAATGCGACAATTTGTCCAAAAGTTGTTTCTGGTACTGCTACTGTATCTGAACAACAGATGTGTGGAATTGCTCAAGGATTATCTCAAACTTCTGAGAAGACAGGAAATACGACAGTTACTAATTACTTAAAAGTAAGTGGTAATTCTATTAAAGAAGGAAATGCTAGTATTAATCAAGGAATTAACTTGCTAAATACAAATGTTTCTCAATTTAAAGATGGAATGAGTAAAATTCAAGAACTTAAGAGTGCTGTTAATCAAATTGCTAGTGGTACAAATACTTTATATCAAAGTTCTAATCAAGTTGTATCAGGAATTAATGCTTTAGCAGATGGTTCTCATACGTTAAATAATGGAATTTCTACTTTAAATGATAGTGTAGTCGAAGCAAAGAATACTTTAGGGACAAAGATAGAAGACACAAAAAAAGATTTAGAGTCAACGAAAGGACTTTCTGAATATAGTAAAAATCCTGTTACTGTTGATACTAAACCAGTTAATGAAGTTAGTAGTTATGGTACAGCATTTTCACCATTATTTATTTCTATTGCTTTATGGGTTGGTGCTTTGATGATGTATGTTGTTTTATATTATGATAAAGAAAATAGATTCCCTAAGTTATCTATTGATAATCAAAATTATTTACAAAGAACTGTTTTATATCATGGTTTAGCAACTTTATCAGGAATTTTACTTGGTGTTTTATTAAATATTTTATTAGATTTCCATATTACTAATTATTTCTTATATTATGCTTTAATTGTTTTAGTTGCGAATACTTTTATTGCTATTATTGAATTTTTGATTGTTAACTTTAAAGATGTTGGTAAATTTATTGCTTTAATTATCTTGGTATTACAATTAGCTGCATCAGGAGGAACCTTCCCTATTGAAACGGTAAGTAAGTGCTTTAGATTCTTAAATTCAATATTACCAATGACTTATACTATTAATTTAATGAAGGAAGCTTTAATTACCATTGAGAGTGGTTTGTTAATGAAGAATTTGTTTATTGTTTTAGGATTTTTAGTGGTATTGGTTATCTTTAATGTTGGTCATGATGTTTATCATGATAAGAAAAATAATTAAAAAAGTTCTAGGAAACTAGTTCTTTTTTTGTTTAAAATACTTTTAGTTCTGATTTCTTTTGGTAAGGAGAGAAGTAAGTATTTTTTTGAATGATAAAAATTATTTGTGATTGTGGAGAAGATGTTTACAAATAGTTTTTTTCTTTTGAAAAAACTATTTAAAAAAAGAAGATTATGTGATATAATACTTGGTCAAAAAGGGGGATAACATGGAAAATAAATTTATTGTTAATATGGAGGATAATGACTCTTTTTCTAAATTTTCTAAGAAAGATTTGGAAGAATTGAAAAGTCAAATTTGTCATAGTAAGTTGGAATATCGCGATAACGTTTGGTTTAATGGTGATGTAACTATTGGACTTGAGATAGAGTATGAGAATGTGAATAAAAATTTGGTTGATGATTACATTGTAAAAAATTATTGTTATTGGAGGTCTTCAGTTGAATCTTCACTTGATTTGGGTGGTGAAATTAAGTCTCCTATTTTAACTGGTGCTCCTTCTAATTGGAGTGAATTGAATAAGATTTGCCTTTTTTTAGAAGAAAATAAAGCTGTGATGAATGGAGATGCTGCTGGTCACATTCATATAGGTAGTCATATTTTAAAAGGAAATATTAATTATTGGCGGCAATTTGTAAAAATGTATATGATTTATGAAAAAGATTTATTAAAGTTTCTTTTTGGTGAAACTGAATTTGGAAGAAGAACATTTTTACATTATGCCCCACCAATAGCTAATATTCTTTATCGAGGATTACCTAAATTAAATCAATGTAGCTGTTTTGAGGATATTTATCGCTACGTTTTGCCTAAAGATCGTAATGGAGCAATTAATTTTAATAATGTCTCATTATTGGATTCAATAAAAAGATTGGGGAATACGATAGAATTTCGTAGTCCAAACGCAACTAGTAAGGCAATTATTTGGCAGAATAATGTGAATACTTTGGTTAAGTTTTTACTTTCTTTTACTAGGGAAGAAATTGATGAAGAGTATTTAGATTATCTTCTTTTAAATGAACCTAGTACAACTTCTTGCCTTGAAGATACATTACAATTTATTGATATGATTTTTGATAATAATCAGGATAAAATTTATTTTTTGAAGCAATATATGAAAGAATTTCAATGGGATAAAAGAATGAGTAGAGGTCTCGTTAAAACAATGTTTTAGAAAGAGAAAAATCATGTTATAATAAAAATAAATAAGAGGGTGAAAAAAATGAACAAAAAGAAAAAAGAAGTTTATTTTATTATGGGAATTATACTTTTTGTATTAGTTTTATTTTTGGTTATTTATTTTTATCAGAAAAATAATCAGGTTTATACAGTTCAGGCTACGGTATCTTATGTTGGAAAAGATTACTTATTAGCAAAAGATGATCAGGGAAAGGAGTATTCTATTTCTAAAAAATCTAATTATTTAGTCGGAGATAAAATTGTTTTTGAAATAAAGAATATGAAAAAGATTAGTCCTATAGAGGGAAATGTTCTTTCTGTTGAAAAAGTTAAACAAAAGACGGATTCTATTATTTCTAATGAAGAAAATACTTCTAAAGATAATGATAATGTTGTGGACAGTAGTAATAATTCTAATTTATCTGCGGAGCAAGCAAGTAATTATTCGGGGAATGAGGAAGATGTTGTTACTAATTTAGAACAGTTAGAAAATGAAATAGATGGAAATAGTCATATTACTTCTTCTATTAAGCATGGTTTCATTGAATTAGTTGATTTTTTGTTTTATGATGGAACGATTCGAGGAAAGACTTTTTCTAGTTTAAGTAATAGTGCAAAACTCAAGGTGTTAAAGATTGCTTTTGTAATTGATTCTAAAATAGAAGAAAAGTTTCTTGATTATAAGGAAAGTATTAAGAATGCTTCTTCTTTTGTTTATGATAAATTTCGGGAGAAGGTTATTGTTTCTTATTTTGATTTAGCAGCAAAGGTATGTCAAGAAAATGAGGAAAGTTGTGCAACGGCTAAAGAAGGAATTTCTGAGTTAAAGAAAAGTGGTTCTTTAACTTGGCAGTTTATTAAAAATCTTACTTCCTCTAGTATTGGTAAATTAAAATCTTGGTATGAAGTTTGGAGAGAGACAGATGATTGATGAGAAATTAAAACTTGTTCCCCATTCACCAGGGTGCTATTTAATGCATGATAAAAATGATGTTATTATTTATGTAGGGAAATCGAAAAATTTAAAGAATCGTCTTAGTTCTTATTTTAAGTCTAGTCATACGGGAAAGACAGCAATGTTAGTTAGAGATATTGTTGATTTTGAATATATTTTAACTTCTTCTGAGTTAGAGGCATTGCTGTTAGAGATTAATTTAATTAAGAAATATGATCCTAAGTATAATATTCTTTTAAGGGATGATAAGAGTTATCCTTATATTGAGGTGACTAATGAGAAGGCATTTCGTTTGTTGGTTGTTCGAAATCCTAATATTAAGAAAAGAAGAGATAGGAAGTTATTTGGACCTTATCCTAATGTTACTGCTGCTAGAAAAGTAGTAGATATGTTGAATCGAGTTTATCCTCTTAGGAAGTGTCAAAATTATCCTAAGAAGGTGTGCTTGTATTATCATATTCATGAGTGTTTAGGATATTGTGAGAAAGCTGTTGATCCAGAAGTTTTGGAGAAGATGAAGAGTGAGATTGTTTCTTTTTTGAATGGTAATTATAAAATACTTCATGAGAAGTTAATGGATAAGATGAATTTTTATGCAGAAAAGTTGCAGTTTGAAAAGGCTAAGGAATATAAAGAATTATTAGATTATATTTTGATTACTTTAGAGAAACAGAAGGTAGAGTTGGATGATCATTATGATCGGGATATTGTTGGTTATTATTCTAAAAATGGTTATTTATCTGTTTGTATATTGTTTATTCGTGGTGGAAAGTTATTAGATAGAAAGAATGATTTATTTCCTATGATTGATACTTTAGAGGAGGAATTGATGACTTATCTTTCAAGATTTTACGATAAGCATAATATTCATCCATATGAAGTTATTGTTCCAGAGATAGTGAATAGTGAAGTATTATCTCGTGCTTTTTCTTTAACATTTTTTACGCCTCTTAGAGGTAAGAAGAAAAAAATGTTAGAGTTATCTTGTGAAAATGCTAAAAATTATTTAAATGAACAAATTACTTTAGTAGAGAGAAATGAAGAAAAGACGCTTGGTGCTATTCGTGAACTTGCTAATCTTTTAGAAATAGATTCTGCTAGTAGGATAGAGATTTTTGATAACTCTAATTTGTTTGGTAATTTTAATGTTTCTGGTATGGTGGTATTTATCGATGGTAAGCCTGCTAAGAGTGAGTATCGTAAATTTAAAATTACGAAAGATGTAAATGATGATTATGGGACAATGAGAGAAGTTATTTATCGAAGATATTTTCGCGTTTTGAAAGATCATTTATCTAGACCAGATTTGATTATTGTTGATGGTGGTTTGGGACAATTAAATGTAGCAAGAGAAGTTATTGATTCTCTTAGTTTGGATATTCCTGTTGTTGGATTAAAAAAGAATGATAAACATCATACCTCTGAATTGATCGGAGGGGATCCTATTTCGATTATTTCTGTTGATAAAAAGAGTAGTTTGTTTCTTTTATTAACTAAGATGCAAGATGAGGTACATAATTTTACGATTCATTATCATCGTCAAATTCGTAGTAAGGGTTCTTTGACGAGCGTTTTAGATAGTGTTTCTGGTATTGGAGAAGTTCGTAAGAATAAGTTATTGAAAAAATATCGTACAATTTCTAATATAGAATCTGCTAGTGTAGAAGAGTTAGCTCTTTTGGTTCCTAAGGAAGTAGCAATTCAACTGAAAAATATTTGTTCTTCTATTAAAGATTAAAATTTTATTATAGAAATAATATTGGTTAAAAGATAAAGTCTTAATCAGTATTATTTTTTTATTATCTTTTATAGAATTAAGTTAATTTACTTATAGATAACTAACTTGTAAAGAGTATAAAAATACGATATACTAAAACAAGATGTAAGAGAGTGATAGAGATGTATTTAAAGTGTATGAAAGCTTATGGATTTAAGTCTTTTGCTGATAAAATAGAAATTAATTTTGAAAAGAATATTAATGGGATTGTTGGGCCTAATGGAAGTGGTAAATCGAATGTTGTCGATGCGGTAAGATGGGTTTTAGGAGAACAGTCTATTAAGTCTTTAAGAGGAGATACTTCTACTGATGTTATTTTTTCAGGAAGTAAAAGTAGAAAGCCTTTAAATAGTGCTATGGTTACTTTGATTTTTGATAATAGTGATTTTTATTTGCCCATTCAGTATACTGAGGTTTCTGTTAAAAGGGTAATGTATCGAAGCGGGGAAAATGAATATTATCTAAATAATGAGAAATGTCGATTGAAAGATATTACCAATCTTTTAGTAGATACTGGGGCTGATAAGGAGAGTTTTAATATTATTTCTCAAGGTAAGATTGATGAGATTTTATCGACTAAACCTGGGGATAGGAGAGCTGTTTTTGAAAGTGCTGCTGGGGTAATGAAGTATAAAAAAAGAAAAGAAGAAGCAGTCAAAAAGTTAGAACGAACCAATTTAAATATGAATCGCGTTGAAGATATTTTAAGGGAACTTGAAAATAATTTAACCCCTTTAGAAAAGCAAAGTAAAGATGCAACAAAATATTTAGAAGTAAAAGATGTCCTTTCTAATTTGAGTATTGCTTTAATGGCATCTGATATTACGAAGTTTAATCATGAAATCAAAACATTAGAAGAAAAAATTAATACCTTAAATGATGAAGTAGTAAGTCTATCTAATACGCATTCTAGCTATGATATTGACTTGTTAACGAAAAAAGATGAAGTTAAAAATATTGAAATCAAGATAAATCAAGAACAAAATACTTTATTAGAAATTACGAAAAGTATTGAGAAGATTAATGCTGATATTCGGCTTTTAAAGATGAGAAAACAATATAGTGAAGAACAGGGAAATCAAGAAGAAGAACGTTTACTTTTATTAAAAGAAAATTTACTAAAAATAAATACAAAGTATCAAGAAGAAGAACAAGATATTCAAAAATTAGTAAATGATAATAAAATACAACAAGAAACGATTAGAAAAATAGAAAAACAATATAATAAAGCAAGTGAAGATAAAAATAAATTAAAAGAAATATTAGAAAAAAATGATCGGGAGTGCTATCAATTAAAATTAAAGATTGAACATTTAGAAAATAGTATTGAAAGAAATGGTCAAGTTCCTAAATCAATTAAAAGTATCTTAGATAACCCTAGACTTTTAGGTGCTTATCACATTGTCGGAAAACTTCTTTCTATTCAAGATGAATATGTTACGGCAATTACAACAGCCCTAGCTGGAAGTGTTAATCATTTAGTAGTAGACTCTACTGAGAATGCTAAAAGAATGGTTTCTTACTTAAAAGATAATCAATTAGGTCGAGCTACTTTTTTGCCAATGGATAATATTAAACCAAGAAATATTGACAGCGTTACTTTAGATAAAGTTAAAAATCAAGAAGGATTTGTTGATGTTGCTTCTTCTTTAGTAAAGTATGATTCTATTTATCAAAGTATTGTTTCTCATTTACTAGGAAATATTTTAATTGTTGATGATTTAAATCATGCAACAAATATCAGTCGAAGTATTTTTAATCGTTATAAAATTGTTACTTTAGATGGTCAAGTCATTAATATAGGTGGTTCTATTACTGGAGGAAGTAATTCTGTTGGAAATAATGTTATCAAAGAAAAATATGAACTAGAAACTAGTAAACTAGAACTTGAACACTTAAAAGAAAAAGCAAAAGATATCCAAGAAAAGTTAGAAGAAAAAAATACTTTATTAGAAAGTACTAATGTTACTTTATTAGAAGAAAAGAATCAGCTTCTTTCTTTAGAAGAAGAGAGGAGAAGAAAAGAAAATTTATCTAATGAATTAAAAGAAGAAAAAGAAGAAATTGAAAGAGAAATGAAAAATATTGATGTTATTTCTAAAAATAGTAGTGATACAGAACTTGAGAGAATGTTAGAGATGTATTATAGTGCTATTTCATCTAAAGATAATATCGTTAGGAATGTTAATTCATTAACAGAAGAAAAGAAAAAATTAGCGTCTGATATTTTAGAAATAGAAGGATTATCTAAACAAGATAGTTCTAATATTTCGCAAAAAGAAAAGTCTTTGAAAGAATTAGAAATTAGAAGAAATACGCTAAATATTAAACTAGATAATTTATTAGTTTCTTTAGGAGAAGAATATAATTTAACTTATGAAGCTGCGGTTAATCATTATCAGTTAGATATTCCTGAAGATATTGCTAGAGAGAAAGTTAAAAATTTAAAAAATGAAATTAAATCAATTGGTTATGTTAATGTTGATGCTATAGAAGAATTTAAGAAAGTCAAAGAAAGGTATGAATTTTTAGATCATCAAAGACAAGACTTAAAACAAGCAGAAGCTACTCTTTTAGAAATTATGAAAGAAATGGATACTGTAATGAAAGAAAAATTCAAAACTACTTTTGAAAGTGTAAGAATAGAATTTAAAAAAGTATTTAGACAAATGTTTCGTGGAGGAGAAGCTGAGTTAGTTTTAACTGATCCTGATAATTTATTAGAAACAGGAATTGAAATTGAAGCTATCCCATCAGGAAAAAATTTGAAAAGTATTACTCTTCTTAGTGGGGGAGAAAAGACTTTTACGGCTATTTCTTTATTATTTGCTATATTAAATGTAAGACCTGTTCCTTTTTGTTTATTAGATGAAGTAGAAGCTGCTTTAGATGATGCTAATGTCGAAAGTTTTGGTCATTATCTTAATGAATATCGTGATAAAACACAGTTTATTTTAATTACCCATAAGAAGAAGACAATGGAGTTTGCTAATACTTTATATGGAATTACTATGCAAGAGTCTGGGGTTAGTAAGTTAGTTAGTGTTAGACTTGAAGATATTGAGAATGACAAACACTAGGAATAATCATTGGAAAAATGTTATTTTACAGGGACAAAATTGTCGGAAAAATGTGATTTTTAGTGATTGAAATAACTGGAAAAATGTGATAACATGGTTTTGAGGTGGAACAATGGAACGACTAAGAAGAAAAGTTGATCAATTTTTATTAGACTGGAAAAGCAATCCAGACCGACTTCCTTTAATTATAAAAGGTGCAAGACAAATCGGAAAAACAAATGCAATTCGCTTTTTTGGAGAGAATAATTATAAAGTATTTATTGAAATTAATTTTATTTTTCAAAAAGAAATGAAAACAATTTTTGAACATTCATTTAATGTTGATGAAATCATGAAAGAAATTACACTTAGACAACCACAACTAGAAATTATTCCTTACGAAACATTAATCTTTTTTGATGAAATGCAAGATTGTGTCAGTGTAGCAACAGCACTAAAAGCATTTAGAGAAGATGGGAGATATGATGTCATTTGCTCAGGTTCTCTTATGGGAATCAATTATCAAAAAATAGAATCAAACAGTGTGGGAAATAAAGAAGATTACACTCTCCATTCTATGGATTTTGAAGAATTTTTATGGGCAAAAGGATATCATGAAAATGTAATAGAGGATATATTTAAACATATGATTGAGCTAAAACCTTTATCAGAAACCATGTATAATGTAATGCTAGAAAACTTCAGAGATTATATGGTAGTAGGAGGAATGCCTGCTATTGTCAATAGTTATATCAAGAATAAAAATTTTAGTGGTGTACTAAAAATGCAACAGCAAATCCTTCTTGATTATGAGGAAGATATTACAAAGTATGCTACTGGTTTAGATCAAAGTAAAATTTTAACAGTATATCAAAATATTCCTGTATTTTTAGGAAATGAAAATAAAAAGTTTCAAATTACTAAAATTCAAAATGGTGCTAGGAATAGAGAATACATAGGAGTTCTTAATTGGTTAGATAGAGCAGGAATAGTAAATATTTGCTATTGTTTAAGTCAGTTAAGCCTTCCTCTAAAAGGAAATTATAATCCTAATAATTATCGTATTTATTTTGGAGATACTGGACTTTTAATTGCATCTCTTGATGAAGAAGCACAAGATGATTTAAGAAAAAATCAAAATTTTAATACTTATAAAGGAGCCATTTATGAAAATGTAATTGCCGATATGTTAGTAAAACAAGGCTATCATCTTTATTTTTATCGTAATGAGAAAGGAACATTAGAAATGGACTTTTTTATTCGAGATAAAGATTCCTTAATCCCAGTAGAAGTAAAAGCAAATGATAATTCTACTGTTTCCCTAAATCATTTTATGGAAAACAGCAGGTATAAAGATATTCATTATGGAATTAAATTGTGCAATAAAAATATTGGCTTTAATGGAAAGTTCTATACCTTTCCTTACTTTATGACATTTTTGCTAAAAAGATACTTAAATCAAGAAAAGAATGAATTTCTTCCTAAATGATTTACATCAAGAAAAATTAAAATGAAGTATTATTTTCATAAAATACTTCATTAGAATAAACAATATTTGAAGAAAAGAATAATAATTAAATTTTGTCATACTAACAAGAAGTAAAAACTGCTCTTTAAAATTAGTAGGAGGATAAAGTAGTATGTTAGAATTAGAAAATATTAAAAAATCTTATAAATTATTTAAAAATAAAAATACTATTGATAACAGAACCATAACAATTGTATTAAAGGAAGGATATTAAGAAAAAAATTTAGATATAAGTTTAGTAGAAAAAATAGAACCATTAAATGAGCAAACATATAAAATTGTTTTAAAAAGATATGATTTCTTAGAAGAATTTATGAAGAAAAATGAGAGAATTTATGCAAATATAGAAATCAATCAAGCTTTAAATGATAAAAATAATATTCTCATCTTCTTCCAAAAATTTTTGAATATTACTACTGTTATTATTAATATTTTTGTGTTTTTAATGATATTGATAAATATTTTGAAAATATTTTTAAATGAGAAAAAAGAAATATCTTTATATAAACTATTAGGATTTACTAATGTTTCAATCATTAAATATTTTGGAATTATATTATTTATAGTTTATTTCTTTGTTGTTTTATTAGCAACCTTATTTTATTTGTTATTCGTAATGATTATCAATTTTCTTTTTTCGTTACAACTAAGTTTTATTTCTTTGGTGTTTATTTTAAAAACATTTTTAATTATTTCTTTTATGATATTGTTATTTTTGCTTTTTTTCTATCAAAGGCTAAAAAAAATAACACCTATTTACTTTCTGCTACATATAGATTAAAAAGATTAATGTCTTTATTGATAAACAAGTTTCATTCATATTAAGGGTAAAAAAATCACATCTAAAGTTTAGGTGTGGTTTTATCTTGTTAGGATTTTTTAGGCTAAAAAGTTAAAAATCATGATGAGTTTTCATACACTTTTCTTCTTTCTTATGTTATAATACTATGGTATTTAAAAAAGGGAAGTGAAGAGAATGAGGACAGATGATTTTGACTATAACTTGCCAGAGGAGTTAATTGCCCAACATCCAAGTGAAAAAAGGGATAAATGCAAAATGATGGTGTTAGATAGAAAAACAGGGGAGTTAGAACATAAAGTATTTTCAGATATTATTGATTATTTAAAAGAAGGGGATACTTTAGTATTAAATGATACTAAGGTTTTACCTGCTAGGTTATTTGGAATGAAAGAAGAAACAAATGCTCATGCGGAAGTTTTACTTTTAAAAAATTTAGAGAAAGATAATTGGGAATGTTTAGTAAAGCCTGCTAAAAGAGTAAAAGTTGGTACAATGATTGATTTTGGAGATGGTTTATTAAAAGCTAAATGTATTTTTGTAGGAGAAGAGGGAATACGACATTTTGAATTTTTATATGAAGGTGTTTTTTATGAAATCTTAGATAAGTTAGGTACTATGCCTCTTCCTCCTTATATTCGTGAACAATTAGAAGATAAAGATCGCTATCAAACTGTTTATGCTAAAAATATAGGTAGTGCTGCAGCGCCTACTGCTGGGTTACATTTTACTAAAGAATTATTAAAGAAAATAGAAGAAAAAGGGGTACATATTTGTTATATTACTTTACATGTTGGTCTTGGTACTTTTAGACCTGTTAGTGTAGAGGATGTGACTAAACATACTATGCATAGTGAATTTTATAGTATGTCCAAAGAAGTTGCTATGCAATTAAATCAGGCTAAAGAAGAAGGAAGAAGAATTATTGCTGTTGGAACAACTACAACGAGGACATTAGAGACCATTATGAAAAAGTATCATGAATTTAGAGAATGTTCTGGTTGGACAAATATTTTTATTTATCCAGGGTTTCAATATGAGGCGATTGATGGTTTAATTACTAATTTTCATTTGCCTAAGTCTACTTTAGTTATGTTAGTTTCTGCTTTTAGTTCAAAAGAAATTATTTTAAATGCTTACAAAGAAGCTGTTTTGAAAAAGTATCAATTCTTTTCTTTTGGAGATTGTATGTTTATTCACTAAAGTACTGATCAGTATTTTATGTGTCAAAAAAGTGTCAAATGGTGAAAAAAAGAGAAAAAATTTGTGATAAAAAAAGGAATTTTAGAATTTATGTAGAATATTAATATTAGAGGGTGGTGTCATGGCTTATATTGATGAAGAAACTATAAAAGCGATTAGAAGAAAACATCCTATTAAAGAAATTGTAGAGAGATACATTCCCTTAACAAAAAAAGGAGAGGATTATTGGGGACTTTGTCCTTTTCATGCAGATAATCATCCATCTATGTCGGTATCTACTAGATTAGATATGTTTCAATGCTTTGTTTGTAAAAAGGCTGGTAATGTTTTTAATTTTATTGCGGGAATAGAAAATATTACTTATGGAGAAGCTATTAATAAGTTGGCACAAGAAGATGGATATGAGGTACGTAGTGTAGAGAGGATAGATCCAAATCTAAAGAATTATGAGGTTATGTCACTTGCAGTTAAGTATTATCAAAATAATATTAATAGTGTTTTGGGAGAAAATGCTATTTTCTATTTACAGGAGAGAAAAATTGATCGGGAGACGATAAAGAAATTTGAATTAGGAGTATCTATTTCTAAACAACCTTTAACGCCTTTTCTATTAAATCAATATGATTTAAATACTTTAATTGATTTAGGGTTGACTAGTACTTCAGAAAAAGATGTTTTTAATGATCGAATTATGATTCCTATTCATGATTTATATGGAAATCCTATTGGTTTTGGGGCAAGGATTTATCAAACTAAGGATAGTAGTAAATACGTTAATACAAAGGCAACAAAAATATTTGATAAAGGAAATATTTTATATAATTATCATCGCGCTCATCAGAATTTGAGTAAAGAGGATAGTATCATTATTATGGAAGGTTATTTTGATGTTATTCGGGCTTCTACTATTGGGGTTAATCATTGCGTTGCTCCAATGGGAACATCTCTTACTAAAAATCATATTCAGATTTTAAAGAAAATTACTAAACATGTTATTCTTTGTTTTGATGGAGATGAAGCTGGGAAGATGGCGACTGTCCATGCTATTCCTTTATTGGAAGAAGCAGGACTTGATACAAAGATTATTCGTCTAGAAGAAAAAGATCCTGATGATTTTATTTTAAAAAGAGGAAAAGAAGCTTTTTTAGAAAAAATTAAAAATCCTCTAAATGTTATTGATTTTAAAATGAGTATTTTAGGGGAGAAAAAGAATTTAAATGATATTCAAGAAACTAGTACTTATTTAGATCAAATTATTCATGAATTATTAAAAGAGAAGGATGATATTTTAGTTGAACTTACTTTAAAGAAATTATCAACAAGGTTTAATATTGAATATCAAACTTTAAATTACCGCTATTTAGAATGTAAGAAGAATAACATTAGAACTGATACTGTTAAATTACCTAAAATAGTTAATAAATGTTCTAATCAGTATGGACAAGCGGTAGATAATTTGTTATACTACATGATTGAATCCCCTGATGTAGCCGAAAAGGCTTTAGCGAATGTTTCAATGATATTAGATGATAAAAAGAGAAGACTTTTTAATGAGATTATTTATTATTATCATGAGTATGGTCAGGTTATTATTGCTGATTTTAGTACTTATTTATCAACAAAGACTAATGTTTTTGATACTTTTGAAGGAATATTTTCTTTAAATTTAAAACGGGAGTATACAGAAGAGGAAATTGATGATTATATAAAGTGTATTAATTATTATTATAAAAAAAATATTATTGATAAGTTAAAGGTAGATTTACAAAAAGAAACAGACCCTATGAAGCAAGCTTTGATTATCAGTGAAATGATGAAAATAAGAGGAGTGAAAGAGAATGATTGAGGAAATAAAGACATTTGAACAGAGAAAAGAAGATTTAATTAAGAAAGGTAAAGAGAAAGGTTTTATTACTTATGAAGAACTTGCTAATGGTTTAAAGGGATTAGATTTAGATAGTGATTCTTTAGATGATTTATATAATTCTTTGATTGAATCGGGAATAGAGATTGTTAATGATGAATCTGAAGTTGGTGCTGCTGAAGAGGGAGATGCTGGTGGAGATATTGAGGATATCTTAAAAGATGATAATATTGCTAAGGATTTATCTATTAATGATCCAGTTCGAATGTATTTAAAAGAAATTGGTCGAATTAGTTTGCTATCTTTGGAAGAAGAAACTAAATTATCTGAAAGAATTGCTGCTGGTGATGAGGAAGCTAAAAATATTTTAGCAGAGTCTAACTTACGTTTGGTTGTTAGTATTGCTAAAAGATATGTTGGAAGAGGAATGTTATTTTTGGATTTAATTCAAGAAGGAAATATTGGTTTGATGAAAGCAGTTGAAAAATTTGATGCCAATAAGGGATATAAATTTTCTACTTATGCAACATGGTGGATTAGACAAGCAATTACTAGAGCGATTGCTGATCAAGCAAGAACAATTCGTGTTCCAGTACATATGGTAGAAACAATTAATAAGTTATCACGTTATCAAAGACAATTAACATTAGAATTAAATCGTGAACCAACAGATGAAGAACTTGCTAAAAAAATGGGAATGCCTGTAGATAAAATTAGAGAAGTAATTAAAATTGCCCAAGATCCTGTTTCGTTAGAAACACCAATTGGGGAAGAAGATGATTCTCATTTAGGAGATTTTGTTAAAGATGAAAGAAGTATGTCTCCTGAAGAATATACAATTCATGAGCTATTAAAAGATGAAATTAGTGATGTTTTACTTACTTTAACTGAAAGAGAAGAACAAGTATTAAGACTTAGATTTGGATTAGATGATGGTTCTTGTAAAACTCTAGAAGAAGTAGGACAGATGTTTGGGGTTACTAGAGAGAGAATTCGTCAAATTGAGGCTAAAGCACTACGAAAATTAAGACATCCTTCTAGAAGTAGAAAATTAAAGGATTTTTTGAATGACTAAGTTATCTTCTAGGCTACAAAAAATTAGTGATTTAATAGAAGAAAATTATACATTTATTGATATTGGTTGTGATCATGGTTTTTTATCGATAGAACTTGCTAAAAAATATCCAAATGCAAAAATTGTTGCTAGTGATATTAATGAAAATGCTTTAAAGAATGCTAAATGTAATATTCAAAAATTTCATTTACAAGATAGAATTTCTATTATTCAAAGTAATGGTCTTGAAAATCTTTCTATTTTAGATGATACAACAATTATTATTTCTGGTATGGGTTCTCATACTATTGTTGGTATTCTTTATCAAGGATATAAAAAATTAAAAAAAGTCAATACTTTAATTTTGCAGAGTAATAATGATTTGGACTTTTTACGTTCTAAAGTTGTTAGGCTAGGCTATTTTATTCAAGAAGAAAAATTAGTAAAAGATGCTGGAATTATTTATACAGTTATTGTTTTTAAAAAAGGATTTCGAATATATTCAAAAAAAGATATTTATTTAGGCCCTTGTTTAAGAAAAGAAAAATCTTCTCTTTTTCAAGAAAAAGTACAGGATGATTTAAAGAAACTGAAATCATTTTATCCTAATATTCCGAAAAGTCATTATGAATATCGAAGGAAAATTAAATGGAAAATTAAAATATTACAAAAAATTATAGTTGAAAAAAATAAGGAAAAAAGCAAAAATTAATCTAAAGTTAATTAAATTGCTTTTTTTTTGATTTTATATTATAATTTAGTTAATTAAGGGGGGAATATTATGAAAGAAATGGTTTTTCAAATACCTTTTTATGGTAAAGCTGGTTCTATTAGTAAAGTAGAGGCTGTTTCGAGAGAAGACCATATTCATCATTACTTGCGATATGAATATGATATTAAAGGTCGTGAGAAGCAACCCCAGATGGTACCTAAAAGGCAACTTAATAAGTTGAAAGAAAATTATTTTCAAGATTTAAGAGAGTGGTTAGCTTGTAATCAATCAAAATATTTGGAGAAGAAATCAAAACTTTATTCTCCAAAAAATAACAATTTTAAAAAGATTTGCATGGATGCAGCGTTATTTTTAGGAGTAGCAATGTCAGGATTTGTGCTTGCTTGTCTATCTATTAATGCTGTTGGAATGGGATTAGCAACAGGTTTTGGAATTACTGTATTTGGTGTTGCAGGAACATTTGGTATTATGAAGGCAACAGAAGCAGCAAATTATAAAGTAAATAAGAAAAATTTAGCATTTTGTGAGCAATATAAAAGTTGTGAACAAAAAATTAATGAATATAATATTGAAAGAGATAGAATTAAGAAAAATAAAAATAACTTTACTAAATATCAAGGAATTATACTTGATAAGAGTAATGAAAATACATTAAAAAAGACAAAAGTACTAGAAAAGTAGCTGTTGTCTTTTTTTGACATGAATTTGCTTGATTTATTCCACAAAAAAACCCTTGATAAACAAGGGTAAATATCTACATGGGACGGATGGTGGGACTCGAACCCACGCATGTTGGAACCACAATCCAATGTGTTAACCCCTTCACCACATCCGCCATGACAATTAATATTTTATCATAAAGACTTAGGAAAATCAATCTTTTTTTGTATATTTAGAGAAAATTTTTATATAGTATAATGTGATATTGTATGGAGAAAGAAAGATATATTAAAGAGAAAAAGATTGCTCATCGAGGAGTGCATGAAAAATACTTAGAAAATACTATTCCTGCTTTTCTAGAAGCAGTGAAAAGGGGATATGCGATTGAGTTAGATATTCAATTTACAAAAGATAAAAAAATTGTGGTTTTTCATGATGAAAGTTTGAAAAGGATTTTTGGCGTGAATAAGTATATTTCTTTTCTTGACTATGAAGAAATTAATAAATGTTATTCATGTATTCCGTTATTAAGTGAAGTGCTTGAATTGGTGAAGGGAAAGGTAACTTTATTGATTGAAATAAAGTGGGATAAGAGGATGAAATATTTTATTAGAAATCTAATTAATTTGTTAAAGAATTATCAAGGAGAAGTTTATTTGATGAGTTTTTATCTTTGTCCTTTTTACTATTTAAAAAGATATCGTTCTCCTTTTAAGTTTGGTTATCTTTTAAATCGTTATTTGCCAAATTATTCTTTTTTAAAACTTATTTTAAAATTTAATCTCTTTCGTTTTGATTTTTTGGTAGTAGATTTGTTTTTATTGAAGGATCCAATTATTTGTCGATTTTATCAAAAAAATTACTTATTGGGATATACTATTTATAGTTATCAGGAATATTTTAAATATCAGGAATATGCTGATAATTTTATTTGGGACGCTTATCATTATTAGGATTAATATAGAAAATCAGGAAAAATATAGAGAAGTATTTTAGTATTCTAATAGTAAATTTTTTACTAACATTAAAAATATTTGATAAAATAATAATAGAAAGAGTGATAAATATATGGAGATAAAGACTAGAATAAATGAATTAACGGATTTATTAAATGATGCAAATTATCATTATTATATTGAAGATAGATCAATTATTACGGATCAGGAATTTGATAAATATTTAAAAGAATTGACTGAACTAGAGATGGAATATCCTGTTTATAAGAGAAGTGATAGTCCGACGCAGAGAGTAGGGGGAAATGTTTTAGAAGGGTTTGAGAAGGTTACGCATCGTATTCCTATGCTTTCTATTGAAGATGTATTTAATGAAGAAGAGATAATTAATTTTGAGAAAAGGATTCGAAGGGAAGGATATCATCCAGAATATGTTTGTGAACTTAAGATTGATGGACTATCGGTTTCTGCTTATTATGAAAATGGGGTGTTGGTTCGGGCGGCTACAAGAGGAAATGGTAGTGTTGGGGATGATATTACTAATAATGTTAAGACTATTAAAAGTTTACCACTTAAGTTAAAGAAAAATGTTACTATTGAGGTACGTGGGGAAATTTATATGAGTCGAGATACATTGAAAAAAATTAATTTAGAAAGGGAAAAAGAAAATAAACCTCTTCTTCAGAATTGTCGAAATGCAGCTTCTGGTTCGATTAAATTACTTGATAGTAGGGAAGTGGCTAAGAGAAAATTGGAGTGTTTTATTTATCATTTGCCTAATCCTGAAGATTATGGACTTAAGACTCATGAAGAAGCTTTAAATTTTATGAAGAGCTTGGGATTTAGGACAAATCCTAATAATCGAGTGGTTAAGAATATTGATGAGATTATGAATTTTATTCAAGAAAAAGGAAGGCTAAGAGATAGTTTGCCTTATGATATTGATGGAATTGTTGTGAAAGTTAACGATCTTGCTACTCAAAAGAAATTAGGTTCTACTTCTAAGTATCCAAGATGGTGTATTGCGTATAAATTTCCTGCTAAGACTGTTTATACGAGATTAATTGATATTTTGTTTACGGTTGGTAGGACTGGTCAGATTACTCCTAATGCAATATTAGAGCCTGTTATTGTTCAAGGATCAACAATTAAGAAAGCGACACTTCATAATGAAGATAATATCATTCATAAAGATATTCGTATTGGGGATATTGTTTCTATTTATAAGGCTGGTGATGTTATTCCTGCAGTTGGAGAACCTTTGATTGAAAGAAGAACTGGTACGGAGAAGCCTTTTCATATGATAGAAAATTGTCCGATATGTGGAAGTAAAATTATTCGTAAAGAATCTGAAGCAGATTATTTTTGTCCTAATGTACATTGTCCTGCTCGTCATGTTGAGAGTTTAATTCATTTTGCTAGTAAAGATGCAATGAATATTGAAGGTTTAGGAGATGCGATTATGGAGGATTTGTATAATTATGGATATATTAAAGATATTAGTGATATTTATTTATTAAAAAATTATGAAAAAGAATTAGAACAGTTAGAAGGATATGGGAAGAAATCAGTAGATAAATTATTTCAAAATATTGAAAATAGTAAGAAAAATAGTTTGGAAAAGTTATTATTTGGCTTGGGAATTAAACAAGTTGGGAATAAGACGGCTAAAATACTTAGTCAGAGATTTTCTCATTTAGATAACTTGATGAAGGCAACAATTGATGACTTGACTGTGATTCCTGACATTGGTCCTATTATTGCTTGTAATGTAGTAGATTATTTTCAGCAAGAAGTTAATCAGCAATTGATAGAAAAATTAAAGCAATATGGGGTAAATATGGAATACTTATCTTCTGATATGATTTTAGATGATGATTTTTTAAATAAGACTTTTGTTTTAACGGGAACTTTAAGTCAGATTACTAGGGATGAGGCAAGCCATTTGATTGAAGAAAGAGGTGGAAAAACAACTTCTTCTGTAACAAAGAAGACTTCTGTTGTTGTAGTGGGAGATAATCCTGGTAGTAAATATAATAAAGCAGTGGATTTAAATATTGAAATTTGGAATGAGAAAGAATTTTTAGAGAAAATAAATAAAACCAATTAGGGGAGTGAACCTAATTGGTTTTTTAGGAGTAGTAACTAATATTTTTAGAGGTGTCTATTAGTTTGTAACATTACTTACAATTAATCTTTTTATTTCTTTATCACTTAGTATTTTTCCTTGACTAATAATTTTATCGTTGATTACTAATGCAGGAATCATACTAACGTTATAGTTCTTTTTGTCGGTAGCATGATTTAATTCTTCGATTTGAACATCTTTGTTCAATTTTTTACTTACTTGTAAAATCATGTTTTTTAGACGTTTCCCGGTTGAACAGTTAGAACCGACTATTTTTATCTCGATAAGCATCACCTTCCTTTCAACTAAATTCAGTATACAACTAAATTATGGGAGAAATGTCGAATAATTTTGTTAATATATAGAAATTTTTAGAATACGCTAAAGTAGGTGATATTTGATGAAAAGAGATCTTTTTCTTTTGTTGGTATCGACACTTTTTATTTTGATGTTATTGTATTTTTATGAACAGAAAGAACAATTTTTGAATAAAAAGTTACAATTAAATGAAAATACTTATATAGAATATCCTTATTTTCATAAGAAAGAGATTGATCAATATATTTATCAATATTTGAATTTTTATCTTGGAGAAGATAATCATTCTTTATTTATTGATTATGATTATAATTATCTTGAAGATGAGAAATTAGTTCATTTACTATTTTATATTTATGAAGAGAATGGTGTTGTTATTAGGGAGAATGTTAAGGAATTTGTATTAGATTTAGAGAAAGATAAAGTAGTTAAGGTATTTATGACTAAACCTACTATGAAGACATATGATAATTTTTATCAAAGACTTATTCAAATGAATAAGCCAATGATTGCTCTTACTTTTGATGATGGTCCTAATTATAATACAAATAAAGTTTTAGATATTTTGGAAAAATATCAGGTTAAGGCGACTTTCTTTCTTTTAGGGTGTAATATTGCTCATCATGAAGATATTATTCAAAGGATGAGTAATTTGAATATGGAGATAGGGAATCATATGTATAGTCATAAGTTGCTTACAAAATTAAAAAATGAGGAGATAAAAAAAGAGATAAAGATAGTTGATGATTCTGTTTTTTCTATTATTGGTCGGTATCCAACTTTAATAAGACCTAGTTATGGAACTTATAATAAGAGGATTCAAAATGTTTTAGATCGACCAATTATTATTTGGAATATTGATACTTTAGATTGGAAATATCATAGTTCTAAAAATATTTATAAAAGGGTAATGAAGGATGTTAGTGATGGAGATATTATTTTAATGCATGATATTTATCGGGCTACGGCAAATAGTTTAGATTTAATTATTCCTAAGCTTTTAGATGAAGGGTATCAGTTTGTTACGGTTTCTGAACTTTTATATTATAAGGATATTGAGATAAAGCAGGGAAGAGTTTATAGTAATGCAAATCAATAAAATTAGCTATTTAAAAAAATGTATACTTTGAAAATTGGAGTACAAAAAATTAAGAATAGTATCAAAATTAGATACTATTCTTACATACTTAAAGTTTTTAAAATTTATTTTTTTAATTCGTTAAATTACTATTGTTAAATTAATTTGAAATGAGAGCACTATACGTTGTATTTTCTTTTTGTAGAGTATAAAATACTTCAATTTTTCCTTCTTGTGATAAATACAATTTATAATTTTTATTTATATCTTGTATTGTATAATTAGTAGATGAAGCTTGGTTCCAATAAGAAATGTTGTTAGTAATTGATTGTTCAATGTCTTCTTCTTTTATGTGATATAATTTTAAGATTTCATCATTTGTTAAAATTTTATCTTTTTTTGTATCATAAATGTATGAATTAAATAATGACTTTTCTTTTTGATTTGTACATATATCAAGACTATTAAATTTATAAGCTATCCCAATAATATTATTTGAGCTGTAAAAATACTCATCCAAAATATTTAGCTCTCTATAAATATAAGTATTTTTAACTGTATCACAGTCACTACTATTTAAGTCAGATTTTATAGTTTTTTCTTTTTTTTGAGTGATTATTTGGTTTAATGAAGTTATAACTGGTTGTAAGTTTTTATATGTTTTTTTAAGGGTTATATACTTATAGGTATTATTATTATATTTACAATTTTCGTCATTTTCAATTTTACAATGGTTTAAATTTTCTTCTTTGATGGAGAAAACATCTTCTATTGGTATTGTTTTTGATGTTTTGTTATTATTTTGATTTATAAGAAAAATTATATATAGTAGTGTTATAGTAATTAAGAATATCAAAAATAATTTTAGCCTTTTCTCGCTTTTCATCTTTATTCCTTTCAATATGTAATATAATTATATGATTATATGCATTCTCTTGGGCAATCTGTTCTAGCTGCATCTTTAGTTGTTTTTAAGCACCCGTTCCAGATGTAGTATCCCTCGTGATCAATATAATATAAACCTCCACTTGGAGATGTTGCAGTATTAATTATTGTTATGCTTTGTGGATTTTCGTTTGTGCTATATATGGTTTTAACGCAGTGTTCTTCTCTTGTACTAGTGGTATTATTACGGCAAGTATTTCCGTTTCTACAAAAATAATATAATTGACTATACCAATTGACTTTCAAATTTATTGTTTGATTTTTTGTGTCTATGTCTGGACACAATTGTTTCACAGTATAATTATTATCTTCGTTAAATGTTCTATTATCACTGCTAATCCAATCTCTTCCATCCACTGTGTGATATCCTGGACGAGTTGCACCAAAAGTTCCACCATTTGCATTCCACATATTAAAAGATTTATCAGTAGATTTTTTTGTTATTGTGGTAGCAACATCTTTTTTGAAAGTTCCATCATTTGCACTAAAATGAATTGTACAAATGTTTACTATCCAATGTGCATAGACAGTGGTATTTTTTGTAATTTTATTTGTTGTTTTGACTTTAATTCCACCGCTTTTTTTTGTGTACCATCCATCGAATCGATAACCAGCTCTTGTTGGAGTACATAATGTGCCAAATTTCTCATTATAATTTAAATTTTTACTATTACATTTACTACCACCATTACCATTGAAGGTAAGGATATATGTGTTTTTTGTCCATTGTGCATAAATAGTAGTATCTTGTGTGATTTTATTTGTTGAGGCAACTTTTGTTCCACCACTGCCTTGTGTGTACCAGCCTTTAAAAGTATAACCAGTTTTTGTTGAAGTACATAATGTTCCAAATTTCTCATTATAATTTAAATTTTTACTATTACATTTACTACCACCATTACTGTCGAAGGTAAGAGTATATGTATTTATTGTCCATTGTGCATAAATAGTAGTATCTTGCGTGATTTTATTTGTTGAGGCAACTTTTGTTCCACCACTGCCTTGTGTGTACCAGCCTTTAAAAGTATAACCAGTTCTTGTTGGAGTACATAATGTTCCAAATTGTTCATTATAATTTAAATTTTTACTATTACATTTACTACCACCATTACCATTGAAGGTAAGGATATATGTGTTTTTTGTCCATTGTGCGTAAAGGATAATTGTGACATCATTATTAGAAGTCAGATTTTTAACGGATTGTTGGTTAGAATAGCTTGTTCTAGAACCATCGGTTTTTGTGTTCCATCCATTAAATGTGTATCCAGTTTTAGAAAAACCGTTAGCTGTTAATTTTTTTC
>CAKPHZ010000010.1 GCA_934162265.1 uncultured Bacilli bacterium | reverse complement strand
TTAAAAATGGGTGCAAAATAATTGCACCCATTCGATTAACTACCAGTTATACACAAAAATCGTAGTTTCCTTATAAAGAAAAAAAGCACTTTTAAAATAGTGCCTCTTTTAATTTATTCTTCTAATTCATCATCGTCGACAATTGTTAAATCTGCTAGATCATCATCTGTATCATCATCTATAAAATTGTCATCATCTATAGTGTCTATATCATTTATTTCTTCTTCATCTAATTCATTAGAGTCTGATTCTACTTCTTCTGATGAATCATCATCTAAATCTTCAATAGAAACTTTTACTTTATGATTTGATTTTAAATCCCATGTTCCATCTTCTAACAAAATAAATTCTTTTGAAGTAGTTAATGATTCAAAAAAATCTGCTATTTTATCTACATATTCTTGTTCTGATAAATCAAGTAGTTTACAAACTTCTTTAAATAAATCTGCTGTATTTTTAGTTACTTTATTTTCTTCTAAGTACATTTTGGCTATTTCTTTATATGACAATAACTCTAATTCATTTTTTGGTATATTATTTAATTTCATCATAATCCTCCTACATTTCCTCTCTAGGGATAATTCCTAATAAATCTAGAGCATTTTGAATTACTATTTGTACTGCTAGTAATAAATTAATTTTTTCCTCTGTATCTTTCTCATTATCTGTTATTATTTGTTCTTTGGCATAGAAAGAGTGGAATAAAGTTGCTAATTCATAAACATAATTTGCTATTAGGTGTGGGGCTTCTTTTTTTGCTGAAGAGATTACTACATCTTCAAACTCTATTAATTTATTTAAAATACTATATGTATCTTCAGATTGTAATGTTAAATAATTATCGTGTAAGTTAGCTTTTCTGTGATATTTTTTCAAAATAGAGCATATTCTAGCATTAGCATATTCTATATAATAAACTGGATTTTCATTTGATTGTTTTAATGCTAAATCAATATTTAAATCCATAGAAGTATCTAAGCTATGGGACGAAAAGAAATATCTAGTTGCATTTACTCCTATTTCATCTACTAATTCCATCAATGTTATTGTTTTACCAGTTCTTTTACTTAGTTTTAACTCTTCGCCATCTTTAATTAATCTTACCATCTGTAAAATCTTTATATCTAAAATGTTACTATCTTTACCTAGCATTGATAATGCTGCTTTTAATCTAGCAATATATCCATGATGATCTGATCCTAGGACATCAATTAATCTGTCATATCCTCTACTTATTTTATCAGTATGATAAGCAATATCTGGTGTTAAGTAAGTATAGTTCCCATCACTTTTAATTAATACTCTATCTTTTTCATCTCCGTAATCAGTTGTTTTTAGCCATAGAGCATCATCTTTTATATAGCAACTGCCACTTTGTTTTAATTTGTTTAAGGTATCTTCTACTAAACATCTATCATAAATTGATTGTTCACTGGTAAAGATGTTAAAGTTTACACGATAGCGGTCTAAGTCTTTTTTTATTTGGTCTAATAGCTTATCTAATCCTTCTTTTCTAAAGAATTCTATGTCACTATCTAATTTTGTATTTCCATATTTATTATATATATCTTTTGCTAAATCAATGATTTCTTTTCCATGGTAACCATTTTCTGGTAAGTTACATCCATAGCCACATAATTCTCTATACCTTTCTTTTATTGATATTCCTAAATTATTCATTTGATTTCCTGCATCATTTACATAATATTCTTTTGTTACATCATAGCCACTAAAATTCATGATTCTAGCTAGATTATCTCCATATGTTGCTCCACGACCATGACCAATATGAAGAATTCCTGTTGGATTAGCACTTACAAACTCAATATTTATCTTTTCATTATTTCCTATTGTATTTTTTCCATAATTATTTTTTTCTGTAATAATTTTATTGATATAACTTTGAATAAATTCTTTTTTTAAGTAAAAATTAATAAAACCAGGATTAGCTATCTGTATTTCACTAATTATATTTTCATATTCTATATTATCTTTTATCATATTTGCAATTTCTAAAGGAGACTTATGTAATTTTTTTGTCAATGTTAAAGCAATATTTGAAGAATAGTCTCCATTTTCTTTTTTTGATGGTTTTTCTATTATAATATTATCTGTTTCTATATTTAGTTTTTGTAAACTATTTTTTATTAATTCAGTTAATTTGAATTTGATACTCATTATTATTCACTCATTTCTATTTTATATTGATAATCAGTATTGGAATCGATAATAGTATATGCAATATCAATCAGATTATCTGATATTTTTAAGTATTTTGTTTTTATATTAATTTCCAATGTAATATCTTCTTTTTTTATCCAATACAAAGAAGATGTTTTTTTCCCTTTTTCAAAAATTAATGTACTAGTGATTAAATCATTGTTTCTTTCAATAACTAATTTGTCTTCAGATAAAATTTTAATTTTATAAATGTCTTTTTCGTGAGGATAAGTTAAAGATTTTTTTTGCTTTATTCCTAAAACATCAATGTTAATTAATTCATTATCTGTAACGTTTTTTAAGAAACCAGAAATTCTTGTTTTCGTAAAAATTCCTCCTTACGTGATTAATCAGTAGACATTATACCACAAGTTTTTTAAAAATAAAACTTATATTTATCTTTTTTTTACTAATAATATAAATAAGATTTAAAATACTTATTTTTTGTTAGAAAAGAGGTTTATTTTATGGCGAAATTAAAAAAAGCTTTTTCTATTTTTTTTAAGTTAATAGGGATTATTAGTTTGTTTTTTCTAAGTTTTAATATTATTCTTTATACTTATTGTTATATCACTCCCAAAATATCTATTCATAAGACTCAATCTTACTACTTGTATGATAATCAAAAAAAATTGATTTTTAATGATAATGATGAATGGGTTAATTTAGATAATATTAGTCCTTATCTAATACAAGCTACTTTATCTACGGAAGATAAGTATTTTTATCAACATTTAGGATTTGACTATTTTAGAATTATTAAAGCTGCTGTAAAAAACTTGCAGAGTAGGAGCCTAAAAGAAGGGGCTTCTACTATTACTCAACAGTATGCTAGGAATTTATTTTTAAACTATGATAAAACATGGAGTAGGAAAATAGATGAAGCTATTCTGGCTGCTGAATTAGAAACTCATTACAGTAAAAAAGAAATATTAGAAGGTTATTTAAATACTATTAATTATGGTGGTGTATATGGAATTGAAAGTGCTAGTTGGTATTATTTTGGGCATAGTTCTAAAACACTTTCGTTAGCAGAGGCTTCTATGTTAGCAGGAATTCCTCAATCTCCTTCAAACTATTCTCCAATTACTAATGAAAATAAGGCAAAAAAAAGACAAAAAATAGTTCTTTTGTCTATGTATAGTAGAGGAATTATTCAAAAAGAAGAGATGGATGAAGCAGTTAATTATCATTTAGAATATATTGGGAAAACAAATCAAGGTAATCTAGAAAATGTTCTTTATTTTAGAGATGCTGTAATTAATGAGTTAGAAAGTATTAATATTCCTAATTCAACTCTACAATCTGGAGGATTAAAGATTTATACTACTTTAGATGTTAATGCACAAGAGAGTTTAGAAAAAGCAGTACGTGATAATATGAGCAATAGCACTGAAATGCAAGTTGCAGGCATGATGAGTAATCCCAATGATGGAAGTGTTCTTGCTTTGATAGGCGGAAAAGATTACTCTAAGAGTCAATTTAACAGAGCACTTAATGCTAAAAGACAAATTGGTTCTACAATGAAACCTATTCTTTATTATTCTGCTTTAGAAAATGGATTTACTAGTGCCTCTTGTTTTACTAGTGAAAAAACAACTTTTAATTTTTCAAATGGAAAAAATTATACTCCTAGTAATTATAATGAAAGTTATGCTAATGGGGCAATTACTATGGGTGCTGCTATTTCTTATTCTGATAATGTATACGCTGTTAAAACACATTTATTTTTAGGAGAAAATACTTTAGTAAATATGTCTCATCGATTGGGAATTGAAAGTAAATTATCTCCAAATCCTTCTTTAGCTTTAGGTACTGGAGAAATGAGAATGTCTGAACTTACTGAGGCTTATAGTACATTTGCTAATATGGGGAGTCGTGTTGAACAACATTTTATCGAAAAAATTGAAGATAATTCAGGTAATACTATTTATCAATTTAGTCATTATAATGAAAAAATTTTGAACGAAAGTTTAACTTTTATTTTGAATGAAATGTTAACTTATACCTATGATAAAGCTTTTATAAATTATAATTATCCAACAGTAATTAGTCTTTTGCCAAAAATTTCAAATAAATATGCTATTAAAACGGGTACAACAGATACAGATGTGTGGATTGTTGGATATAATAAGAATGCTGTTTTATCTATTTGGAATGGATATGATAACAATAAAAAAATTGATACTAATGAACACAATTATCATAAAAATATTTGGATAAATACTATGGAAAATTATTTAAAAGATAAAGATAATAGTTGGTATGATATTCCTAATGATGTTGTTGGAACTTTGGTAAATCCTATTACAGGAGAATCAGCAAAAGAAGGAGATAAAAATACAAAAATATTTTATTTTTTAAAAGGAACAGAACCTAGTTATGGATCAAAAGATTTTGAAACAGTATTCAAAGAAGAAAATGAAAAAAAATTTGCAAGTTAAAATATATATTTTATTTTTATAAATCTAAAAAACATCTAAATTGAGAACTCTATAATATTTTTCTCAAATTTAGATGTTTTTATTATTTTTCTATTTCAATTACTAATTTAATAGAATTTTCTAAATTTTCTTCAGAAACATTTAATTTATAACCAAAAGCTTCTAAATTAATGGCTAAATTTTTAATTGTATTTAAAACTGGACTCAAATCTTTTTGATTTGGACTAACTTGAATATTCATTGATGAGTTAGAATTTATTTCTGGTTGAACTGGTGTAGGAATAGAATTATTAATTAACTCTGACATTTGCGGTTGTTGTGAAAAATCATTTTGCGACGGTATACTTCCTGATATTATTGGCTCTATTGATTGTTGTGGTAATTCCTGATTCAAAATCATTTCGCTTGAAGAAGTATTTTGGGACATATCATATTGATTTTGTGGATAATCTGTATTTTGCTGTTGAGGTAAAATTGCTGATTGCTCTGGAATAGAAGAAACAACAGAATTTAAGGCTGGTTGCCCCATATTTTGTATTTCTTGTGATTGAGACTGATTATAAACTGGTGGTATATTTTGAGGTTCAGGTTGTATAGATTGAGGTTCAACTAATTGATTATTATTTTGTAAATTATCAATACTTAGTACGTTATCTACTGCTGTTGGGCTTGAAATGGGATTTATCTGTTCTTGTTGTTGTCCAATGTTGAATTGAGAATTATTATTTAAATTTTGATTAGATAATTGAGAAGGTGCTACATTTTCACTTCCCATATCAGTTAAATCAATTAAATTACTATTATTTTGATTTGGAATATTAATTCCTCCCATATTCATATTTGTTGGTTCATCTTCTAGTGACGGAAAAAATCTTCCTCCAAAAGTAGGTTCCTGTGGTACTTGATTATTATTTTGAGGATTCATTCCCATGTTATTATTTGGCATATTATTCATTTGATTATTATTCATTTTAAAATCTTCCCTTTCATATTCTTTGTTTAATTCAGATAAATTTATGATATCTGATTTCTGTGTTTCTCTATTTATTCTATCATATGTATTTTCAATTTGTTGATTATCAAAGTTAGACATATTTAAACTATTCGAAAAGTCTTTATTGTCTACATTTTGAATAAATTCATAATTTTGATAATTTAGTTCTTGATTTTGTTCTTTTTTATCATTCGGTATATTTATAAATTTTCCTGATTGATGATTTTGTTCTTTATTTGTTTTTTTTGATACTTTATTTTTTTTATCAAAGTTGTTAATCATCTTGTATTGTTGTACTACTTCATCATCAATTTCTTTTATTAGTGCTGGAACAGTTTTTAAACCTAATATTCTGGCTATTTCATACCTCTTATTACCAATTACTATTTCATACTTACTATTTTTAGGTCGTAATAATAATGGATCTAATATTCCATTTTCTCTTATAGAATCAATTAATTTTTGAACTTCATTATCTAAGACTAATTGTTCTTTTGGTGGAATAATAGCACTTATATTAATATTCTGAACAGTATTATCCAAGTCCATAAATATCCCTCTATTCTTTTTTACTCTATTAGTATCATACAATAGTTTTTTATTTTTTTCAAGATTTAGAAAAAAATTATTGATCTATTTTAAATAATATGTTAACTTCTTTAGAGACTTTTATTTTTTATTTCTTTGTATTTTCTTGGATATTTTTGATTTGTTTTTTTTAATTTCTGATATCTTATTAATGTTCTTGTGCTTTTTTCAAAAGGAAGTTGAAAAGTAAGTATTTTATCTTTTATAATATCTAATTTTTTATAATAGATATCTATATTCTCTATTTCTTTTGTAATTTCTCCTTTCATTGCAATATAATAACCATTAATTTTAACTAGGGGAATAGAGTATTCTAAAAGATGTTTTAAGGGTGCGACAGCTCTTGAAGTTACAATATCATATTTCTCTCTATTGACCTTGCTAAATATTTCAGCACGTTCGTTAATTACTTCAATATCTTTCAACTTAAGATTATCAATAACTTTTTGAAGAAACTTACACTTTTTTTCAGTTGCATCTAAAAGTGTTACTTTTAAAGTAGGATAAACTATTTTTAGAACAATTCCTGGAAAACCTGCTCCTGTTCCTATATCACATAGACTTTGGTTATTTAAATCAATTATCTTTGTTAAAGTAAGACTATCGTAAAAGTGTTTTAAATAGACATCTTCTTTTCTAGTAATTGCTGTTAGGTTATATTTTTCATTTTCAATAACTAAAATTTCATAATATTTTTCAAGTTGATCAAGCTGTTTAGCAGTTAATGTAATATTCATTTTTTTTAATTCTTTTATAAATATTTCTTTATTCATTATAATTCTTCCTTAAATAAATTGTTAATATAGAAATATCAGCTGGATTTACGCCACTGATTCTAGATGCTTGTCCGATAGATGCAGGTCTAATTTTTTCTAATTTTTGTCTGGCTTCACTTGCTAAGTTTTTAATTTTGTTATAATCAATGTCACTTGGAATTTGCTTTGATTCATTTTTCAACATTTTTTCTGCTTCTCTTTCTACTTTTTTAATATAACCATCATATTTAATTTGAATTTCTACCTCGTTCATTACTTTTTTTGGATAATTTAGTGATAATAAGTTATTTTTTATCAAAAGTTCTATTGTTATTTCTGTTCTTTTTAGTAACTCATATATTGTAATTCCATCTTTTAAAGGAGTAGAGTTTAATTTTTCTAAAATAGAATTTACTTCTATGGATGGAGTTAATTTTAAAGTTAAAAGTTCTTGTTTTAATTCTTTTATTTGGTGACAATATTCTAAAAACTGTTGGTGTCTTTCTTCTGAAATTAGTCCTACTTGATAACCATATTCTCTTAATCTTAAATCAGCATTATCATGCCTTAAAAGAAGACGATATTCAGCTCTTGAAGTTAACATTCTATATGGTTCTATTGTTCCTTTTGTTACTAAGTCATCAATTAAAACGCCTATATATGCTTCATTTCTTTTTAAAATTAAAGCTTCTTTTCCTTCTATTTTTCTTGAGGCATTAATTCCTGCTATAAGTCCTTGACAAGCTGCTTCTTCATAGCCACTTGTTCCATTAATTTGACCTGCCGTAAAAAGATTTTTTAAGATTTTGGTTTCTAGACTTGCATTAATTTGGGTTGGATAAATTGCATCATATTCAATTGCATAAGCGTATCTTAATATTTTTGC
Source organism: uncultured Bacilli bacterium (assembly GCA_934162265.1). Classification (GTDB taxonomy): domain Bacteria; phylum Bacillota_I; class Bacilli_A; order RF39; family UBA660; genus RUG11198. The sequence goes on along the minus strand of CAKPHZ010000010.1, from coordinate 42,075 downwards.
ATTTTCTAATCCTTTTAAAGAATGAACCATTTTTTCCTGAATATCAATTGGCATACTAGTTGAAAAACCTTGTAAGTAAATATCATCATAATATAAACTTTCTGGTTCTAAAAATAGCTGGTGTCTTTCTTTATCACGAAATCTAGTAACTTTATCTTCAATTGAAGGACAATATCTTGGGCCAACTCCTTTAATATCATTTAAACCTCCATACATACTAGATTTTGATAAATTGTCTAAAATGATTTTATGAGTATTTTCATTTGTATATGTTAAGTAGCACGGTTCTTGTCTATTAACATCATAAATAGGGGAGATATCGTGAGAAAAAGTGTAAGGTATTTTGTCTCCATCTTCTCTTTTGGTCTGACTAAAATCTATTGAACTTCTTTCAATTCTAGGAGGTGTACCTGTTTTTAATCTTAAAATTTCAAAACCATATTTTTTTAAATTATCACTTAAATGTAAAGATGGACTTTCTCCGTGAGGTCCACTTCTTGTTCTTGTTGAGCCTCTTAAAATATCAGATTTTAAATAAGTTCCTGTAGTTAATATGACTGCTTGTGAAGAAATTTTAGTATCATCTGATAGTATTATTCCTTTAACTTCATTATCTATTACGATTAAATCTTCTACCATACCTTCTAATAAATCTAGATTATTTTGTTTTTTTAAAGTTTTCAACATTTCTTGTGGATAAGTCACTTTATCAGCTTGTGCTCTTAATGAATGTACAGAAGGTCCTTTAGAAGAATTTAACATTTTCATTTGAATTAATGTTTTATCTGCATTTATGCCCATTTCGCCACCTAAAGCATCAATTTCCCTGACAATAATTCCCTTTGCAGATCCACCAATTGATGGATTACATGGCATAGTTGCAATATTTTTAATATTTCCTGTTACTAGCAGAGTAGAGTGCCCAATTCTTGCTGAAGCTAAGGCCGCCTCACAACCAGCATGTCCACCACCTACTACAATAATTTCATATTCTTTCATTTTTCCCTCCTTATTTTCCTAAGCAAAATCTAGAAAAAAGTTCATCTAGCAATTCTTCTTTATAAGTTTCTCCTATAATTTCTCCTAGTGATTCCCATGCATCTTTAATATTAAATTCTACAATTTCTATTGGTTCATTTTGATTTATTGAGTGAACTGCCTCATCAATATAGACTAGTGATTTTTTTAAAAGTGAAATACTTCTTGCATCACTTAAATAAGTTAAATCTTTTGTTTCTAGTTCTCCTAAATTAAATATATCAACAATTCTTTGTTTTAATTCTTCTAATCCTCGTTTTTCTTTAATACTAATTTTTAATAGATTTGAAGGAAGTTCTGTTAAATTTAATTTATTTTCTAAATCTATTTTATTAATTAAAATGATATGTTTTTTTTCTTTTAAAATACTGATAAGTTTTTTATCTTCTTGTGTTAAAATTTCATTATTATTTAGGATTAGTATTAATAAATCACATTGATTAATGATTTTTTTGCTTTTTTCCACACCTATTTTTTCTACAATATTATCGGTTTCTCTGATTCCAGCTGTATCAATAAAATTGATAATAATTCCCTTTAAAGTAATTTTTCCTTCTACTATATCTCTAGTTGTTCCTTCTATATCTGTAACAATGGCTTTTTCTTCTTCTAACAAAGAATTTAATAAGCTACTTTTTCCTACATTTGGTCTTCCAATAATTCCAATATTAATTCCTTCATTAATTAGTTTTCCATCAGAAGAATTTTTTATCATTTTTTGAAGGTTATTTCTAAAAGTTAAAAGCCTTGGAAGTATTTTTTCAGTAGTTAATTCTTCAATGTCTTCATATTCTGGATAATCAATATTTACTTCAATATGAGAAAGCATTTCTACCAAGTTTTGTCGAAGTTTTTTTATATCATTGGTTACTCTTCCTGTTAATTGATTCATGGATAATTTTCTCGAATTTTCTGTTTTTGAGGAAATTAAATTCATAATTCCATCGGCTTCTATTAAATCTATTCTTCCATTCAAAAATGCTCTTTTGGTAAATTCTCCTGGTTCTGCTAATCTTGCACCATTTAAAAGTAATAATTCTAATACTTTATTAGTAGTCGCAATTCCTCCATGACTATTAATTTCTACTACATCTTCCGTCGTAAATGTCTTGGGAGATAGCATAACTGAAACTAAAACTTCATCAACGGCTGTTTTTCCTTCCATAATATGCCCGTAATGAATTGTATGACTTTTTACTTTTGTCAGATCTTTTCCTTTAAAAATCTTATTTACTATTTTTACACTATCATCTCCACTGACACGAATAATGGAAATTGCTCCTACTCCTAAAGCAGTAGAAATTGCTGCTATTGTATCCATTGAATCACTTCCTTTTGATAGTTAATATTTTATCACATAATAAAAAAAAATAAAATAGTGTCATATTTTAATCTTCATATAATTCTATCTCTCCATTTTGATAAGCTTCTAATACTTTGTTTGAAATCACTGAGTTAATATATCTTGCTTTTTTTGGATGAATTAAATATCTTACTGTTAATTCAATATGATTTTCAACAATTTGAGTATAAATGATTGGTTCATATTGATTATAATAAATTCTATATTCGCTAGTACTATTATTTATTTGATTTTTCATTTTTGGTGGTATATTTTTTATTACTTCATTTGAATTTACTATTTTATATATTACTCCTTTAGTTTTTGATAAATTACATTTTAACGGGACTCTAAAAGTCATTTCATTCCAAATATACTTAAAGGCCTTATTATAATTTCTTAGTGGATAATTAAATATTAGTGAATTTGGTAAATGAGTAATTACTCCCGTGCTTTGACCAGTAAAATTTTGATTATTAACTTCTAAAACTTCAAAACTTAATGTATTAATATTTATTACATCTCCTTTATAATTGTTGATTTCAATTCTATCTTCTATTTCAAATGGTTTTTTTATTTTTATGTATATTCCTGAGAAAAAATTAAAAATTAAATCTCTTAAGGCAATAGTAAATCCTGCTGAGATAAGACTGATTAGTGTAATAAAACTTTCCAAATACTTTCCCCATAGTAATAGAAAAACAATTAGTTTTGTAATATTGATTAATAATTTATATTTTTGAATATATAAATATTCTTTTTTTGAATCTTTTATTTTCTTTAAAATTTTTACACCAACTTTTTTAATAATTGTTAATATTAAGAAAAAGCTAATAGTTTTTATTATTAAAATACAATATATTTTATCAATGCTAGTTAAATGGCTTATATACTCGATTAGTTTCATTTTTGCTCCTTTCTTGTGTAATGGGTATACATTATAGCATAAAGTATGAATTTATCAATAAAAAAAGAAGTCAAATTCTGGCATTTGACACAAAAAAAGAAGAAAGTGTATAGTATTAAACTAACTTTCTTCTTTTAATTTGATTGCAACATATCTATTAGGTTCTTCACCAATACTTTCTGTATAAACATATTTATTTTTAGATAAAGTATTATGTACAATTCTTCTTTCATATGAATTCATTGGTTCTAAATTGGCTTCTACTTTTGTTTTTGCTACTTCTCTAGCTATTTTTCTAGCTGTTCTTTCAATATTTGTAATTCGATGTTCTTTATAATTTTCCACATCTAGTATCAACTTTAAATCACTAGCAGTTTCTTTTTGTAAAACCTGTCTCATTATACTTTGTAATGAATCTAGTATTCTTCCTTCTTTTCCTATTAATATCGAATTATGATTTGAAAAAATATTTATTTCTATATTTTCGTCATTTCTTCTTACTTCTAAATTTGACTCTATGTTCATTATTTTTAAAATTTCATTTATTTTATTTTTTAGATATGATAGAACATCATTGATTGTAATTACTTCTATTTTTGTACTTTTTTTTAACAACCCTTGTTTTTCTTCTATTATGTTTATAATTACATTTTTTTCGTCCAGTTCTAATTCAGTTAAAGCTTTTCTTTTTGCCTCAGCATAATTTTTAGCTTCATAAATATACTTTTTCATTATTTTTGCTTCTTTCTTTCAACATAAATATTTTGAAAAATAGTAAATAAACTTGATGTAATCCAGTAAATTCCTAGGGCAGCTGGTAATGTTAGTGAGGCAACTGAAATCATTGCTAACATAAAGTAGATTGTGTATTTCATTTGTTGGGCTGCTGGACCAGATTGATCTTTCATGGTTTTTCTAAAAGAAATAAAAGTTGTTCCAATAATTAAGACAATTAATAAAATGTACCAATAATTGTGATTCTCTATTATTCCCACCCATGGTGTTGTTCCCATTTGAAATACTAAAAAATTATTTTCAAATAACGCTGGAGTACGATTTATTGCTTCTAAGAAACCAAAAAGCAAAGGTAATTGAATAAAACTTAATAAGCATCCTGATAAAGGATTTATTTTATATTTTTGATATATCATCATCATCTCTTGTGCTTTTTTAGCTTGATCTTCTTGACTATCTTTTCCTTGATATTTCTTTTCTAATTTGTTAAGTTCTGGCTGTGCTTTTTTGATTAATTCTGATTGCACTGCTGTTTTTTGTGTTATAGGCATTAATATAATTCTGATTAATAAACAAGTAATTATAATTGATAAACCATAGTTATTTAAAAGAACACCAATTTGTAAAATTACCCAAGCAAGTGGTTTTACAAAAATACTAGTCCATAATCCTTCATAATTTTTTAGTGGAGTAAATTTATCACAACTTGGTAACTTGGAAACATCCACTTTATTTTTCTCATAGATTTTTATAACATTTTTGTTTGTGGGTTTACAAATAATGTTTTCTGTAATTGATTGCCCCGTTTCTTTATTAGTTACAACCTGTTTGTTTTCGTCTTTCAATTGTTTCGTACATCCTGATAATAAGAATATGCACAATAAACTTATAGTAATTTTCTTCGCCATTATGTTAAATTTTTTTTTCTTCATTTTTTGCTCCTATCTTTTTCATTAGACTAATTAAATCATTCTCCATTTCTTGGTAATTAAGTTCAATTAATCTCTTTCTAACAATTATAACATAATCAAAGTTTTTATGCACCTGTTTTTCATTTGTATCAATAATATTCTTAATCCTTCTTTTTATTTTGTTTCGAACATTTGCCTTACCTGTTTTTTTAGGAATTGATATTCCATATTTGGTAGTATCATAATTTTTACGATAATAAATAACATAATAATTATTTTTTACATATGAGCAATGATGAATTATTTCAGTAAAAGTTTGTTCTTTTTTTATTATTTCACTTTTTTTCATGTATTAAATTCCTTTCTATTAGAATAGTTTGTAGTTTCATCAAAATTTAGATAAAATAAAATATAATATAAACAAAGATCAATATATTTTACTAGTGACTAGCAAAAAAAAAGCCACAATTCACTCGTGACTATATTATGCACATAATTTTTTTCTTCCCTTTGCTCTTCTACTTTTTAAAATATTTCCATCTTTACGAGCTCTAAATCCAAATTTCTTGGATTTCTTATTATTATTAGGTTGAAAAGTTGGCCCTTGTGTTTTTGCCATAGATACACCTCCTAATCAAAAATGCTACTTTATTATATATGCTAAAATTCATTCTGTCAACATGTAAGTTTACAAAAATATCTATTTTTTATGCTGAAAAAATACTTTATTGATTATTTTTGATTATTTTATGATAAAATGATATTGAAAATAGATGATTATAGTTAAGGAGATTGGTTATGTTTAAAGAAATTACTGCAATAAGTAAAAATTTTGCTTGGATAAAAATGGAAGGAACTACCACTGATGATCTATTAAATATGAATGTGGTTTTTGAAGAAAATGAGAAAAAAATATTGGGTGAAGTAGATGAAATCGATAATGGACAAATTAAAGTTAGTTTTTTAGGAGAATTTATTAATGGAAAATTTCAAGGAGGTATTATTCGTAAACCAAGTTTAACAGCTAATGTAAGAATTATTAATCAGGATGAATTAGGAGAATTAGTAGGAAATAATAATAAAAAAGGTATGATTTTAGGTTTATCTCCTCTATATGGTGATTGTCCAATAAAAATAGATATAGATGATATGTGGAGTAATCATAATGCTTTTTTTGGTAATACTGGTAGTGGAAAAACTTACGGAGTTTCTAGATTTGTTCAGAACTTATTTAACATGTCTGACAAAATTCCTTTTAATAGTAATATTTTTATTTTTAATAATACTGATGAATATGATAATGCATTTAGAAGTATTGGAAATTATAATATTAATTATAACTATAAAATGTATTCAATTAGTGGGGAAGGTGGAAATAAAATACAATTGCCCTTATGGTTGTTATCTGTCGACGACTATGCTAATTTATTAGATGTTACAGCATATTCTCAACTAGCCATTATTGAAAAAATGTTAAGTTTGGTATCTGTATTTGCAAGAAATGATGAAAATTCAAAAAGATATAAAAATCATTTGATTGCTAGTGCTATTGTTTCTGTTCTTTATACTAATCAAACCGCAGGCCGAATTCGAGATCAAATATTTTCAATTTTAGAAAATTGTAATACTGATGAATTAAATTTAAATGTTGATGTTCCAGGAATTGGTTACACTAGACAGTTTAGAAAGTGTTTTGAAATAGATAGTAAAGGAGAATTTTCAGAAAGAATACTTATAGCAGAATATATTCAACAATTTGTAGATAACACTACAAAATGGAATGAAGATTATGTTCCTATCTATTTTACCCTTGATGACTTGGAAGTTGCTTTAAATTTTGCACTTATCTCTGAAGGATTATTATTAAATGAGAAAACATCATCTGAAGCAATGGCATTGAAAGTTAAATTACACACAATTAATAACAGCAGTTATAAAAATTTATTCAATTGCGATAAATTTTGTACTTCATCTGAATTCATAACAAATATTATTATGGTTGGTTCTAATAAAAGAGCACAAATTATTAATTTTGTATTGGAAGATATCGATGATCGCTTTGCCAAAGCAATTGTTAAAGTTTATTGTAGGATTATTTTTAAGTTTAGTAAAGGGTTGAGAGATAGAGGTGCAATGCCTATCCATTTAATGTTAGAAGAAGCGCATCGTTACGTACAAAAAGATTATGATGTGGAAATTCTTGGATATAATATTTTTGAGAGAATTGCTAAAGAAGGTCGTAAATTTGGGGTAATTATGGATCTTATCACCCAAAGACCAACAGAACTAAGTGAAACAGTTATTTCACAATGTACAAATTTTTTGATCTTTAAAATTACACATCCTAGTGATTTAGATTATATAAAAAAGATGGTTCCTAATATAAGTAATGATGTTATAGAAAAACAAAAAACTTTGCAGGCTGGTACTTGCGTTGCTTTTGGAAAAATGATGAAAATTCCTATGATTGTTAAAATGCAATTGCCTAATCCTGAACCTCATAGTTCTAACGCATCAATATACGATAAGTGGATGATTGAAATAAATAAATAAGCAATATCAAATATCAAAAAAATACGAAAATTATGATACTAAACTTTTTTATCAATAAAAATTTGAATACTTAATGATATTTTACAAACAAAAAAACCACAGTTATTTGTGGATTTTTTTGTTTGTAAACCCTTATAGAATATAGAAATTAAATATTTTTCCACATCTATCAACTTTTTTACTTTTTTTCCACAGTGACTTGTTCAAAACTACATGTGGAAAACTGTGGAAAAATCATTCTTATTCAGTAAAAACAACAGATTTTTAATTGTGGATAACTATTAAATCATGTGATTTTTGTTACTTAATGATGAACTTCAAAAAAAAAAAAAAGATTTATGCTAATATTGTTAGTGAGTGTTGGGAGGGATTAGAATGGATACTGATGAATTATGGAAAAATTTTTTGGAAATAATAAAAAATAATATTTCCTCTTTATCATATCAAACTTGGTTTTTTGGTACAAAACTTGTTTCAATTCGTAATAATACTGCTATTATTATTGTTCCTATGCCCGTTCATAAAAAGCATTTAATGGAAAATTACTTAGATGTTATTGAAGATAAATTTAAACAATTAACAGGAACAGTTTTTGAATTTCAATTTATGTTAGAAGACGAATGGGAACAAAAAAAAGAGGAATTTATAAAAAATGAAATTGATAATAAAAAAGTAGAGAATAGCACATCTCAAAATAACATAGAAGTTTCTCCTAAAACTTTTGAAGATGCTAACTTAAATAAAGATTATAGTTTTAATAATTTTATTGTCGGAAATTCTAATCGGTTTGCATTTACAGCGTCTTTGGCAGTTGCAGAAAAACCTGGCAAGGCTTATAATCCACTGTTTTTATATGGAAAAAGTGGATTAGGAAAAACTCATTTAATGCATTCAATTGGAAATTATATATTGGAGCATACCGATTTAAAAGTTTTGTATATTTCTAGTGATAAATTTGTTAACGATTTTATTAATGCAGTTAGAAATAATGATAAAAATAATTTTATGAAAATAGATAATTTTAAAGCTAAATATAGAAATATTGATGTTCTAATGATTGATGATATACAGTTTTTGGGAAATGCTACTAAAGGACAAGAAGAATTTTTCCATACGTTTAATGAACTATATAACGAAAACAAGCAAATAATTATTGCTTCTGATCGTTCTGTTGATGATTTAAAAATGTTAGAAAATAGACTGCTTACGAGGTTTAATTGGGGATTAACAGCTAATATTACTCCTCCCGATTTTGAATTAAGGATGAATATTTTAGAGAGAAAAATTGCACATCAAGAATCAGCTAAAGATGTTCCTAAGGAAGTGATTGAATATATTGCTAATAATTTTGCTTCTGATGTTCGACAATTAGAGGGAGCTATTACAAGAGTTTTTGCTTATGCTTTAATGATGAATAAAGGAGTAGTTGATTTAGATACTGCAGTTGATGCTTTGAAAGATCAACTCACTGATAGAAGTGTTTATAAAAACGATGTTCATCGAATTCAAACTGTTGTTTGTGATTATTTCAAAATTACATTAGATGATATAAAAGGAAAGAAACGGAGTCAAAATATTAATTATCCTAGGCAGGTTGCAATTTATTTATGTAGAACTTTAGCTAATGAATCTTTCCCTAAAATAGGAACTTACTTTGGTGGAAGAGATCATTCAACTATTATGAGTTCTTATCAAAAAATTCAAAAAGAATTATTAGTAAATGAGCAATTAAAAGTGGTTATAAAAGAATTAAAACAACAATTATCCCCTTAAATTGGGGAATTATGTGGATAATTATTTGTATTTCCACAGTATGTGTTGAAAAGAAATATCTTATTTAAAAAGGAATATATATAGTTTTCCACAGTTTCCACAGTATAATAAATAATATAATTAAAGAAAGAAGGAATATAAAATGAAATTTATTATTAAACAAGAAATATTATTAGAAAGTTTATATCATACCTCTAGAGCTATTTCTCCAAGAAATTTAATTCCTATTTTAACTGGTATTAAATTTGATTTGAAAAAAGAAGGTCTATATCTATCTGCAAGCGACACTGATATATCTATTCAATGCTTAATTCCAACAGAAAAGATTGTTGAGGTTGTTGAGTATGGAAGTGTTGTTATAGGAGGAAAATATATAGTAGAAATTATAAAAAAATTACCTAATACTAATATCACAATAGAAGTTATGGATGAAAATAAAATGATTGTTAGTACAAGTAATACTGAATTTAATTTGAATGGTATTAATTCTAGTGAATTTCCTAATTTAGATTTAGAAACGACAAGCGAACCAATTATTTTAAAAACTAAACTTTTGAAAAAAATTATTTCTCAAACATTTTTTGCTACTTCTCGTAATGAATCAAGACCTATTTTAACTGGAATGAATTTTAGAATAGATGGTTCTATAATGGAAGTTATTTCAACAGATTCTTATCGGTTAGCTAAAAAAACAATTTATTTAGATAAGGACTTGGATTATAAAGTGAATATTGTCATTCCTGGAAAGAATTTATTGGAATTTGATAAAATTATGAGTGAAGATGATGAAAATCTAGAATTACATATTTTTGAAAATAAAGTATTATTTAAATATAAAAATATTTTATTTTTGTCTCGTTTATTGAATGGAACATATCCTGCAACTTCTTCTATTATTCCTACTGAATTTAAGGTTCAAGTAAAATGTAGTTGCAATGGACTGTTCGAAATGATTGATAGAGCTTCTTTATTGACTTCTGATAGAGATAAAAATATTATTCGTTTAGAATTATCTCATCAAGATATGATTATTTCTTCAAATTCTCCAGAAATTGGAAAAGTTGAAGAGAAAATGTTGGTAGATAGTGATGATGAGATATCAATATCATTTAGTTCAAAATATATGTTAGATTGTATAAAAAGTTTCGAAACAACTAATGTGATGCTTTGTATGAATAATGATAATAGTCCAATTATTATAAAATCTGCGGAAGATGAATCTTTGATTCAGTTAGTTTTACCTATTAAGACATATTAGTTTTACTTTATTAATGAACAAAAAAATTATATGTTATTGCAATTTTTTTGTTTTTTTTGTCATATTTCGACAAAATTCGACAAATTTTGACATTATTTTATGTTTTAATATAGTTGATTTTCAATAAATGAAAATTAGAAGGGGGATAAGTATGTTGGAAAATTATGAAATTAATGATGAAACTTTAGCAATAGTTCCTTATGATTGTGGAAAATCAAAAGTTTATGAGTACGATGAGGAGTTAATAGTTAATATGATTCCTTTGACAATTATAAAAAATAGTTGTTTGTTTTTTGGTTCATCATTTGAAGGGAGGAGAGATGCATCTAAAAGTATTATTGGAGTTGATATGAAAGTACCAATTCTTGTAGAGGAGAGTAGAAATATTATATTTTTTCCTGTCTCTAGTTGTATTAATAAAAACAGTATTTGGATATCTTATCAAAATTTATTAAAATATTCTAAAAATAGTTTAAGTACTTCTAATTTGTATTTTAAAAATAAAAAGAATATTCAATTACCTATTAAATATAATTTAATTGATAATCAAGTTATTCGATGTATTAAGTTAGATACTCTTTTACTTAAAAGAAAAAAGTTTATCAAGAGTGTTAGTAATAATGAAAATATAGAGATGTAAAAGATTATTTAATAAATTGTTTTAATTACAAAATATCTTTTAAGTTGCATGAATAAATAAAAGTTGTTTTTATTTTTCATCCTTTAAGGTATTTTTTTTATTTAAATATAAATAAATATTTTAGGAAAAAAGAAAAAAAATTATTAAATCTCTTATAAAATATTAGATTTTGTGATATAATTTTATTGTATAGAATTTTTGGTAGGTTTGGTGAAATAAAATGGATTCATTTAGATTTTGTTATGAGAATAAATCATTTAACTTTAAAAAATTATAGAAATTACGATTTTTTAGATATTGATTTATCTCCCGGAGTAAATATTTTTGTAGGTGATAATGCTCAGGGAAAATCTAATATTTTGGAATCTATTTTTGTTTTGGCTCTTACTAAATCTTATATAAATATTAAAGATCAAAATTTAATGAAAGATGGGAGTGATTTTTCGGTTGTTAGGGGGCTATGTTCAAGTAAAGATGGTAATTTTCAATTAGATGTTTTATTTGGTAAATGTGGAAAAAAAGTTAAGCATAATTCTTGTGAAGTAAAGAAGTATAGTGAATATATTTCAATACTTAAAGTCTTAATTTTTAGTCCTTACAATGTTAATTTTGTTAAAGATGGACCAAATAGTAGGCGAAAGGCTATTAATGTTGTTATTAGTCAAAGTTCTGAGATGTATGTGAGAGCTTTACAGAGGTATAATGCTCTATTGAAAAAAAGAAATCAATATTTAAAAAATGCAGCTCTTTCTTTTGATTATAATAAGTATTATTTTGATATTTTAAATGACAGTTACTGTTCTTTAGCTGTAGATATCGCTTTTATGCGTAATGAATTTCTTAAAAAAATCAATCAGTATTTATCTGATGTCTATTTTGAAATTACAGGTTATAAAAATTTAAAATTAATGTATATATGTAATTTTAAAATGAAAGAGGATAAAGTTCAAACTATAAGGGATTTTAAAAATTTGTTGATAGATAATTTTGATCGTGAAAAAAAATATAAAATTACCTTATTTGGTATTCATCGTGATGATTTTTGTTTTTTACTTGATGGTAAAGATTTATCTATTTATGGATCACAAGGACAAATTAGAGCTGCAATGTTGGCTTTAAAATTAGCAGAAGTTTTGATTTTTAAGGAACTTGATGGTGATAATCCTATTTTGCTTTTAGATGATGTTTTTAGTGAATTAGATATAGAAAAGAGAAATAGGATAATCAAATATATATTAAATGATGTTCAAACTATTATTACTACTACTGATATTGATTTAATTGATTCAGATTTAGTATCAAAATCTAAAATCTTTAATGTTTGTAATGGTACGGTAGTTACTGATGGAAAGAAGGTATGCAAAAATGAATAATGAACATTATGATGCTTCTGATATTCAAGTATTAGAGGGATTAGAGGCAGTTAGAAAACGTCCTGGTATGTATATTGGTAGTACTAGTGAAAAGGGGTTACATCACTTAGTTTGGGAGATTGTGGATAATGCAATTGATGAGGCTTTGGCTGGTTACTGTGATGATATTGAAATTGTAATTAATAAGGATGGGTCTGTGACTGTTAAAGATGATGGTCGTGGAATTCCAGTGGAAATTCATCCAAAAACAGGAATTTCCACAGTAGAGACAGTTTATACTGTTCTTCATGCTGGTGGTAAATTTGGTGGCGGTGGCTATAAAGTGAGTGGTGGACTTCATGGTGTAGGTGCTTCTGTTGTTAATGCTTTAAGTAAATGGGTTGAAGTGACGGTTTATAAAGATGGAAAGGTAAATTATATAAAGTTTGCAAATGGTGGGCATACCATTCAGCCTTTAAAAGTTATAGGAGAATGTAGTAAGGATAGAACTGGTACTACGGTTACTTTTATGCCAGATGAAAATATTTTTAAAGAAACTACTACGTTTAGTTATGATACTTTAAAAACTAGGGTCAGAGAGTTGGCTTTTTTAAACAAAGGTTTAAGAATTATTTTGATGGATGATAGAACTTCTCAAAAAGATACTTTTGTTTATGAAGGTGGATTAAAAGAATTTGTTGCTTATGTGAATAAAAATAAAACTTCAATTCATGAAGATATTGTTTATGTTGAGGGGAAAGAAAATGATATTTCAATTGAAGTTGCTCTTCAATATAATGATGGATACAATTCAACAGTATATTCTTTCGTAAATAATATTATTACTCCTGAAGGTGGTACTCATGAAGATGGAGTAAAGTTGGCTTTGACGAGAATTATCAACACTTATGCAAAAAGCAATAAAATTTTGAAAGATAATGATGATCCATTAAGTGGAGATGATGTTCGCGAAGGAATAACTATGATTATTTCAGCGAAAGTTCCAGAACCTCAATTTGAGGGTCAAACAAAAACAAAGTTAGGAAATAGTGAGGTCAGAAAAGTTGCAGCTAGTATTTTTGCTAAGGGTTTTGAACGTTTTCTTATGGAACATCCAAATGATGCAAAAGTAATTGTGGAAAAGTCTATGACTGCTGCTAGAGCACGTATTGCTGCTCGTCGTGCTAGAGAGTTAACTCGTCGAAAAGGTGGATTAGAAGTAACCAACTTTTGGGGAAAATTGACTGATTGTTCCTCTAAAGATGCTACTATTTCGGAAATGTTCATTGTTGAGGGGGATAGTGCTGCTGGTAGTGCAAAAATGGGAAGAGATCCTATTACTCAAGCAATTCTTCCTATTCGTGGAAAAATACTTAATGTGGAAAAAGCAAGATTAGATAGAGTTTTAGCAAATGAAGAAATTAGGACTATGATTACTGCATTAGGTACTGGTATTGGAGAAGAGTTTGATATTTCGAAGTTAAGATATTATAAAATTATTATTATGACTGATGCTGATGTTGATGGAGCTCATATTAGAACACTTCTTTTAACACTGTTTTATCGCTATTTTAGACCACTTATTGAAGGTGGACATATCTATGCTGCTCAGCCCCCTCTTTATTCAATTAAATATGGAAAAAATATTAAGTATGTGTTAGATGAAGAAGAAAAAGATTCATATTTATCTACACTACCCGCTAATACAAAATATGAAATTGGTAGAATGAAGGGGTTAGGAGAAATGAATCCTGAGGAGCTAAGGGAGACTACTATGGGAATTGAATTAAGAACTTTAAAACAAATAAAGATGGAAGATGCTATTCAGGCTGATGAAATTTTTCAATTATTAATGGGAGAAGAAGTAGAGCCTCGTAGAAAATTTATAGAAGATAATGCTTTAAATGTATCAAATTTAGATGTGTAGAAAGTTAGGAGGAAGTAATTATGCAAGAAGAAAGAGATAGAAAAGTATCTGTTAATATAGTAGAAGAAATGAGGACTTCTTTCCTTGATTATTCAATGAGTGTAATAGTAGCAAGAGCAATTCCCGATGTTAGAGATGGTCTAAAACCAGTTCATAGAAGAGTGTTATATACTTTATATGATGAAGGGATGACTCCTGATAAAAAATATCAAAAAAGTGCTAATGCTGTTGGTGCTGTTATGGGTCATTTTCATCCCCATGGGGATAGTGCTATTTATGATACTATGGTAAGAATGGCTCAAGATTTTACTTATAGACACTGTTTAGTTGATGGTCATGGAAACTTTGGATCTATAGATGGTGATGGTGCAGCAGCGAGTCGTTATACGGAAGCAAGATTGGCTAAGATATCTATGGAATTATTGAGAGATTTGAATAAAGATACTGTTGATTTTTCAGAAAACTATGATGGACAACGGAAAGAACCAGTAGTTTTACCAAGTAGGTTTCCAAATATTTTAGTAAATGGTAATATGGGAATTGCAGTTGGAATGGCTACGAATATTCCACCTCATAATTTAGGAGAAGTAATTGATGGTTGTATAGCATATATAGATAATCCGGATATTGCTGTTTCTCAATTAATGGAGTTTATTAAAGGCCCTGATTTTCCAACGTATGGAATAATTTTAGGAAACAGTGGAATAAAAAAAGCGTACGAAACTGGTAGAGGAACTATTACTATTAGAGGAAGAGTTGAAATAGTTGAAAAAGCTGGAAAGTCTCATATTGTTATAACTGAATTGCCTTATCAAGTAAATAAAAAGGCTTTAATTACTAGAATTGGTGAACTTGTTAGAGATAAAGTATTAGATGGCATTTCTAATTTAAGTGATGAATCTGCTTTAGAAGGAATTAAAATTGTTATTGATGTAAGAAAAGATGCAAATGTAAATGTTGTTTTGAACAATTTATATAAACATACTCAATTACAAACTTCGTATGGTATAAATTTTTTGATGTTAGTAGATGGTCGTCCTAGGACTTTAGATTTAAAAACTATTTTGGAGAAATATATTGAACATCAGCGACATGTAATATATCGTAGATGTCAATTTGAATTGAAAAAATATAATGCAAGATTACATATCTTAAGTGGTTTAAAAATTGCTCTAGATAATATTGATAGAGTGATAAAGATTATTAGAGAGTCAGAGACTGATGAAATTGCTCAAGCAGAATTGATATCTAATTTTGGATTATCAGAAATTCAAGCTCAAGCTATATTAGAGATGCGCTTGAAGCGATTGACAGGTATGGAAAAATCTAAAATTGAAGAAGAAATTTCTGAATTATTAAAATTAATTCATGAATTAGAAGATATTTTAGCCTCTGAAGAAAAAATTGATAATGTGATAAAGAAAGAAATGTTAGAGATAAAAGAAAAATACAATGATGAAAGAAGAACTTACATAGATATGACTGCAATAGAGTATATAGAGGATGAATCGTTGATACCTGTGGAAAATGTAGTACTTACTCTTACTAGTAAAGGGTATATTAAAAGATTGCCAGTGGATTCTTATAAAACTCAACATAGAGGAGGAGTAGGAGTAAAAGGAATGGCAACAAACGAGGAAGATTTTGTTGAAAACATTATTAATACTACAACGCATGATTATGTTTTGTTTTTCACTACTAAAGGAAGAGTGTTTAGAATGAAGGGGTATGAGATTCCTGAATTTTCTAGACAATCTAAAGGATTACCAATTATTAATTTATTAAACTTAGAAAAAGAAGAAAAGGTTACTTCTTTGTTGAAAATAGATAGAAATGATAATTGTAAATTTTTGATTTTTGCGACTAGAAATGGACTAGTAAAAAAATCAGATATTTCTGAATTTGATAGTATTAGAAATAATGGAAAGAAAGCTATTACATTAAAAGATGATGATGAATTAATTTCTGTAAAAAAGACTAGTGGTGATAATGAAATATTGATGGCTTCATCTAATGGAAGAATGGTTCGTTTTTACGAAGATTCATTAAGAGTAATGGGGAGAAGTGCTTCTGGTGTTAAAGGTATTAATTTAGATGGTGGTACGTTAATTAATATGGATGTTGTGGGAAGTAATCAACAAGTATTGGTAATTACGAAGAATGGTTATGGGAAAAAGACTCCAATAGAAGATTATAGAATTACTAATCGTGCTGGAAAAGGTGTCAAAACTGTTAATATTACTGAAAAAACTGGTGATATTGTATCATTTGAAGTAATTCCTTCTGATATTGAAAAAGATATTATGATAGTGACAAATGAAGGTATTATTATTCGGATAGATGCTTCTCAAATTTCCACAATGAGTAGAGTTACTCAGGGAGTTAAATTAATAAATTTGAAAGATAATCAGTTTGTTAGTTCTGTTGCTGTAATTGATAAATTGGAAGAAAATGTAGAATAGATAAACAGTTTTATGTTTCACGTGGAACATAAAACTGTTTTCCACATATGTATGAACAATTTTTTCTAGAAATTTGGAGAGATATCAAATAAGTATAGTTTTTCAAAAAAGAGGAACTATATTTTTTTATGTTTCACGTGGAACATAAATTTTCCACACTATTAAATTTTAGATATTAATTGTATATCGTGTAAAAAATTACTTTTGATGGTTGTATATTGAATAGTTGATAATTTAGTAACTGATTAGGGGTAGGAGTTAATGTAAAGACTAAAGATTTTTCGTGTGTAGTAAATATAATTGATTGAAAATTATTTCTGAAAGATAATAATTTTTTTAGTAGAAATTATCATATTTAGCTAAATAAATTTAACATATTAAAACTTAATTTTTTCAGTTAGGCTGTTGTAATATGTCAACATACTTTCATTTTTGTGAGTTAGTATATTAAAAATGTAGTTAAATAAGCTAATTGATTTTAATGAAGAAAATGATAATTATTTGTTTTTTATATAAAATAGATAATTTTTTTGTACAGTCCATAGTAATATTATTTATAAAATTGCTTATGTTTCACGTGGAACATAGAATTTTCCACAGTCAACTATTTTTTTAAATTCATTAAAATAACAAAATATTAGTAAAAATATGCTCATTTTTTTATTTTCATTTTAAAAGGAATTTGTTATTAATGAATGAGAGTGCATAGAAAAATTATTTTAATTAGTTTATATTATCAATAAAAATAGTATATATTCTAGTATAGAAGATTAATTAAAAATATTTTATTTAGATAACTTAAGGAAACAACTCAATTTTTTTAGAATAAAAATTCAATAGTACTTTTATATTGAAAATGATTTTTTTTATTGATTTTTTTTTTCTTTTGTTTTATAATGTTTGTGATGCAATAGTATTTATTTGGAACTAAGTCAGGATTGGAAAATAGCAGCTTTAACAAATTTTACTATGTGCATCTTTTTTATTGTTTTATTTAAATATATATTAATTTTGTATACAAACAACTGTTCTTTTTCATTTTAGATGGAATTTTTGAGGTAGATATGTTATAATATTACTTGTGTGAAGGTGGTGATTAGTAGTTGGCATATTTAGCATTGTATAGAAAATATAGACCTAAAAACTTTGGTGATTTAGTTGGTCAAAGTGAAATTGTTAATATTATTCAAAATGAAATCTTGAACAATAAATTATCACATGCTTATTTATTTTCAGGTCCTCGTGGTACAGGTAAAACATCAACTGCTAAAATTATTGCAAGGATGATTAATTGTGATAATTTAGGAGATGATGGTATTCCGTGTGGTAAATGTGAAAGTTGTTTACATTTTTCAGAAAATAGTGATATTATTGAAATCGATGCAGCTTCTAATAATGGTGTTGATGAAATTCGTGAATTAAGAGATAAAGTTAATTTGGTTCCCACTTATGGAAAATATAAAGTGTATATCATTGACGAAGTTCATATGTTAACAACTCAAGCTTTTAATGCTTTGTTAAAAACTTTAGAAGAACCACCATCTCATGTGATATTTATTTTAGCTACTACAGAATTTTTTAAGATACCAGAAACAATTGTTTCGCGTTGTCAAAAATTTCAATTTTCTAAATTTTCTTTAGATGATATAGTTGGTAGATTACAGTACATTTCTCAACAAGAAAATATAGATGTTTCTAATGAAGTTTTATCTGAGATTGCTCGTTTAGCTGATGGAGGTCTTAGAGATGCAATCAATATGTTAGATCAATTGTCATCATTTAGTGAGAGTGGAATTAATTTAGAAGAAGTTTATCGATTAAATGGTGTTGTTTCTTATGTTGATTTTTATCACTTATTATCTTATATGAATGAGTGTGATTGTAAAGAGATAATTGATTTTTTTGAAGAAATTGATAGAAATGGTAAAGATTTTGGAAGATTTATAGAAGATTTTATATCTTTTATCAGTGAGATTTTGATTTATTCTGTTACAGGTAGTTTTAAGGCTAAAATTAGTGAAAAGAATGAATTAATAAAGGAAATATCTAATTTATTTTCAGAAAAAATTTTATATGATTTTATCTTATTTTTAAATGATTTATTTTTTAAGATAAAATCTTCCTCTTTTATAAAGGTTTTAGTGAGTATGGAATTTATTAAATTTTCAAGATTAACATTATGTAATAATAGTAAATTAACAAAAAATAATCTTGAAGATAACTCAATAAAAACTAATATAATTACGGTAAAAAATGAAAAATTTATAAAAAGAGAACGCAAAGAAATAATGACTGATAAAGAAAAAGGGATAAGGATTAATAATACATTTTCATCAGCTTCTAAACAAAATAAGGAAATATTTTTAAAAAATTGGAATGATTTTAAAAATTATGTAGCAGATAATCCACAGTTTTTTAATATTTATGGTTTATTAAATGA
Source organism: uncultured Bacilli bacterium (assembly GCA_934162265.1). Lineage (GTDB taxonomy): Bacteria > Bacillota_I > Bacilli_A > RF39 > UBA660 > RUG11198. Next base: position 22,737 of record CAKPHZ010000010.1, on the reverse strand, counting down.
TATTGAAGTTTTGGTAGTAGGAGATAAAAATATAATGTTTTTGGCTAGTTACGATTCTATACTAACAAGACTTTTTGAAAATATTTCTAGTATAGAGCGAGTTTTAAATGATTTTTATAATAATGAGTATAAAATTATTTTCTTATCTGATGATCAATGGAATAGTGAGAAAAAAAGGTATGTATCTAATATAAAAAAAGGAGTAAAATATAGCTATATTCATGATGAAAACGATATTTTAGAAGGTGAATATGTACCTGAAAATTTAGATAGTACTGAATTAGATGGTGATGTAGATAAAATTACTTCTATTTTGGGAGAAAATGTTATTTCATTTGAATAAAGGGAGGATGATAGAAATGAATATGCAACAAATAATGAAACAGGCTCAAAAAATGCAAAGAGAGTTACAAAAAACACAAAATGAATTAGAAAATACACATTATGAAGGGAAGTCTTCACTTGTAAGTATTGTTTTAGATGGAAATAAAAATGTTGTTTCTGTCAAAATTACTAGTGATGGAGATTTTGATAAAGATGATCTTTCCATGTTGGAAGATATGATTTTGCTTGCATTTAAAGATGCAGCTAAAAAAGTAGATTTAGACAAAGAAAAAAAATTGGGCAAATATGGTGCTGGTCTTTCAGGATTGATTTAAAATGTTTCCAAGTAATTTAAAAAAGGTAATTGATTGTTTTAAAAAATTTCCTGGTATAGGTGAAAAAACTGCAGAACGTCTTGCTTTTTCTTTATTGGATTTTAATAAGGAACAATTGACTATTTTTTCGAATTCAATTGCTGATATTAGGGATAATATTTGTTATTGTGATGTTTGTGGTAATATTTCTGATAACGAAATTTGTACCATATGTTCTAGTTCAACTAGAGATGATTCCATTGTTTTGGTAGTAGAAAAGGCAAAAGATATTTTATTATTTGAAAAAATAGGGGTTTTTAAGGGAAAATATCATGTTTTAAATGGGTTAATTTCTCCTATTGATAATATTGGTCCGAATGATATTAATCTAATTTCTTTAATCCAACGGATAAAAGAAAATAATATAAAAGAAGTTATTTTTGCATTAAAGCCTAGTATAGAGGGGGAAACAACATTACAATATATAAAGAAATTATTATATGATGTGTCCAATGATATTAAAGTTTCTAAGTTAGCAATTGGTGTTCCTGTTGGAGCGGATATGGAATATATTGATTCTTTAACTTTGGAGATGGCTATTGATGAGAGAAAAAGCTTAAATTAACTAAAAAAACATAGTATTTAATAGGTGATAATATTGAAATTTTTGTTTTTTATAAAACGTTTAGTTATTTCTACGTTACTTATTTATTCTTTTGATGTTTTTTTTGTATCTTTAAATTTTGTTATTCCAATTAATATTTTTACTGTGATTTTAGTAAGTTTTTTTGATATTTCAGCAATTTTTTGTATGTTTTTGTTTTCTTTATTTTTATGTTAAATTTTGAAGGTGGTGTGATAATGCTAAAAGATTATGAAAAAGAACAATTTATTCCTTATACTATTATTAAACAATCTGTAGTTAATGATAAATTATCACACGCTTATTTAATTAATGCTAATAATTATGAAAAATCATTTGATTTTGCATTGTCTATTGCTAAGTATATTTTTTGTCATAATCATTATGAATGCTTTTTAGATAAAAATTGTTCTGGTTGCAATATTTGTTCTAGAGTTGATAATTTTAATTATTCTGAATTAAAGATTATTTCTTCTGATTCTATGGTAATAAAAAAAGAGCAATTATTGGAGTTACAAAATGAATTTAATCTTTCAGGTGTTGAGAATAATTATCGTATTTATATTATAAAAGATTGCGATAAAATGAATAAGCAAGCTTCTAATTGTTTATTAAAATTCTTAGAAGAACCTGTTCCAGGAGTAATAGCAATTCTTTTAACTAATCATTTTTCTAATATCTTGCCAACTATTGTATCTAGGTGTCAAATTTTAAGATTAAATAACCTATCTTCTTGTGATAAGGGAAATACATTAGAAAGTTTTTTAGTTTCTAGTGATAATAATGGTACTTTTGAAAATGATTATAGTAATGAAGAAAAAGAAAAGGTTCTTGATAATGTTTTAGAGTTTGTATCATATTTTGAAGAAAACGGTTTGGATTTTTTGATTTATCTTAGAAAAAAATGGGAGTTCGTTATTTCTTCTAGAGATAATTGTATTTTTGCTTTTTTCTTACTTATTCAATTGTATTATGATGCTTTGAAGTATAAAAGTTCAGTTAAAAATTATTTTTTTACGGAATATATTGATGATATTTCATCTTTGTCTTCTAAAAATAGTATTAAACAATTGATTGATAAGTTAGAGGTATTGCAATATGGTTATGATATGTTAAAATGTAATTTGAATATTAATCTTTTGATGGATGATATTGTTATTAAGATGGGTGATATAAATGGGTATAGTTGAGGTTAAATGTGAAAAAAATCATTCAGTATTGTTTGTGAAAAATAAAAATTTAAAATTAAAAAAAAATTTATCTTTAATTGTTGAAACAGACAAAGGGCAGGAATTTGGAAAAATTGTTGGATTTGTGGAGGATAGTTCAAAATTTGATAATGTTGAACTTTTTTCTGTGATTAGAATAGCTAGTAAAAAAGATTATTATCATTATTTGGAAAATTTGAAATTAGAGAAAAAGTGTTTTTCTGTATGTAAGGATATTGTTGATCGATTAGCTTTAGATATGACTATTTTGGATGCTCATTATAACTTTGATCGTACACAATTGATTTTTCGGTTTGTTGCTGATTCTAGAGTAGATTTTCGTCAACTTGCTCGTGAGTTAGGGGCATTTTTTCATACACGTATAGAACTTCGCCAGATTGGTATTCGAGATAAGGCAAAAGAAGTAGGTGGAATAGGTCCGTGTGGTCGATTGTTATGTTGTAGTAGTTTTCTAAGGAGTTTTGATAGCGTTACTATTAATATGGCTAAAAATCAGAGTGTTTCTTTAAATCCTACTAAGATAAATGGAGTTTGTGGAAGATTATTATGTTGTTTGCGATATGAAAATGATAATTATGTGCAGGAAAAGAAAAAATATCCAAAAATTGGTTCTATTGCTGAAAGTCCAAAAGGGAAGGGTAAGGTTATTTCTTTAAATATAGTTAGGAATGTTTATACTGTTGAATTAGAAAATAAAGAGAGGATTGAAGTGAATTATTTTGAAAGTAAAAAATAAATTATTGAATTTAGATATGGTTATTTATCAAGATAGTGATTGGTTTAAGTTTTCTTTAGATTCTGTATTATTAGCAAATTTTGTAACGATTAATTGTAGGGTTAAAAAAATTATGGATTTTGCAACTGGAAATGCACCAGTACCAATGTTGCTTTCTTATCGCACTAAAGCTCAAATTTATGGTATTGAGTATCAAAAGTGTGTTTATGAGTTAGCAATTCAGTCAGTAAGAGAAAATTGTTTGGATAATCAAGTTCTTTTAATTTGTGGTGATGTTTCTAATATTCAAAATGATTTTAGTAGTGATTCTTTTGATGTTGTGACATGCAATCCTCCTTATTTTAAATCTCTAGATTCTAGTTATTTTAATCAAAATTTTGTAAAATCGGTAGCTAGGCACGAAATTTTTTTAGATTTAGATACTGTTTTGAAGCAAGCTTTTTATTTGTTGAAAACTGGTGGGATTTTTGCTATGGTTCATCGTACTGAAAGATTTAGTGAAATTATAGAGAAAATGAAAAAATATCATTTGGAACCCAAGAGAATTCAATTTATTTATCCTAAAGAAGGTAAAAATAGTGATTTATTTTTGATAGAGGCTATTAAAAATGGTAAAGTTGGTTTAAAAATGTTATTTCCATTAATTATTCATGAAAGTGATAATACTTATACAGATGAATTTTCTAGAATATTAGAATTTAAATATTAGGAGGTTTTTTATGTGGAAAAAAAGTTATGATAATGGTGCTATTTTATATTTAGTTCCTACGCCTATTGGAAATATGGAGGATATTACTTTTAGAAGTTTAAAAATATTAAAAGAAGTAGACGTTGTTTTTTCTGAGGATACAAGAGTAACACAAAATTTGTTTAATTATTTTGAGATTAAAAAGAAATTAGTTGCTCTTCATGATCATAATGAAAATATTGTTAAGGATGAGGTTCTTGCTTATTTGGAAAAAGGTTGTAATGTTGCTATTGTTACGGATAGAGGAACACCAATTATTAGTGATCCTGGCTATAAAACGGTATCTTATGTTAGCAAAAAAGGATATTCAGTCGTTGCTTTACCTGGTGCTTGTGCTTTTGTTCCAGCATTGATTGTATCTGGAATCAATCCACAACCTTTCACTTTTTATGGATTTTTGGATAGCAAAATTGAAAAAAGAAAAAAAGAATTGATACAGTTGAAGTTTGTAACAAATACTCTTGTTTTTTATGAAGCACCTCATCGTATTTTGCAAACAATGAAATTAATGTTAGAAATTTTGGGAGATAGAGAAGTTAGTTTATCTAGAGAGATTACTAAGAAGTTTGAGAGTGTTTATCGGGGAAAAATTTCTGATTTATTGCCGACTTTAGAAAGTATTAAGGGAGAATTTGTTATTGTTGTGTCTGGTTTTGAAAAGAATTTTGCTGATATGGAGTGTGGAATAGTTGAGCAGATACAATTTTATATAGATAATGGAATGAAAAAGATGGAAGCAATTAAAATTGTAGCAAGAGAAAGAGAAATGAAGAAAAATGATGTATATGCTTTGTATCATCAGGAGGTAGAAAAGTGAAGTTAATAGTAGGATTAGGTAATCCTGGTAAGGAATATGTTAATACTAGACATAATATTGGTTTTCAATTGTTAGATTATATTGCTGGTAAAAATGGTTATTGTTTTTCTAAGGAAAAGTTTAACGGCAGTTGTGCAGAATTGATGATTAATGGAGAAAAAGTATTACTTGTTAAACCTTTATCTTATATGAATTTATCAGGTTCAGTGGTTGCAAAATATGTTTCTTTTTATAAGATTAGTTTTGATGATATTTTGATTATTCAAGATGATTTGGATATGAATTTTGGAAGAATTAAGATTGTTTATGATAGTAGTTGTGGTGGACATAATGGGATTAGAGATATTGAAAGGTGTCTTGGAACTAAAAAATATACTAGATTAAAAATTGGAATCGCACATGATAAATCGATGGATACGAAGGATTATGTATTAGGAAGTTTTAATAAAGATGAGCAGCAAGAGATGGAAAAAATTGATCATTATTTAGAGAATGTAGTTCATGATTTTTGTTGTATGAGTTTGGAAAATTTGATGAGTAAATATAATCGAAAATAAAAATACTTATCAATATTTTTTTCGTTATTTAAGGAGGAATGTTTGTATGAATTTTTTTGAGCGTTTGTTTGATATTTGTGATAATGATTATTATGGAGTAAGTGGACTTAATGCTGAATTGAATTGTGTTTATGTTTATGATGCTTTTGTTAAATATCAGAGAGGTATGGTTATTGTTACTAATTCTTTGTATGAAGCTAATACTTTATATAGTAAGTTGTTGAGTTATACAAATAGGGTATTATTTTTTCCTATGGATGATTTTATTACAAGTGAAGCGATAGCGATTAGTCCTGAATTTAAGAGTGAAAGAATTCATACTTTAAATCAATTATCTAGAGATAATAATTATATTGTTGTTACTAATTTGATGGGGATACTTAGGTATTTGCCTACTGTTGATGTTTGGAAAAGTCATATTATTCATTTAAAAAAGGGAATGTCAGTTGAAAGAGATCGATTGATTCAACAGCTTTATGAAATGGGATATGAAAGAGAGACAATTGTTAGTGAAACAGGTAAGTTGGGAGTTAGAGGCTATGTTTTAGATATTTTTCCTATTGATTTCGAAAATCCTATTCGTATTGAATTTTGGGGAGATGAAATTGATAGTATAAAATACTTTGATGTTGATTCACAAATTTCATCAAATTTAGTAGATGAGATTGATATTTATCCATATTCTGAATTTTTACTTAGTACTAAATCTGTTGATGATGTTATACAAAAAAAACAAAAGTATTTAAAGTATTATTCAGATCAAATTGGTTCATTATGGGATTATATAGGTAAATATATGTGTTTTTATTATGACTATAATCAAATTGAAGAAGGTTATAAAATACTTAGAGAAACTATTTTCAATTATGATAAAGATAATCGTAATACAGCAGGTATTCAAACTGATTATATGTACGATTTAAAAGATATTTATTTTGAAAAAGAAATTTTTTTGATGAATTTTGACAATATTTTAATGAATATTAAGTTAAAAGAAGAAAAAAAATATATTAGTGGTGCAGTAGAGTGTTATAATGGTAATTTTAATTTATTGAAAAAGGATTTAGAAAAATATTTATTACATAATAAAACAGTTATTCTTTGTGTTGAAGATGAAAATTCTAGAAAGAGAATTGGGAAGTATTTTGAAGATATAAATGTTGTTAATTCTAGTGAAGATTCTATTGTTTTGGGAAAAATTAATATTATTGTTAAAGGTATTGATTCAGGATTTCTTTTTGGCGATTATGTGGTAGTTTCAGCGAATGATATGTTTCATTCTAGTGAAGTAAAGAAAAAATATAAAAATAAATTTAAACTTGGGACTAAAATTAATAATGTTAGTAATATTTCTAAAGGAGATTATATTGTACATGAATCGCATGGAATTGGAATTTATGATGAATTGTGTACAATTGTGAAAAATGGTTATAAAAAAGATTATATAAAATTAATTTATGATGGTGGAGATGTTTTATATATTCCTGTAGAGAAAATAGATCGAATTAGTAAATTTTCTGGAAAAGAAGGTGTTAGTGTTCGTCTTGATAGTCTTAGTAGTGATAAATGGCAGAAGAGGAAGGCTCGTGTTCGTAGTAGATTAGAAGATATTGCAGCTAATTTAATTAAGGTTTCTGCTGAAAGAGAAGCAATGAAGGGATTTGCCTTTTCTCAAGATGATGAGACGCAAGTTTTGTTTGACAGTAATTTTCAATTTGAAGAAACTCCTGATCAATTGAAGGCTATTTCAGCGATTAAATATGAGATGGAAAAGCCTAAACCTATGGATATGTTGTTGTGTGGAGATGTTGGTTATGGAAAAACAGAGGTGGCTTTTCGTGCAATGTTTAAGGCAGTAAATGATGGAAAACAAGTAGCTTATTTGTGTCCAACGACTATTTTATCAAATCAACAGTATAAAAATGCTTTGAAGAGATTTGCTGATTTTCCTGTTTCTATTGCTTTATTAAATCGCTTTGTTGATCGAAAAAAACAGAAAAAAATTATTGAGGATGTTAAAGAGGGGAAAGTAGATATTTTATTTGGTACACATAGAATTCTTAGTAATGATATTTCTTTTCGTGATTTGGGATTATTAGTAATTGATGAAGAACAGCGTTTTGGTGTTACACATAAAGAGAAAATTAAGCAATATAAGGCAAATATAGATGTTCTTACTTTGTCTGCTACACCAATTCCTAGAACACTTCAGATGTCAATGACTGGGATTCGTAGTCTTGCTTTGATAGAAACTCCTCCTCTTCAAAGGTTGCCTATTCAAACTTATGTACTTGGAGAAAATAATAATGTAATTAAAGATGCTTTGTATAAGGAACTATCGAGAAATGGTCAGGCTTTTATTTTATATAATCATGTTGATGATATCGAAAATAAGATGATTAAATTGAATGAATTAGTTCCTGATGCTAGAATGGATTTTGCTCATGGGCAAATGACTAAAACTGAACTTGAAGATAAGATGCAAGATTTTATTGATCATAAATTTGACGTGCTAGTTTGTACGACAATTATTGAAACAGGAATAGATATTCCTAATGTAAATACTTTAATTATTATGGATGCTGATCATTTTGGTTTATCGCAGTTGTATCAAATTAGGGGAAGAATTGGTCGTAGTGATAAAATTGGTTACGCTTATTTAATGTATGATAGTCATAAAGAGTTAAATGAGATTGCTGTTAAACGTTTGAATACAATTAAGGAATTTACAGAACTTGGTAGTGGATTTAAGATTGCAATGAGAGATTTATCTATTCGTGGAGCTGGCGATATTCTTGGTAGTGAACAATCTGGTTTTATTGATACAATTGGTATTGAACTTTATTTAAAGATGTTGAAAGATGCTGTTGATAAAATTAAAGGGGAGTATGTAGAAGAGGAAGTTGATGAGAATTTAGATAATCGTAGTTTGATTGATGTGGATACTCATATAGATGATAATTATATTAAGGATGATGACTTGAAGATAGAAATTCACAAGAAGATTAATGAAGTTAATTCTATGGAAAAATTAAATGAAGTAAAAGCAGAATTAGAAAATCGATTTGGAAAAATTAGTTATGAGTTAGAAGTTTATATGTATGAAGAATGGTTTGAAAAATTGGCTAATAAATTAGAAATTAGAAAAGTAAAACAAACCAAAACTATGATTGATTTAGAGTTATCAGAAGATATTAGTAAAAGAGTACAAGGTGAAGAATTATTTATGTTATCTTATGAAATATCGCGAAATTTTAAGTTGAGTTTTAAGGATAATAAGATTCATATTATTTTAGAATTAGTTAATTTGGATAAACATTTCTTATTGTATATTATTGAACTTTTATCCAAGTTAATTGAAAAATTGGAATTAAGTATTTAAAGAATTACATTGTATTTTATTAGAAATAGAGTACTATTAATTCTTTTTTTCTTGTTTTGAAAAAAATATTTAAGTATAATGGTAGAGAGGTGTATTTTTGTGAAAGTAATATTTAGTGATTTTGATAAAACTTTGGTGGATAGAGGTGTTGATAATGGAAAAATTACAGATTTTCAGTTGGATGTTCTTAGAACAATTAGGAATAATCATATTGATTTTTCTATTGCAAGTGGTAGGTGTTTATCTTTTTTTAAAGAAGAATATCCAGAGTTGATGAATGTTGTTTCATTCTTTATTTCTTCTAATGGTAGTAGTATATATGATGTTTCTAAGGATAGTTATATTTACTTTAATTTTATAGATGGAAGTGATTTAAAAAGTATTTATGAATGTGCTAAAAAGTACAATTTAAGTGTATATTTTAATTTATTAGATAAGCGATTTTATTCAGAGAAAGGATCTTATCAGTATTTTAATTTTGACGAAATGCAATGTGAACAAGTGGTATTGGTGGGAGATATTGAAAATTATGAAATTTTGATTGATGATATTGAGAAAATCGAAAATTTAAAAATTAGTAATAAAGGAAAAAATCCAGATAATGGTAGTTTCTTTTTGGATGTTAATCGAAAAGGTGTATCTAAAGGAAAAGCAATTTCTTATTTATGTGATTATTTAGAAATTGATAGAAATGCTACTGTTTGTTTTGGTGATAGTGATAATGATTTATCAATGTTTCGAGTAGTGGGTAAAGGGATAGCTGTTGAAAATGCAAGTGAGAAAATTAAAGAGAATGCTGATGAAATAATTGGAACTGTGTGGGAAGGTAGTGTATTTAAATATATTGATAATATCTTAAAGAAAGAAAATAATTTTTAATTTTTTTAGAATTGTGTATTTTTTTTGATGATTTGCTTAATATGATAATGTAGTTATTATTTCTTTTTTGTTTATTCCTGGAAAAGCTGATGAATAATCATTGGCTTTTTTTGTAAAGTTTTTATGGAATAGTTTAATTTTTTTAACATTTTTTATTTCTTTCTTATTTTTCTGGTATAATTATGAAAAAGAGGGATGTTATGAAGAAAGATAGAATTATTAATACTGAGGAATTAAGATTAAAAATTGTGAATATGTTAAAGATATATGGTTATTATGATGGTATTTTGGTGAGTAGTAGTAATGAAAAAGGGTTTGTGGATGGAAGTTTATTTTTAGATGATATTATTCTTAATCGGAAAGATTTTAAAGAATTAAAACGAAGTGTTAAGAAATTGTTGGAATATTGTTATGAGAATAACTTTGATGAGTTGATAAGAGAAGTAAATTATTTTTATCAAGTAATGGGAAAAAATATTCGTAAAAAATTTGGTAATTTATTTGAGAAGTTTTGATAAATTATTTTTGATTGGAGGGTAGAAAATGAACTTAAATCGTTATGTGGATGATTATGGGTGCTATACATTTGATGATGTTCCTTTTAATGAAGTTGATAATGCGGTGATGTCAGCTATTTCTTACGTGAATTTAGATGGTATTGTTTCGAAAAATCGATTTCATAAAATTACTATTGAAGAGGCTGGTAATATATATTGTAAAAGACATTCTAAAAAAGAAAAACAGGTTCTTGCGGTTAGGGAAGCAATTAAATTATTTTATATTATTAAAGATACAGAAAGATATAAAAAATTGTATCTTTATAATTATACTTATGAATCTGGAGATGCTGAACAATTTTCTGCTATTACTATTGAACTTTCTAATAAATTAGTTTATGTTTCTTTTGAGGGGACTGATCATTTGGTGAGTGGCTGGAAAGAAAATTTTATGCTTAGTTATCAGTTTCCTGTTTTATCTCAGAGAAGGGCAATTGATTATGTAAATAAGAATTTTCTTTTCCGTCATCATGAAATTATTTTGGGTGGTCATTCTAAAGGTGGTAATTTGGCAATGGTAGCAGGAATGTATGCTAATTTTTTGGTTAGAGATAAAATTGTTAAGATTTATAATAATGATGGTCCTGGTCTTTTGCTGGAGCAGATTTCTTCTAAATATTATAAAAATATTGCGAATAAAATGGTTCATATTATCCCTAATTATTCTATGGTTGGTTTATTGCTTAGGCATGAAAATAATTATGTTGTAGTAAGGTCTGCTAGAAAAAGTATTTATGCACATGATATGTTTACATGGGTAGTTCGAGGTAAGGAATTTGAAAAGTGTGAGCTTAGTTCTTTTAGTAAAGCGTTGGATGATAAGTTAATTCATTGGCTAAATAAATATGATCGAAAAACTAGAGAAGAGTTTGTTCTTTCTTTGTTTGGTGTTTTTGATAAGGCTGGTGTTTATAGTTTAGTTGATATTATGGAGAAAAAATCTTTAATTATCCGAATTGTACTTGGAATTAATAATTCTAATCCGGTTACGAAAAATATTTTAAAAGACTTTATTTTTGCTTTATTTCAGTGTTTTAAGGATGTAAAAAAAGAAGAGTTAATTTCTTTTTTTGAAAGAAAATAATACTTCTTTTTCTTTTGCACTTTTGATGTTATTTTTTGTAAAGTAGTTTCTTTATATTGTTAAAAATTTTAATTGTATGATATAATGTTTTCATCATAAAGAGGAGGTAAATGATATGAAGTGTGTATCGATTTCTGGGGAGAAAAGTTTTGTTTTGAAGACTATTGATGTACCTGTTTCTAAAGATGGTAGTGTGGTATTAGAAGTAAAATCTTGTGGTATTTGTGGATCTGATATTCATTATTGGGTAGGTGGTAATCCTGTTGGTTTAGTTATGGGACATGAATTTTCTGGTGTGGTAATAGATCCTGGTTCTAGAAAGGATTTAGTAAAGGGAGATAGAGTAACTGGGTTACCTATTTCTCCATGTGGTAAGTGTGATGCTTGTAAGCACGGTATGCCCCAATATTGTCAAGAAACGTGGTCAGAGGCTGTTGGTCTTGCTCTTACTAATCCTGGTGCTTATGCTGAGTATACAAGTTGTAGACCTGATATGATTAGAAAGATTCCTAATAATGTTAGTTTTGATGCAGCATGTATGACAGAGCCGTCAGCTGTTGCTTTACATGCGGTTAATTTAGCTGATATAAAGGTAGGAGATTCTGTTTTGATTGTTGGTGGTGGTATTATTGGTCTTATGTCGGCTGAATTTGCTCGGCTTGCTGGTGCTGGTTATATTGCTATTTTGGAAACTAATAAAAAACGTGGTAAAAAGGCTGTTAGTTTTGGAAAAATTGATGAGTATTATGATGCTACTAAGGAAGATAGTATTGCTAAAATGGTAACTAAAACAAATGGTGGATTTGATCATGTTATTGAATGTTGTGGAAATTCTCCTGCTGTTACTGAAGCAATTATGTCGGTTCGTCCAGGTGGTAGAATAGTATTAGTTGGTGTATCGATGGATGCTGTTACTATTCCAACAGTTGTTTCTGTGATGAGGGAAGTAACTCTTCAAGGGGCAATTGCATATACTCCAGAAGAATTTGACACTTGTTTAAAATTAATTAGTGAGAAAAAAATTAATGTTACTAAGTATATTGATGATTTAGTTTCTTTAGAAGATGTGCAAGAGTCTTTTGAAAGACTTACTAATGGGAAGGATTCTGCGGTTAAAATTGTAATTAAGCCATAATAAATGGTATAAAACTATACGTTTAAATCTATAATATTAAAGGTAGATTGTCAATTGTTTGAAAAAAAATAAAAAAATTAGCAATCTGTATTGACAATTGCTAAAATAGTAGTATAATGAATAATGAAAGGTGATGATAATATGGCTTTAATACCAAGACTTGTGCCAAATAAATTGTATTTGGATGATGTATTTGATGATTTTATGTTTCCTACAATGAAGGATGATTTTGGAAAGATGAAATGTGATATTTACGAGAAGGATGGTGCTTATCATTTAGAAATGGATGTTCCTGGTTTTGATAAGAAGGATGTTCAGATTGAAATTGATGATAATGATTATTTGACTATCACTGCTGAAAAGTCTTCTGAAAATAACGAGGAAGATGATGATAAAAATTATATTCGTAAGGAAAGAAATTATGGAAAATATCAAAGATCTTTCTATGTTGGTGGAATAGATAAAGATAATATCCAAGCTAATTTTGAAAATGGTATTTTAAAAATATCTATGCCTAAGAAAGAAGAAGAAAAATCATCAAAGAAAACTATTGAAATTAAATAATATTGTTTGACATATATAGACTATACTTTTTGAAAGAGTATGGTCTTTTCTTTTGTTTTGTTTTTATCAATGGTATAATATAAAAAGAAGGCAGGTGATTATTTTGATAAGGATTTATAAAAATGAGATGGAACAGGAGGAAGTTAAATTAATTCATCATGTAGAAGATAATTGCTGGATAAAGATGATTCATCCTACTGATGAGGAAATTAAAATGGTAGTTGATGAATTAAAGATAGATGAAGATTTAATTACAAAAGTTTTAGATGAAGAGGAGTTGCCTAGAGTAGAGAAAACAGATAATGCTACTTTAGTTGTAGTTGATTGTCCTTATTGGGATGATCATCATGTAAAAAATAAATATCATACTTATCCTCTTGGAATTATTATTTGTAATGATTTGCATATTGTTACAGTTTCTTTGAAAGAATTTGATTATTTAAAAGAATTTGAAGATGGAAAGGTAAAGACTTTTTATACTTATAAAAAATCAAGATTTTTGATTCAAATTTTACTTAAGACAGCTTCAGCTTATTTGAAAGTACTTAATGTTGTAAATGATGATATTCGTAAAAAGGAAAAAATTTTATATAATTCTACGAATAATAAGCATTTAGTGGAATTGTTGGATATAGAAAAGACACTTGTTTATTTTATTACTTCTTTAAAGGCTAATGATGTTGTTTTAGAAAAATTATCTAAAGGTAATGTTATTATGATGTATGATGAAGATATTGAGTTACTTGATGATACAATGATTGAGAATAGGCAAGGTATTGAGATGTGTACTATTTATAAAGAGATTTTATCTTCTATTACGGATACTTATGCTACAATTGTTTCTAATAACTTAAATGTTGTTATGAAGTTTTTAGCGGGAGCTACAATTGTGTTAGCTATTCCTACTATGATTTCTTCTTTTTTGGGAATGAATATTTCTCTTGGGGATTTTGCGAAAAAAGATTATGCTTTTATGGTAGTATGTGTATTTTCTTTGATATTAGCTTTATTTGTTGCTTATTTATTGAAAAAGAAAGATATGCTTTAATATTATTAATAGATAATTGTGAGGTGATTATTTTGAAAAAGTTTAGTTTTACTCCTAAAGGAGTATGTTCTAGTAAAATGAATATTGTTATTGATAATGGAATAATAAAAGATATTGAAATTATAGGAGGATGTCCTGGAAATACTCTTGGCGTTAGTAAATTATGTGTTGACAGAAATGTTGAAGATGTAATTGAACTTTTATCTGGGATTGATTGTAGAGGTCGAGGAACATCTTGTCCTGATCAGTTAGCAAAAGCTTTAGAAGAAATATTAGTTGAAAATTAAGTGAGGAAGATAATTATGGAATATGGTGAGTTATATATTGTTCCTGATGAAAATAAGATTTTGGGAAATGTTTTTCATAAAAAAATTTCTAATAATCATTTAATGGGGATTCAAGAATTTTCAGATAAGTATAAGTTGGGTTATCACTTTGAAAAAGGAGAATATCAAGAAGCTCCATGTATTTTGGCGAGAGATGGAATGTTAGTTGTTAAAACGGTTGATAGTGCTGGCATTTTGATATTTTATATTCCTGAAGTTATTAGTGACAATCAATGTATGTGGTATAGTGAAAATATGATGCTATTTTCTAAGTATTCAACAATTGGAGCATATCTTGTTAAAGATGATGGAAATGGTTATCATATTGATGAAAAATCAGATATTAATGTTAATCAACTTTATTTAATATTAAATCAAAAAAATATGTTATATGATAAAAATAAATTTGGTAAAAGCCATTAAAAAAATAAGAATTTTTGTTTCTTATTTTTTTTCTTCTTGATAAATTGATTTTTCAACACTATTGTAGTAATTATTTCCTTTTTCATAATATTTTTCTATTTTTTTCTTTTCTTTTTCGGTAAACATTTCATCAGATAATTCTAATTTTTTTAGATATTTCATTTTTATCACCATTTATAGTATGTTTTTTTTTTTTCATTTTTATTCTTTGATTGATGTATAAAATTTTTTGATATTGGTAAAATATGTATAGAATGGAGTGAAATTTATGAAAACGACAGGTATTATTAGGAGAATTGATGATTTGGGAAGAATTGTTATTCCTAAAGAATTGAGAAAATCACTTCGCATTAAGAATGGAGATTCATTAGAAATTTTTGTAGATCAGGAGGATATTATTTTAAAAAAGTATTCTCCAATGGAAAGTATTGAGGAAGCTGCTATGAAATATGTAGATAGTTTTAATCAAGTAATTAAACATAATGTAATTGTAACAGATAAGGATAAAGTTATTGCTGCTTCTGGAATGTTAAAAAAGAAGTATTTAGGAAAGAAAGTAACAGAATTTACAGAAAGGGGCATTGAAAGACGGGATAGTTTTGTTGAAAGACAGAAAAAGTTATTTTCTTTTGTAGAAGGAGTGGAAGATTTAGGTTATTATTCTTTTAGTTCAATTGTTTCAGATAGTGATACGATTGGAAGTGTGATTATTATTTCTATTGATGGACCTATTTTAGAAAGTGATGAAAAGTTAGCTGTTATTTTATCTAAACTTTTATCGGGAAAATTTTTAGAAACTTAAAGAGAGACTGCTTATTTTTGCTTTCTCTCTTTAAGTATTGTTAAACCAAATAGTAGTATACCAATGATACTAATATAGATACTAATTTTTTTTAATGGTGCTTCATAAATAATTTTTATTTGATGGGTACCTTTTTTGATGGGAAAAGTGATGAAATTTGCACCAGATTTTTGATATTTTATTTTTTTATTATTTACATAAATTTTGAATCCTTTATCATATGGAATGGATATCGTAAAATAGGAATTGTCTTTTGTAATATTTATTTTTCCTTGAATTTTGTCTCCTTTTGTCATTTTTTTATTTATTTTAAAGGTATCTATATTTTTATTTGCGTCTTTAATTGTATCATAATCTAGGAGATAGGTATTAAATTGATTTAATTGGTAATTTCCTTTTGAAATTTTTATGTCTAAGATATCAGTGTTTTCCACAGTATAGTGGAAGGTAATATTGTTGTTAAAATATTTCCAATTTTTGTTGGTTAATTTATTTTGTGTTTCATTAATTGTGATGTTTAAATCTTTATTTGCTAATTTTTTGTTTTGGAAACTTAAAAATAATATTTTTTTGTTCATATTGGTATCAAGTTTTATTTTTAGGTGAGCATTGTTTTTTGCATTTATAGTTATTATATCGTTCTCTTTTTTTATTTTTAGATTATCTTGTTCAAGAATGGTGTAATTTATTTTTTGTTCATTTAAAGTACTTATGTTTCTTTTTTCTTTATTATTTATCACAATGTTTGTTAATAGTTGAATGGTGTTGTTGGGGTAAGTTAATTTTTTAAAGTCATCTAAAGAGATTGTATGATTAGTTGCATACCCTAATGGTAAGGAATTGGTATTCTCATATAAATTAATTTCATTTTTTGTTTTGATTAACTTGTATCCAAGTGTTAATTTTTGTTTTGTTATAATATATTTTTCTCCTAGTATAATTTGAGAGAATGGATTAGGGGATGGAGAAATCATAAATTTGTTTCGATTAGGAATTGGGTTGTTTAATAGGTTATTGTAAGTATTAATATAGTTTTGATTGGATGTTGAAGAATAGATGGTTGTTTTTCTAGTCCTTATGTTATCTATTTTGTTGATATATTTTTCTTCATTTAAGTTAGTATTTATTCTGTAAAAATCTTGGTCTTCATTTGTTATTTCATGAATTAATTGGTTGATTGTTTGGTATTCTTTATTATCAATATCACTTTTCTTCATTAATTTATCATTTGAATTTGTGTAAATGCAAATGATAAATGATGAAATAATAAGATATGTTACGATGAAATACTGTTTTTTGAGATTAATTTTTTTAAGAAAAGTTTCTAAAAAACTTGCTACTAAAATTAAAATTAGTGGAATAAATGGTATTAATGATTTTGCATTAATATATAATGTTCCATTTAGTATGTAATTGAATATAGGAAAAATTGTGATTAAGAGACAAGTTATTGATAAGTATTTTTTTTCTTTTTTGCCCCTTAACGCAAAGTAAACTAGAGATATTAAACTGATTAATGTTAATCCTATACTGTATGGAGAATATAAAAGAGATTTACTGATGGAAGGGGTAAATAAATTAAATAGGGAAATATTTTTTGTTGAGGTTGATCTTCCTGTTAGTAATGTATATGCTGTTGGTAGAAGAAGGATTGAAGTAATTAAAATTCCGATAAGGAATGGTGGGATAAGTTTAATTGATTTGCATATTAATTCTTTTATTGTGATTTTATTTTCTTCTTTTACATATTTGTAAATGTAATATAAAAATAATACAATTAGGGAAGGAATACTAAAATAATAACTGCTTAGTATAATTAGTATTATGGATAAAATTAAAGGTGTAGATTTTTTCTTTTCATAAAAGTGGTCAATACTAAATAATCCAAGAATTAAAAATGGGAAATAATTGATAAACATAATGTGTCTTTTGGCATGGAATATTAATGGACCACTAACTAGAAATAAAAAACTGGTGATAAAACTTATTTTTTCATTGTATTTATGCTTTCTTAGGAAGTAATAAAAGAGTATTGTACTTATTATGACAATAAGGCAATTTATTATGATTAGGTAATCAATCATTTTAATAAAGGGAAATAAGTAAGATATTAGAATGTAAGGATTATATAGACCATAATAAGATAAATAGTAAATATTTTGTCCACTTCCTAAATTAAAAGCAAAATCAGGAAATAGCTCATGTGTGTTATAAAATAATGTACGAAAATATTCTGGAATTAAATAATGTTGATATTTGAAATCTATATTTGATGCAAATAGATGATTATTTCTAGTTAAGATTAAATATATTATTATGAATGTTATTATAAAAATAGTATTAGATAGTAAGTCTTTTTTTGTAATTTTTTTCATGATAGCTCCTTTCGATAGGTTTATTATAGCATATCTTTTAACTTTTAATTTTAGGATGTTTATATAGATATGTAAATTATGTCAATTTTTTAATTATTTTTAGATAATATAAAATTAAAAATATTAATCTTTATTAAATAAGTTGACAAAAAAATGTAAATTAAAAATTAATGAATAATTTAATTAAAATTAATATTTTGTTATTTAAATAAAAGGATTTTTATAGAAAAGTTATATTTATTTAAAGATAATTGTAATTTGAAAAATAAATAAATTTAAAAAAATGTATTGTCAATAAAAAAAAATCGTGATATAGTTAAATTACTTAGATAGAGAGTATCTAACATATTACTCATTTAAAACTTGTATTTCTGATGAAGAGGTATATTGGATGAATGACTAAAATAATATCTAAAAAATATTTTTGTTAGATTGACTTTCTTTATTTGGTAGAAGAGATATAAGTATGTCTTTGTTCTTATCGCCACTAAGTAGAGCGCGCGTTTTTGAGAAAGTTAAACTCAGAAAGATAAGAAGTTGAGGTAGACACTGATAATGTCTATTAAATGGGGGAATAGTATATAGGTTATATGAAGTAATTCTATATATTATTTATGTAATCCTGATTCAATCTTTTCTTAAACTAGGAATAAATCAATATTATCAGTATTGGTTTATTTTTTTTGTTTTTATTTTTATAAATATTTGATAAATTTTTTGTTAATGGTATAATAATATTGGATTGGAGGAGTATTATGTTTCGATATTTTGAGAAGATTAGTTTTAATGAATTTAAAAAAGATGTTTGTAATGATAAAAAACTTTATGATGAATATGGTTTACCGATTAGGAAAAGTAAGCATAGTTGTGGTTATGATTTTATTGCAATGAAAGATATGATACTTCAACCAGGTGAGATTATTACGATTCCTACTGGATATAAGGCTAAATTTTTAGATGATGAGATGTTAATGATAGTCGTTCGTAGTAGTATGGGGTTTAAATATAATATACGAATGTGTAATCAAGTAGGGATTATTGATAATGATTATTATAATAATAGTGATAATGAAGGACATATTTATGTTTCTTTACAAAATGAAGGGGATAAAGAATATGTTATTCATGAAGGTACTGCGTATTGTCAGGGAATTTTTTTGAAGTATTTTACTTGTGGAGATAAAGTGGAAGAAATTAGAAATGGTGGCATTGGTAGTACGGATAAGGAGATGGGATAATGGATAAAAAGTTTTATATTAGTACGGCAATTGCTTATACGAGTGCTAAGCCTCATATTGGTAATACTTATGAGGTAGTATTGGCAGATGCGATTGCAAGATATAAGAGATTACAAGGATATGATGTTTACTTTCAAACAGGAACAGATGAACATGGAGAAAAAATTGAGATAAAAGCTATGGAGGCTGGTGTTAGTCCTCAGGAATATGTGGATAATATTGCCACAGAGATAAAGAATATTTGGGATGTAATGAATACAAGTTATGATTGTTTTGTTCGTACGACTAATAAAGAACATGAGAAAACAGTTCAAGAAATATTTAAGAAATTTTATGATCAAGGGGATATTTATAAGGGAGAATATAGTGGATTATATTGTACACCTTGTGAATCATTTTGGACGGAAAGCCAGTTAGTAGATGGAAAGTGTCCTGACTGTGGTCGTGAAGTAAAAGAGGCTAAAGAGGAAGCTTATTTCTTTAAAATGAGTAAATATTCTAAATGGTTAGAAGATTATATAGAAAGTCATCCTGGTTTTATTGAACCTGAGGCTCGGAAAAATGAAATTATGAATACTTTTATTAAGCCTGGTCTTCAAGATTTGTGTGTTTCTAGAACAAGTTTTAAATGGGGAATTCCTGTTACTTTTGATGAGGGACATGTTGTTTATGTTTGGATTGATGCTTTATCTAATTATATTACTTTTTTAGGATATCATCCTGATGGGGAATGTGGTGAGAAATTTAAAAAGTATTGGCCATGTGATATTCATTTGATTGGTAAGGATATTTTAAGATTTCATACTATTTATTGGCCAATTATGTTACATGCTCTTTCTTTACCTCTTCCTAAAAAAATATTTGGTCATCCTTGGCTTTTATTTGGTAATGATAAAATGAGTAAGAGTAAAGGTAATATTGTTTATGCTGATGATTTAGTAGAGAAGTATGGAGTAGATGCAATTCGTTATTATTTAATACATGAAATGCCTTTTGCTAGTGATGGTACTTTTACAAATGAGTTATTGATAGAGAGTATTAATAGTAATTTGGCTAATGTTCTTGGTAATTTGGTTAATCGTACTATTGGTATGATAAATAAATATTTTGATGGAGTAGTAGTAGATGAAAATACTTCAGAAGAATTAGATTTAGAGTTAAAGAATTTAGTTTTGAATGCGAAGGGGATTGTTGATAGTAAGATGGGTAATTTAAGAATTGCTGATAGTTTAGATAGTATATTTGATATTTTTAGAAGATGTAATAAATATATTGATGAAACTATGCCTTGGGTATTAGCAAAGGATGATTCTAAGAAAGATAGGCTTTCTACGGTTTTATATAATTTAGTTGAATCTATTCGTTTTGGTGCTGTTTTACTTCAACCATTTATGCCAGATACAGCTGATAAGATATTTACACAATTAAATACTGATAAGACTACTTATGATACGTTAGATAAATTTGGTTATTATGAGAGTGGTAGTCATGTAGGAGAAGCTCAAGTATTATTTCAAAGAATAGATATAAAAAAGTAATTATTTAAAGTACAGTTATTTAGTTTTATAATTGTACTTTTTAAGTTATTTATAAGTATTTTTAGTTTATTATAATATTTCGACAAATATTTCTTTTGAAAAGTGTTATTGTAGATTTACAAAATAAATGTGTAAATTTTTATGAAACACTTTTCTTTTATTTACAACAGGAAAATGGTTTGCTATGATTGAGGTGGAAGTTAAGCAGTTAGTAGTTTAGGAAAGGAACGAAAAAGAATGCTTAATAAAATTAAAAATCAAGAAAATATAATTATGATATTTTTTGTAGTAACATTAGTATTAGTTGGTCTTTATGTAGTTGTAGATAAAAATGTAATTGATGCTATTTATTTTTTTGTATTGTTGTATTATTTTTTGAGATTTTTAATCATTCGTAGGAAGTAGGAGGTTTTGCTGATGGTTGTTGATACACATTGTCATATTTTTAGTGAATATTTTGAAGATATTGATGCGGTTATTGAAAGATGTAATCATCATGGTGTTGAGATGATTATTGTAAATGGTACGAATCGTCGTGATAATGAAGAAGTATTGGAGCTTGTTAAAAAGTATGATATTGTGTATGGTGCTTTGGGAATTCAACCTGAAGAAGTTAATGATTATACAGAAGATAATTTGAAGTTTATTGAAGATCATATTGATGATGATAAGATTATTGCTGTTGGAGAGATTGGTTTAGATTATCATTATGAATGTGATAAAGAACTTCAAAAGGAATTATTTAAGAAACAACTAGATATTGCTAAAAGACATAATAAACCTGTTATTATTCATAGTAGAGATTGTATTATGGAGACATATAATATTTTGAAAGATACAAATGTAAGGGGAATTATGCATTGTTATAGTGGTAGTTTAGAGATGGCTAAAGAATTTGTAAAAATTGGTTTTTTACTTGGGATTGGAGGCATTAGTACGTTTAAGAATGCAAGTAAAATTCTTGATGTCATAAAGAATATTCCTTTAGAATATATTGTATTGGAAACAGATGCCCCTTATCTATCTCCTGAACCATATCGTGGAAAGAGGAATGAACCTTGTAATGTTACTGTTATCTTGAAGAAAATTTGTGAGGTTAAAGGTATTGATTATAAGGTTGCTAGTGATATTACAACCCGTAATGTTTTTCGCTTGTTTGACAAACAACTTAAATTATGATAAAATGTTAATTGCCTGAGAAATAAAATAAGAGGTGATTTAATGAAGAAAATAGTATCTAATGTATTGATTGTGTCAACACAATTAATAGTTGGGGGTCTATTTTTGTTTATGTTATTTTCAAATAAAACTGAAGATAATAGAGTTGTAGTGGTAGAAAATAATAATTTAGATAAGATGGCTGATGCTGTTTCTGAACTTTTTGAAGTAGATCATGCAGTAAATGTTAATAAGGCTGAAGAGGATGCTAAAAAAGAAGAAGAATTAAAATCTGAACAACAAAGAATTGCAGAAGAGGAAAAAAGAAAAGCAGAAGAGGCTGAAGCGGCTAGAGTTGCTCAAGAAGAAGCAGCACGCAAAGCTCAAGAGGAAGCAGCTGCTAAAAAAGCACAGGAAGAAGAGGCTGCTAGAAGGGCGGCAGCAGCGAGTAATACTAGTGTTGAGGTATTACAAGCTTATGCTCATGATTTAGTTATTAATTCTTATGGTTGGACTGAATCTGATTTTATTTCCCTTGTTGCTTTATGGAATAGGGAATCTGGATGGCGAGTTACTGCTGGTAATAGTAGTGGTGCTTATGGTATTCCTCAAGCTCTACCAGGAAATAAAATGGCTAGTGCTGGTAGTGATTGGGCTACGAATGGGGAAACTCAAATTCGTTGGGGCTTAAATTATATTAAGTCTACTTATGGTAGTCCATCAGTTGCTTGGGCTAAGTTTCAAAGTCGTGGTTGGTATTAATAAAAGTACTATAATATAAACTCGTTGAATCAATCTAAAGTGCACAAATAAGTGCAATTAAGTAATAAAAGTGTGTTTTCAAAAGAAAATGCACTTTT
>CAKPHZ010000009.1 GCA_934162265.1 uncultured Bacilli bacterium | reverse complement strand
TATAAAAATGTTATAATAATATCAATAAGTAGTTGATATTTGGTATATTTTTATTGTAAAACTTAAATACAATTAAATTAGTTCGTTATTATCAAGGAGTAGATGGTTTAAAGACAGGATATACAAAAAATGCAGGGTATTGTATTACGACAACTGCTGAAAGAGGAAATATGAGATTGATTACTGTTGTAATGGGGGAACCATCTTCAGCAATTCGAAATAGTGAAACAACAACTATGTTAGATTATGGATTTAATACTTATGAAGCCAAAAAAATTATTACAAAGGATAGTGTAATTTCTAAACAAAAAGTGGAATTTGGTAAAAAAGATAGTGTAGAATTAACCCCAATGGAAGACTATAAAGTTTTAAAAGAGAAATCTAGTACGAATAAGAATATTACTTATCAATTATCTAGTAATCCAATAAAAGCTCCTGTTAAAGTAGGAGATAAAGTAGGAAAAATAAAGATTATAGAGAATAATAAAACCATTCAAGAAATTGATGTAACAGTAAAAGAAAATGTTAATAAGATGAATATTTTTAAAGCGTATTATAAAGAATTAATAGGAGTTATTAAAGGAATTTGATTAAGATTAATGTTGACAAATGGAACTAAAATGATAAAATAAGTACATCGATGTAAGTGAAGGAGAAGTAATATGGATATTGGAATAGGAAAAATTATAGAGTTAAAACCAAGAGATAGCTATTTTTTAGAAGCATTAATGCAATCAGGAATATCAACAATAGATGAACTGATTTCTTTAGATACTACTGAATTATCAGCTAAGGTAAAAAATGAAATTGGAAATATAGACTTAGAAAAAATTGAGTATATTAAAAATATTGTAATCTTTCAAGTTCATCTTGCAGGATATTATTTTGCTGATGAAGATTACTCTTCATTGGGTGTGAATAGCTTTATTGCAAAAGAAAAAATTGAAGTTAAAGATTTAACACCACAAACAAAAAAATTGTTAAAAAAGTACAAAATTTTTACTTTTGAAGATTTACTAAAATGTGATGCTGATACATTATTAAATCATTTTAAACCAAAGACTATTTTTGAGCTTTATGATTGTGTTCACCAATTTGGTGGCGTATTTCTAGACGAATATTTAGAGCGAATATCTCCTGATTTGTTAACTTCAACTTCTAAAAACCTTGAAGAATATTTAAAATTAACGATGAATCAGAAGGAGTTAGTAGAAAGAGAAAAACAAATTCAAGTTCATCGAAAAATTTTAACTCGTGAATTAAAGAAGAAACATTAAATTGATAAAAGAAAAATCATACAACTTTTATCAATTTTTTTCTTTGGAATATTAAACACAAATTGACATATTATTTAAAAAAAACTTTTTATAATGAGTTTGGTGATATTGATGAAGATATATATTGATTTGGTTTTATTATTAAATTTTGGTTTTGATTTAATTTTACTTTTTGTTGTGGCTATTCTTTTGAGAAGACAAACCAATTTAAAGAAATTAATATTGGGTGCTTTAGTAGGAAGTATTACTATTTTATCTATGTTTATTGAAATGAAAAGTTTGGAGTTATTTTTTGTTAAAATACTGATATCTATTATTATGGTTATTATTACTTTTGGTTATAGAGATATTCATTATATGTTTAAGAACTTATTTTATTTATATACTTCATCAATATTACTAGGAGGATTTCTTTACTTTTTAAATTTGCAATTTAGTTATCATAATGAAGGATTAGTATTTTATTTTAATGGATTATCGGTTAATGTTATTGCTTTAATTATTTTAAGTCCAGTGATATTGTATTGCTATGTAAAACAAGGACTTCATTTAAAGAATCATTATCACCATTATTATCATGTAGATATTTACTTAAAAAGTGGGGAGGTGATAGAGGCTACTGCATTTTTAGATACGGGAAATCATTTAACGGATCCATATAAAAAAAGACCAATTCTTTTGATGAATAAAAGTTTGATTTCTATTGATTATGAAAAAGATTTGGCTCTTTTAGTTCCTTATGATGCATTAAATTATCATGGCCTTTTAAAGTGTGTAATTCCTGATAAAATTTTTATTCAAGGAGTAGGTTTTAGAAGTAATTTTTTAATTGGTGTTTCTAATGAAGAAATTCGACTAGATGGGGTTGACTGTATTATGGGAAGTAGTTTGTTAGAAGGGAGCTTAATATGAAGAAAATTATTCAATTATTAAAAAAAATTTTAAAGAAATATAATCCAGTTTTTTACTTAGGGAGTAGTGATACTCTTCCTCCACCATTAACGAAAGAAGAGGAAATTCATTATGTTGAATTATCACAAAAAGGGGATCAAAGTGCAAGAAATAAGTTAATTGAGCATAATTTAAGGTTAGTGGTATTTTTAGCGAAAAAATATGAAAATACTAAAGTAGATTTGGAGGATTTGGTATCCATTGGAACAATTGGTTTAATTAAGGGAGTAAATACTTATCGATTAGATAAAAATATTAAATTAGCAACATATGCTTCAAGGTGTATTGATAATGAGATTTTGATGTATTTAAGAAAAACTAAAAGAAAAAGAACAGAAGTTAGTTTTGAAGATAGTCTTAGTTTTGATGCTGATGGAAATGAATTACATTTAGAAGATGTATTAGGAACAGAAAAAGATGTAGTTACGAAAGGTTTAGAAGAAGAATTAGATCGACATCTTTTATATCAAGAAGTTTCTAAATTAGAAGGAAGAGATAAAGAAATTATAGAATATCGATATGGATTAAATGGGAAAAAAGAACTTACTCAAAAGGAAGTGGCTAATCTTTTGGGAATTAGTCAATCTTATATTTCTAGGATAGAGAAGAAGGTAATAAAAAAATTAAGTTCAATTATTAAAATATAAAAGAAAAAATACACCTACAAGACGCTAGGAAGGAGTCAAGTAAAGGTGTATTTTTTCAAATTCCTTATTATTAGGAAGGGACTTAAGTCCATAGAGAAATTTCTTTCTCTGATACTATTGTAACACAATTTTAGAAAAAATATGTAACCAATTCGGTTACATTTGTAGCCAATTTTTTCCATTGAATTCCTTTCTGTTTACAAGAGTGATAATTTTTAGAAAAAGTCCTAAAAATATTCTGTTAAAACTTGATAAATCTAAGTCTTTTTGATACAATATTGAGACAGAAAGAAGGAAGTAATATGGTTCAAACAAATTTGCCCGTTTTGTTATTAAAAGATACTGTTTTATTTCCTTATAACGAAATTCGATTAGAGTTTAGTACTAGTAAAGAAAAGTTAGTATTGGAGACAGCTTATCAGTATTATGATCAACAAATATTATTATTAAATTTAAATGATCCTTTAGAAGAAAATCCTAATCTTGATGATTTGCCTACTATTGGGGTAGTGGGAAAAATAAAATCAAAGTTGTCTTTATCCAATGGCAATGTAAGAGTAGTTATTGCTGGATTAGAAAGAGTACAAGTTGTCAATTATTTAGAGAATGATTATGGTTATTTGGATTCTTTTGTTATTTCTGTTCCTATAGAGGAAACGGATGAAAAAGAATTAACGGCATTAAGAAGAATTTTATTTCGAGATTTAAATACTTATATTGATTCTTCTTCTTTAATGAGTAATAGTGTAATAGGAAGAATTTCTGGGGTGAGTGATATTGGAAAATTATCTGATATTGTTTGTGCTGAGCTTCCAATTTCTTATTCTAAAAAAATTAAATATTTACGACAAATTAATCCAATTCGCAGAGTTAAACTTTTACTAGAAGATTTAAAAAGTGAAATTGAAACAATTAAATTAGAAGATGAAATAGAAACTTCTTTAAAAGATAAAATTGATACTTCTCAAAGAAATTATTTACTTCATGAAAAAATTCGGATGATGAAAGAAGAATTAGGGGAATTTACAATAAAAGATACAGAAGCTAATCAATTACGTCAAAGAATAAAAGAAAAAAAATTACCTAATCGAGTAAGGGTTCGTTTAGAAGAAGAATTAAAACGATATACTTTATCTTCAGAAGCTTCTCCTGAAGTTACAATAATTAGAACTTATATTGACTGGCTATTAAATTTGCCGTGGTATGAAGGAACAAGATCAAAATATCAATTAGATAAGGTAAAAGAAGTATTAAATGAAAGTCATTATGGATTGGATGTTGCTAAGAAGAGAATTATTGAATTTGTATCAGTAGTAGAAAAGGTCAAAAAAATAGAGAGTACAATTATTTGTTTAGTTGGTCCACCAGGTGTAGGGAAAACAACTTTAGCTCATAGTATTGCCAATGCACTGGATAAAAAATTTGTTAAAATTAGTGTTGGTGGTATTTCGGATGAAGCAGAAATTGTTGGGCATAGAAGAACTTATTTAGGAGCAAGTCCTGGTAAAATTATTCAAGGAATGAAAAAAGCTGGAGTAAATAATCCTGTATTTTTAATTGATGAAGTGGATAAATTGGGAAAGGATTATCATGGAGATCCTGCTTCAAGTCTTTTGGAAGTATTAGATAAAGAACAAAATCAACATTTTTGTGATAATTATATTGAAGAAGAATTTGATTTATCAAAAGTATTATTTATTTTGACTGCTAATGATATTACCAAAATTCCAAGTGCTTTAAGGGATAGATTAGAAATTATTGAAATATCTAGTTATACAAATTATGATAAAAAAGAAATTGCTAAAAAACATTTAGTTCCAAAGTTATTAAAAGATTATAGAATTCAAAATAATAATATTACGATTGATGATAGTGCAATCGCTAGAATTATTGAAGATTATACTAAAGAAGCAGGTGCTAGGGAATTAAAAAGAAAGATAGAAGAAATTTGTCGAGTAATCGTAACGGAAGATATTCATGATATTGTTATTACCAATGAAAATCTAGATACTTACCTAGGAACTTCTAAGTATTTTCATATCAAAAATGAAAAATTTACGGAAAGTGGAACGTTAAATGCTCTAGCTTATACGATTTATGGGGGAGAAATTTTAAAAATATCGGTTACCTCTTATAAAGGAGAAGGAAAGTTAAAGGTTACAGGAAATATTGGAAAAGTAATGAAAGAAAGTGTGGAAGTCGCTCTTAGTTTTGTTAGAAGTAATGCTGAGAAATTTGGAATTGATGATTTATTATTTCAGTTTAGAGATTTTCATGTTCATATTGAAGAGGGGGCTACACCGAAAGATGGTCCTAGTGCTGGTGTTGCTATTGCTACTGCGTTAATTAGTCTTTTAAAAAATGAAATTATTCCTTACGATATTAGTATGACAGGGGAAATTACTTTAAGGGGTTCTATTCTTGCTATTGGCGGATTAAAAGAAAAATTAATCGCTGCAATGGATAATGGAATAGAAAGAGTATTTATTCCTCTTCCTAATAAACAAGATTTAGAAGAGGTACCAGAAGAAGTGAAAAAAAGTCTAGATTTAGTTTTAGTAAAGAATTATTTTGATATTTATTATTATTTATTTAATATGAATGGTAATCCTCCATTAGAAGAAGAAAAAGAAGATAAGTAACAAAAACTTCTTTTTTTCTGCCTTTTTTCTTTTGAAGTATTTTCTTTTTTCTTTCTTTTTTATATAATAGAGAGAGAAAAGAGGATAGATAAGATGGAAATACAAAAAAGAGTGAGTGATATATCAAAAGTTGTGGATAGTCAGTGGAACGCTAATCATAATTATAATCAAATCAGAGAAGCAAATGAAAAAAGGCAACAACATTTTAATAGAATGTTTAATATTAAAGATAAAAAGGAAAGAGATAAGGAAATTTTAGAAGCCAATAGTATCGAAGGAAGATTAAAAAGGTTAGAAGGAAATATGCAAGCTTCTAAAGGAAATGAACTATTTAGAAATAGAAATAATTTTAGGTGAGAAAATGGAAGATTTATACTGCTACGAGAGAGAATTAATTCAAGAAGGAAAAAAAGTGATTGCTGGTGTGGATGAAGTTGGGAGAGGTCCTTTGGTTGGAAATGTTGTTGCTGCTTGTGTTGTCTTACCATTAAATTATCAATTAGAAGGATTAACGGATTCTAAAAAATTATCTTCTAAAAAAAGAGATAAATTTTATGATATTTTGATGAAAGATGCATTAGCAATTGGGATAGGAGAAGTAAGCCCGAAAATTATTGATGAAGTAAATATTTATCAAGCGACTAAGTTAGCAATGAAAGAAGCTATCGAGAAGGCTAATGAAAAAATAAAATTAGATCATATTTTAATTGATGCTATGCCACTGGAGTTAGAAATTCCAACAACTTCTATTATTAAAGGAGATAGTAAGAGTTTATCTATTGCTGCAGCATCCGTTATTGCTAAAGTCACAAGGGATAGAGAACTTTGTGAATTAGATAAGATTTATCCTATGTATGATTTTGTAAATAATAAAGGATACGGAACAAAAAAACATTTAGAAGCCATTTCTAAGTATGGTATTTGTAAATATCATCGTTTAAGTTATGCTCCAGTTTTGAAGTATAAAGATAAAATAAATGAAATCGATAAAGTTCACGTTTAGTTTTTTTGAATGTGTCTTTTTTTATAGGCAAATTTAATTAAGCCATAATATAAATAAAAAAATTAGTATCTCAAAATTGAAACACTAACTTAAATTTCTCTCATTTCTTCTGCGTTTTTATAAGGATCTTTTGGATCAATATGATCATAAAATAATATTCCGTGTAGATGATCCATTTCATGTTGGAAAGCAATTGCAAGTTCTTCTCTTGCACGATATTTAATTTTATTTCCATCAACATCATATCCGGTAAAAGTCACTCTAGCATATCTTGGTACAATACCTTCTACATCACGATTTACACTTAGGCATCCTTCTCCTCCCGAAGAATAAATCAATTCTTCAGAATGAGAAATTAATTTAGGATTAATTAATACATAATTTTTAAAAACATTTTCTTTCTCTTCGTGGCAAACAACAAAGAAATTTTTGTTCATTCCGACTTGTGGGGCGGCTAGTCCCATTCCTGGTCTTAAATGATATTTTTCAGATTTTTCTTCTATTTGAGAAAAATGTAAGTGTTCTAACATATCATGAATTAATTTTTTATCTTTATCACTTAATGGAAATTCCATATCAGTATTTTTTGCCCGAATTCTTTTATCTTTTTCATCTAATATATCACTTGTTAAAAGCATAAAATCACTTCCTTGTGAATATATATTATCACAAATCAATAAAAAAAGAAAGGATTTCTTCCTTCCTTTGGACTAGACAGCAACTCTAGCACCAATAATAATAACAAGTAAAATAAATAAGACTAAGATAATTGCAGCGCTATAACCAGTTCCTCCACTGTAGCCGTATCCACCGTATACGGGATAACTTCCTACATTATTGCAGCCACAAGAGTTATTATATCCGCCACTATATCCACCGTAGTAATACATAATTTTACCTCCTTTACATATCTAATATAGTTTACGCATAAAGAGAATATATGACATTATTTTTAAATCATATTTACAATTAAAATCTTTTTTGTTATAATGTCATAGAAGGAGAAAGAAGGTTATCTTTATGGATTTTATTCGATATATTGTTTTAGGAATTGTTCAAGGAATAGGAGAATTTTTACCCATTTCTTCCTCAGCACACTTGATTTTAGTTCCTTATCTATTAGGCTGGAAAGAGTCTTCTATGGCCTTTGATATTGCTTTGCATTTTGGAACTTTAATGGCAGTTTTAGTGATTTATTTTAAAGATTGGTGGAATTTGTTTATTGGAGCATGTAAAAATCTTTTTAAGAAGGAAGATACAACTGAAGGAAAAATGTTTTGGTATTTGATAGTAGCGACAATTCCTGCTGCTTTAGTTGGTTTTTTACTAGATGATATCATTGAAGGATTTTTCCGTAATCAGATATGGGCGATTGCTTTATTATTAGCATTAATGGGTGTATTTATTTATGCTGGTGATAAGTGGGCGAGTAAGCATTATCGTAAAAGGGAAGTGCCTTTTGAAAAAATTACTTTAAAGCAAGCTTTTTTAGTAGGTTGTTCTCAAGCATTTGCTGTTTTTCCTGGATTTTCTAGAAGTGGAACAACGATATTAGCTGGAAGACTAATGGGACTTAGTAAGGAAGCAATTACGAAATTTACTTTTTTGATGTCGGTTCCTATTATTGCTGGTGCGACTGTATTAAAATTTGGTGAATTACAAATGACTAGTGAAGTAATTGTTGGTATTGTAACTTCTTTTGTTGTAGGTGTAATTAGTATTAAGTTTTTACTTCGTTATATTAAGAAACATGATTTTTCTGTGTTTGCTTTTTATCGAATTATTATTGCAATATTAGTATATATTAAATTGATTTGGTTTTAAAATCAATTCTTGCCGTAATAGTATAATGGTATTACGAGGCCATGGTAAGGCTTTAACGTAGGTCCGATTCCTACTTACGGCACCATATGATGCATTTAAATTCTTATTTTATATAAGGATTTTTTTGTTGATAAATTTTTATGTAATTTAAGTATTATAAAGTAAATCTTTTTGCTTAATATGGTATATATTTAAAATACTGATAAAGTGTTTTTTAAGAGCTTAGCACTATAATGTGTTGTTTTTTTGTTTAGTATTTATGTATTAATAAGGAGGAGTAAGAATATTATTTGCTTTTTTAATGCTAGAGATATTTTTTGTAAAGTGTTTGTTAAGTAGGTTGTCAATGCTATTAAGATGTGCTAAACTTTAAATAGAGGTGTAGTATGGAATATTCAAGACTATTTATGATGGTATTTATTGTATTTTTATTTGTGGTTATTTTTATCCCTATTGTGAAAAGAATTGCGATTCATATTGGGGCGTTAGATATTCCTAATGCGAGGAAGGTACATAAGGTACCTATTCCAAGGTTAGGTGGTTTAGGAATTTATGCTGGTTTTTTGTTAGGATATATGTTATTTGGTAGAGAATCTATTCAGATGAATGCTGTTTTGATTGGTAGTTTTATTATTGTTTTAACAGGAATGATTGATGATATTAAGCCAGTTCCTGCTCGTTATAAAATTCTTGGACAGATTGCTGCTGCTATGGTTATTCCTTTTTATGGGGGAATTGTTTTACAAGATATGAGTGCTTTTGGTTTATATTTTAATTTTGGAGGATTTGCTTCTATTGTTACGGTTGTTTTTATTGTAGCGATTATGAATTGTATTAATATTATTGATGGATTAGATGGTCTTGCAGGAGGAATTGCTGCTATTTACTTTTTGATGATAGGAATTATTGCGGTGATGTTTAAGAGTTCAGGATTGGATGTGATATTAACTTTTGTTATGTTAGGAGCAACATTAGGATTTTTGGTTCATAATTTTCATCCGGCTAGTATTTTTATGGGGGATTCTGGTAGTTTATTTTTAGGATATATTATTTCTGTAATCTCTTTGCTAGGGTATAAGAATGTTACTTTTACTTCTTTGATTGTGCCTATCTTTTTACTTGCTATTCCTATTTTGGATACTTTGTTTGCTATTATTAGAAGGATGTTAAAACATGAATCTATTGCTATGCCAGATAAGTGTCATTTGCATCATCAGTTATTAAAACTAAATTTTTCAGTAACAAAAGCTGTTTTAATTATTTATTTTTTTGATGTTTTATTTGCTATTGCTTCTATTATTTATGTTATGGATGATAGTAATGCAGGGGTTATAATTTATAGTTTGTTATTTATAGTTGTTATTACTTTGGTAATAAGGACAGATATTATTAGTGATAAAAGAATAGAAGGGAAACTTCCATTTTTACATAAAAATAAAAAGAAAAATTTAAGGAGGAAAGTAAGAAAATGAAAGGAATTATTTTAGCAGGAGGATCTGGTACAAGACTTTATCCGATTACAATGGGGACTTCTAAACAGTTATTAAATGTTTATGATAAGCCGATGATTTATTATCCTTTATCGACTTTAATGCAAGCAGGGATAAAAGATATTTTATTGATTACAACAAGGGAAGATCAAGCATCTTTTAAAAGATTATTAGGAGATGGGAAACATTTGGGAGTAAATATTACTTATACTATTCAACCTTCTCCTGATGGACTTGCACAAGCCTTTTTATTAGGTCGTGAGTTTATTGGAGATGATGCATGTGCGATGGTTTTAGGTGATAATATTTTCTATGGTAGTGGTTTTGAAGAAGTATTGATGAATGCTACTCAAAATGCAATAGAAGGATATGCGACTATCTTTGGGGTTCATGTTAAAGATCCAGAGAGATTTGGAATTATGGAGATTGATTCGGATAAAAATGTTTTAAGTGTTGAAGAAAAGCCACTTCAACCTAAGAGTGATTTGGCAATTACGGGACTTTATTTTTATCCTAAGGGAGTAAGTGATAAAGCTTCTCTTGTTAGACCTTCAAAAAGAGGGGAATTAGAAATTACTACTTTAAATGACATGTATTTACAAGAAGGAATTTTAAAAGCTTGTCTTTTAGATGAAGGATATACTTGGTTTGATACAGGTACAGAAGAGTCGATGGCTGATGCTACAGCAATGATTCGTTCGATTCAAAATAATAAGGATAAGGTAATTTGTTGTCCTGAGGCAATTGCTTATTATAAGGGATGGTTATCAGAGGAAGAATTAGAAAAAAGTGCTGATTTAATGAAAAAGAATAGGTATGGTAAATATTTAAAGAAAGTTTTAGAAAAAGGGAAATAAAATATAAAAATTTTGTTATGTTTGGTTGATAAGACTTTTCAGTATTTTTAGAATAAAAGGAGATAATAAATGAAGTTTTTTATTACAGGTGTGAATGGACAATTAGGTTATGATGTAAAACGTGAATTGTTAGAAAGAGGCTATACAGATATTTTAGCACCGACAAGAGTAGATTTGGATATTACGAATGAGGATGCTGTTAAGAAGATGATAAGGGAATATCGGCCTTCAGTTATCTTTCATTGTGCAGCATATACGGCAGTGGATAAGGCAGAAGAAGAGCAAGAAAAATGCTATCAAGTTAATGTTCTTGGAACAAAGTATTTGACTGAAGCTGCAAAAGAAGTAGGAGCAAAAATTATTTATATTAGTACTGATTATGTTTTTGATGGTACAAAAGAGGGACTTTATCAAGTAGAAGATAAGGTTAATCCTGTGAATTATTATGGGAAGACAAAATACTTAGGAGAGAATTTTGTTCGTGCGTATGATAATCATATCATTGTTCGAATTTCTTGGGTATTTGGGATTAATGGAAAGAATTTTATTCGGACAATGTTAAACTTAGCAGAGTCACATAAAGAGTTAAATGTTGTTTGTGATCAAATTGGTAGTCCAACTTATACAAAAGATTTAGCAGGTCTTTTAGTAAATATGTTTTTAAGTAATGTTAAAGGTTTATATCATGTGACAAATGAAGGCTATTGTAGTTGGTATGAGTTTGCAGAATTTATTTTTAAAGAGAGCCGTAAGAAAGTTAAGGTTCATCCTATATTAACAAAAGATTATAAAACAATTGCTAAAAGACCATTAAATTCTAAACTTAGTAAAGAGAGTCTAGATGATATAGGAATGAAAAGATTACCAGAGTGGCAAGATGCTGTAAAAAGATATATTTGTGAATTAAAGAAAGAGGGATTAAAATGAAATTTTTAGTAACTGGTGGGGCTGGTTTTATTGGTAGTAATTTTATGCA
This sequence comes from uncultured Bacilli bacterium, assembly GCA_934162265.1. Taxonomy (GTDB): domain Bacteria; phylum Bacillota_I; class Bacilli_A; order RF39; family UBA660; genus RUG11198. The sequence goes on along the minus strand of CAKPHZ010000009.1, from coordinate 39,755 downwards.
TTATGAAGTAAAGAAATATCAGAGTGATATGTTTGTTTGTTTAGATGCATTAACTTATGCTGGAAATTATAATAATATTAAAGATTTAGAGGGATATGATAATTTTAAATTTGTTCATGGTGATATTACAGATAGAGAATTTATTGATAAGTTATTTTTAGAAGAAAAATTTGATGTTGTCATTAATTTTGCTGCAGAGAGTCATGTAGATAATTCCATTAAGAATCCTAGTATCTTTTTAACTACTAATATTATTGGGACAAGTGTTTTGTTGGATGCTTGTAGGAAATATGGAATTAAGAGATATCATCAAGTTTCTACTGATGAAGTATATGGAGATTTACCACTGGATAGACCAGATTTATTGTTTACAGAAAGTACGCCTCTTCATACTTCTAGTCCTTATTCTAGTTCAAAGGCTAGTGCTGATTTACTTGTTATGGCATATCATAGAACTTATGGACTTCCTGTTACGATTAGTAGATGTAGTAATAATTATGGACCTTATCAGTTTCCTGAAAAACTAATTCCTTTAGTGATTTCTAAGGCATTAAAAGATGAAAAGATTCCAGTTTATGGAACAGGAGAGAATGTAAGAGATTGGATTCATGTTATTGATCATAATATTGGAGTAGATAAGATTGTTCGTGAAGGAAGAAATGGAGAAGTTTATAATTTAGGTGGACACTCTGAGAGAAGTAATTTAGAAGTTGTGAAAACTATATTGAAACAGATGGGTAAGAGTGAAGATTTAATTACTTTTGTTGCTGATCGAAAGGGTCATGATTTACGATATGCAATTGATTCATCAAAGGTAGAAAGTAAGTTAGGTTGGAATAGAACTTATACTTTTGATGAGGGGATTAAAGAAACTGTTGATTGGTATTTAAATCATGAGGATTGGATAGAAAATATTTTAAGTGGTGAATATAAGAATGCTTTTAAGGGGGATAAATAATGAAGAAGATTGCTACTGAATTAAAAGATTGTTATATATTAGAACCTAGTGTTTTTGGAGATGAGAGAGGATATTTTAGTCCTTTCTTTATTCAAAAAGAAATGGATAAAGAGAAAATTAAATTTTATGGGGTTGTACAATGTAATCGTAGTAAAAGTGCTAAAGGTGTAGTAAGAGGACTTCATTTTCAAAAAGATCCTAAATGTCAAACTAAGTTAGTTGAAGTAATACAGGGAAGTGCTATTGATGTTGTTGTAGATATTCGAGAAGGTTCTCCTACTTATGGAAAACATACAGCAGTATTATTAAAACCATATGATGCTAACGATAAAGAAAGTGGAAGACAATTATATGTTCCAAGAGGGTTTGCTCATGGATTTATTAGTTTAGAGGATAATACTATTTTTCAGTATTTGATTGATAATGATTATGCTCCTGACTATGAAGGGGGAATTTATTGGAATGATCCTGAACTTGGTATTGATTGGGAAGGTATGTTTAAAAAGTATGGAATAGATAAGCCTATTACTAGTGAGAAGGATACTAAGCATTTGGTATTAGGAAAGAGTCCAAAGTATTTTCACTATGGAGAGTAGTAAAAATAAAAATAGATGATATCATCTTTTGGCAATTTTAAAATACTAATAATTTAAAAAGGGGTGATGAATTGTGAAAAATATTTTAAAGATATTTACTTGTATTTTTTGTATAGTTATGATTGGTGTTAGTATAAGAGTAAATGCTAGTGAGTCTATTATAGATTCATATATGGAAACTCCGATGCATTTAAATACTTATAAGGGAACAATTCTTGATATTAGGGGATGGTATTTGAGTAATGTTAAAAATGTAGATGTTGTTTTATTAATTGATGAGAAAGAAGTAGACGCAAATATTGAGAGAGAAGTAAGAAATGACATTTTTAAGAATTATAAAGATAAGTATAGTAAAGAGAATAATCCAACACCTGGATATAAGATTCAATATGATATGAGTAAATATACTGATGGAGAACATCGTATTCGTATTACTTTGAAGAATAAAGATACAGGTGAAGAACTTAAAACTCAGTCAAAGAGAATTATTTTGAAAAAATATGATATTGATTCATATATGGAAACTCCAACGCATTTGAATACTTATAAGGGAACAATTCTTGATATTAAAGGATGGTATTTGAGTAATGCTAAAAATGTAGATGTTGTTTTATTAATTGATGAGAAAGAAGTAGATACAAATATTGAGAGAGAAGTAAGAAATGACATTTTTAAGAATTATAAAGATAAGTATAGTAAAGAGAATAATCCAACACCTGGATATAAGATTCAATATGATATGAGTAAATATACTGATGGAGAACATCGTATTCGTATTACTTTGAAGAATAAAGATACAGGTGAAGAACTTAAAACTCAGTCAAAGAGAATTATTTTGAAAAAATATGATATTGATTCATATATGGAAACTCCAACGCATTTGAATACTTATAAGGGAACAATTCTTGATATTAAAGGATGGTATTTGAGTAATGCTAAAAATGTAGATGTTGTTTTATTAATTGATGAGAAAGAAGTAGATACAAATATTGAGAGAGAAGTAAGAAATGACATTTTTAAGAATTATAAAGATAAGTATAGTAAAGAGAATAATTTAACACCTGGGTATAAGATTCAATATGATATGAGTAAATATACTGATGGAGAACATCGTGTTCGTATTACTTTGAAGAATAAGGATACAGGTGAAGAACTTAAAACTCAATCAAAGAGAATTATTTTGAAAAAATATGATATTGATTCATATATGGAAACTCCAACGCATTTGAATACTTATAAGGGAACAATTCTTGATATTAAAGGATGGTATTTGAGTAATGCTAAAAATGTAGATGTTGTTTTATTAATTGATGAGAAAGAAGTAGAAACTCAAATAATAAGAGAAGAGAGAAAAGATATTTATAATAATTATAAAGATAAGTATAGTAAAGAGAATAATTTAACACCTGGGTACAAGATTCAATATGATATGAGTAAATATACTGATGGAGAACATCGTATTCGTATTACTTTGAAGAATAAGAATACAGGTGAAGAACTTAAAACTCAGTCAAAAAGAATTATTTTGAAAAAGTATGATATTGATTCACATATGGAAACTCCAATGCATTTGAATACTTATAAGGGAACAATTCTTGATATTAAAGGATGGTATTTGAGTAATGCTAAAAATGTAGATGTTGTTTTATTAATTGATGAGAAAGAAGTAGAAACTCAAATAATAAGAGAAGAAAGAGAAGATCTTTATAATAATTATAAAGATAAGTATAGTAAAGAGAATAATTCAACACCTGGGTATAAGATTCAATATGATATGAGTAAATATACTGATGGAGAACATCGTGTTCGTATTACTTTGAAGAATAAGGATACAGGTGAAGAACTTAAAACTCAGTCAAAGAGAATTATTTTGAAAAAGTATGATGGGAAATTGCAATTAGAGTATCCAGAAAAGTCTAATTATAGTAATAGTTCTAATATGACTATTCAAGGATGGGAATTATCAGAATCAAAAGATTCTATTGTTAAAGTTTTTATTGATAATGTCTCTATTAATGTTGAACGTTATGAGAGAAATGATGTAATTAATTCATATCAAAATGCTTATAATGGTGTAGCTTTTAATTCAACACCTGGATATCGTGCAAATGTTGATTTAAAGAAATTTAGTTCAGGAGAGCATGTTTTAAGAATTAGTTTATATAGTGTTTATGGTGATCTTCTTGATTCAATTAGCAAAAAATTATGGTTGTATGATCATGAATATTTTGGAATTGATGTATCATCACATCAGGGAAAAATTAATTGGGATAGTGTTTCGAAGTATGGTATTGATTTTACTATTTTAAGACTTGGATATGGAGATAATTTGTCTTATCAAGATGATGTTCAATTTTTAAATAATGTTAATGGCGCAGTAAATTATAATATTCCTTATGGAGTTTATTTGTATTCTTATGCTTTGAAAGAAACAGGAGCTACTGGATTGAATGTTGAAAGTGAAAGTATAGATAGTGAAGTAGAACATACTTTAAGAATATTAAATAGTTTGAATTTTTCTCAAAGGCAAAATTTAAAACTACCTGTTTATATTGATATGGAAGATGCTTCCACATTATTTTTAGGAAAAGGTGTACTAACAAAATTAGCAGATAGATTTTGCAATAAAATTGTTAGTGCTGGATATCAATGTGGGATTTATGCTAATCGTGATTGGCTAACTAATAAGTTAGATGCAGTTTATTTAGAAAAAAAATATCAGATTTGGTTAGCACATTATACTTATGATTATAATGTGAAAAGTAATTATAATGGTGCTTATCAAATTTGGCAATATTCTAGTCAAGGAAAGATAAGTGGAATAAAAGGAAATGTTGATACGAATATTTCTTATAAAAAGTATTGGTAGTTATATAAAAATGTGAGGTTTAAAATATGAAAAAGATTTTACTTTTAGGTGGGTCAATGCAACAAGTGATAGCTATTCAAAGATCAAAAAAATTAGGATATTTTACAGTACTTTGTGATTATTTGGAAGATAATCCTGGTAGGAAAGTGGCAGATAAATTTTATTTGGCTAGTACTACAGATAAAGAATTAATTTTAGATATTGCTAAAAAAGAAAAAATAGATGGAATTGTATGTTATGCTTCTGATCCTGCAGCTGCTACGCAAGCATATGTTGCTGAAAAAATGAATTTATGTGGTAATCCATATGAATCTGTTAAAGTTTTGTCTGATAAGGGATTATTTAGGGAATTTTTAATGAAAAATGGATTTAATGTACCTAAATTCAAAATTTATTGTACTTATCAAGAATTAGAGAAAGATGAAGACTTTTTTACTTATCCAGTTATGTTAAAACCTGTTGATTCTTCAGGAAGTAAGGGAGTTGTAAAGTTAAATAGTTTAAGCAATTGTATAAAAGAATTTGAAAATGCAATAAAATATTCTAGAAGTAAAAAAGTTATTATCGAAGAGTTTATTGAGCCATATAACTATCAAGTTGCAGGAGATGGTTTTTCAGTTAATGGTAAATTAAAATTTTATTGTTTGGGTAATGATCATTTTTCTGATAATAGTCCTAATCCTTTTACTCCCGTTGCAGCAAGTTTTCCCTTAAAAATGGAAAATTATCTAAAAAAAGATATTGTTTGTGAAATTCAGAAAGTTTTTGATTTATTAAAATTAAAAACGGGAGCTTATAATTTTGATATAAGAGTTGGTAAAAATAAAAAAGTTTATTTGATGGAAATTGGTCCAAGAAATGGTGGAAATATGATTCCTCAAGTAATAAAATATGCTACTGGTGTTGATTTATTGGATTATACTATTAGAGCAGCTATGGGAGATAGTTGTGATAATTTAGATTTGGTTAAAATTAATGGGTATTATGCTTATTATGCAATTCATAGTAATTGTTCAGGTATATTAGAAAATATTTTTATTGATGATGAAATTAAACAAAATATTTTGGAGCAACATTTTACTTGTTCTATTGGTGATTTTGTTCATTCATTTACTGGTTCAAATGGAACTATTGGAATATTGTTGCTGAAATTTAGTTCGATGGATGATATGATATTTAAAATAAATAATATGGATAAATTTATTTGTGTGAAAGTGGGAGAGTAATGAAAAAAATAGTTGTTTTTGGTGCTACTGGAAATACTGGTAAATATTTAATAGAGTACTTAAAAGAAAATTTAGATTTTAAAAAGTTTTCTATTGTTGCAGTAAGTAGACATGTTGATGAAAGTTCAAAATCTATAAATAATGTTAGTTATGTGAGAGCAGATATTTCAAAGAAAGCGACGTTAAAAAAGTTAGATGATGTTAATATCTTTGCTGTTATTAATTTAGCAGGTGCTATGCCAGCTACAATGAAGACAAGAAATTTTCAAAAATATATTGATATTAATATTACTGGTACTTTGAATATATTGGAATTTTGTTTAAGAAATAAAGTGGATCGAATTATTTATCCAACTACTGAAGCTGATTTAAGTGGTTATTGGGATAAAGAATTAGTAATTAGGTCTGATTTTGAAAGAAAGTTTCCTTTAGAAGGAAATTATGCTCCATATATTATTTCTAAGTGTGCTGCTGTTGATTTAATTAAAACTTATCAAAACAATTATGGGATAAAGGCTTTTATTTTTAGGCTTCCTACTATATATTTATATAAAGAAAATCCCTATTATTATGTAAATTTTAAAAAGAAAAAATTAGGGTATAGAACTTTGATTGATAAAGCAATAAATGGAGAGGAAATTGAAATTTGGGGGGATCCTAATCGAGTTAAAGATGTTGTTTATGTAAAAGATTATTGTCAACTTATTTATTTAGCACTAATTTCTACTAGATGTGGGGGAATATATAATGTTGGTACTGGTAAGGGTATTTCTTTAGAACAGCAAATAAATGAAATTGTGGATGTTTTTTCTAAAGATAAAGAATTTGTTATAAAAAAATGTCCTGAAAAAAGTAATGCTCGTCAATTTATTATGGATATTAGTAAAGCAAAAGAAGAATTAGGCTATTGTCCAAAATATGATTATCATGATTATTTAATTGACTTTAAAAAGGAGATGCAGAAACATGAAAAAGGAAAAGATTTTTGTAACTGAGCCACTTCTTCCAAGTTATAATGAGTATTCTAAATATTTAAAGAAAATTTGGGCTAATAAATGGTTGACTAATAATGGAGAATTTCATCAACAATTTGAATATGAATTAAAACAAAAACTGGAAGTTTCTAATGTTAGTTTATTTTGTAATGGTCATATGGCTTTATATACAGCACTAAATTCTTTGGATTTAAAAGGAGAAGTTATTACCACTCCTTTTACTTTTTCTTCTACTACTCATGCTATTGTGCAGGCTGGTTTAATTCCTGTTTTTTGTGATATTGATCCAAATACTTATGTAATTGATGCTAATAAGATAGAAAGTTTAATTACAGATAAAACGTGTGCCATTGTTGCTGTTCATGTGTATGGACATTTTTGTGATGTAAAAAAAATTGAAATAATAGCTAAGAAGTATAATCTCAAAGTTATTTATGATGCTGCTCATGCTTTTGGTGAAAAAATATATGATAAATCAATTGCAAGTTATGGCGATATAACAATGTTTAGTTTTCATGCTACAAAAGTTTTTAATACTATTGAGGGTGGAGCATTATGTTATAATGATGAAAGTTTAAAAGAAAAAATAGAAATGTTTAAAAATTTTGGAATAAAGAATGCTGAAGAAATTGATATTGTTGGTATTAATGCTAAAATGAATGAATTTTCTGCTGCTATGGGTTTATGTAATTTGAAAATAGTTGATAAAGAAATTATGAAACGGAAAAAGATAGTATTAAAATATTTAAAATTGTTGAAAGATTGTAATGGGATTCAGCTGCCAGTTTATGGTGATGATGATGGAGAGTTTAGAAATTATTCTTATTTTCCTATTATAATTGATAAAAGTAAGTGTGGTTTTAGTCGTGATGATTTATTTGAATATTTGAAGTCTAAAAATATATTAGTGAGAAAATATTTTTTTCCTTTAATTACAGAATTAAAATGTTATGAGGGTAACTATGATTCTAAAAATACTCCTATTGCATTAGAGATTTCTAATAAAATTTTAACTTTACCATTATATGGAAGTTTATCGTTAGAAAAAGTTTCTTTTATATGTTCTACAATTTTAGAATATGTTTATAAAAAAAGTATAATGATTGATGTTTATATGATTACTTATAATCATAAAAAATATATAGGGCAAGCTATAGATAGTATCTTAAAACAAAAAATAAATGTTAAATATAGAATTTTAATTGCTGATGATTGTTCTACTGATGGTACAGTAGATATTTTAAAAAAATATAAGAGGAAATATCCAGAACTTATTAATTTATCTTTAAGAGATAGAAATGTTGGTATGAGAGAAAATGCTAGATTACTTCGTCAGGAATTGCAAGCACCTTATATAGCGTCTTTAGAAGGCGATGATTACTGGATTAATGATCAAAAATTGCAGATTCAATATGATTTTTTAAAAAATCATGAAGAATATAATGCATATGCAAGTTCTGTATATATTATAGATAAAAATAATCAACGTAATTTAGATTTAGAAAGATGTTATAGTAATTATTGTTATGAAAAAAATAAAGATTTTATATTTTTTGATGCATTGGAATATAAATTACCAGGCCAAACAGCTTCGCTAATGTGTAGAAATTTATATAAAGATTTAACTAGTATTCAAAAAGAAGCTTATGATGATTGCAGGGCAAATGGTGATCAAAAGTTAGCTATTTTAAATACTTTAAATGAAAAAAAGATTTATTGTTCTAAAGTTAATTTGGCAGCACATAGAAAAATATTTGATCAAGGAGATAGTTGGAGTAGTAAAACAAAAGATAAAAATATGTCTAAATTTCATTTTGATGCAATTTGTGATATAGAGAAATTGCTGTTTGAACAATTTAACTTAAAAGTTAAAATGGATAGTGCTTTAATGGCTCGTTTTGATGATGCTTTAAATATTTATTTGTCTAATTCAAGTAAAGTTAATAAGAAAATATTATTTTATATTTTTTGTAATAATAGGCATAAAATTAAAATGTTACAAAAGTTTTTTAATAGAAAAATGTTAAATAAGTAATTTGATAATTAATATTAAGGAGAATATTATGAAGAATAAAATATGTGTTTATACTTGTATAACAGGGAACTATGATAAAATAAAGGAACTAGATTTTAAGGAAGAAGGGATTGATTACTATTTTTTTACAAATAATAAAAATTTGACTTCTAAAACTTGGAAAGTGATTTATATTGAAAATGATGGGTTAGATAATATTCGTTTGGCTAGAAAGATAAAAGTTTTGGGTCATGAAATTTTAATGATGAACAGCTAAATAAAGTAATGAATGATTGGTTTTTAGAAATTTGTAATTATAGTTATTGAGATCAATTAAGTTTTAATTATGTTGCTTGGGAAAATAATTTTAAGTTTGATTTATTAGATATGAATGTTTTTGATAATGAATATTTTGGTTGGGAGAAACATCAAAAAAATAATAATAAAAAATTAGATGATTTTTATGTTTATTTTGGACGAAATGAAGATTTTTCTTATGGTTCTTTACTGAAAGGAAATTATAAGAAAAAAGAAAATCACTATGTAGGGGAGTTTAATATTTTAAAGAATTGTTTTGAATTTAAAATAGAATTTGCTCAATTTACTGGGATTTTATTTTCTAATTTAAAGTTACAGGTTAAAAATATGGAGAAAGAAAATTTGGTTAATTATAGTCAATATTTTGAATATCAAATTTTTGATAATGAGATACCTACTATTTTTGTGTATGGTAATTTTAAAAAGAATCAAAAAGTAAGGTTTGAAATTGAGATGTTAATTTTAGATGATGAATTTTATTTAAGTTTATTAAAGAGATTTAATGAAAGTTTAATGGAAGTAATGAATCATAATTGTCAAAAAAAAGATATTGGATTTATTAATAAAGTTAAGTTTAAGTTAGGTAGGAAAGAGAAATGAAAATAACAGTAGTTGGGGCTGGTTATGTTGGATTATCTTTAGCAACATTATTTAGTGTAAAAAATGAAGTTGTATTATTAGATATTATTTCAGAAAAAGTAAATTTGATTAACAAGCGAGTATCTCCTATAAAAGATGAATATATTTCTAAGTATTTTAAAGAAAAAAAACTTAATTTATGGTCAACGTTGGATAAAGAAGAAGCGTTTTGTAAGGCTGATTTTGTTATTATTTGTACACCTACAAATTATGATGATGAAAAAAATTATTTTGATACTTCTAGTGTTGAAAAAATGATTGCAGAGGCTCTTTCTTTTAATAATAATGCTTTTATTGTTATTAAATCTACTGTTCCTGTTGGTTTTACTGATAGGATGAGAAAGAAGTATAATACTGATTGTATTATTTTTAGTCCAGAATTTTTGAGAGAAGGACATTCTTTATATGATAATTTGTATCCTTCTAGAATTATTATTGGTGGTGTAAGTCAAAAAGCATATGAGTTTGCTAATTTGTTAAAATCTTCTTGTTTAAAGGAAGATGTAGTTGTAAAATATATGAATTCTACAGAGGCAGAGGCTGTTAAATTGTTTTCTAATACTTATTTAGCATTGAGAGTTGCTTATTTTAATGAATTGGATACTTATGCGGAAATGAAAGGTTTAAATACTAGAGATATTATAGAAGGTGTTTGTTTAGATTCTAGAATTGGAAATTATTATAATAATCCTTCATTTGGATATGGTGGTTATTGTTTGCCTAAGGATACTAAACAATTGAGAGCTAATTATAAAGATGTTCCTGAAAATTTGATTAGTGCTATTGTGGAAAGTAATGCAACGAGAAAAGAACATATTTTAAAAATGATAATAAAAAAATCTCCTAAAGTTGTTGGTGTTTTTCGGTTGACGATGAAAAGTGGTTCAGATAATTTTCGGGCAAGTGCTATTTTAGATATTATGAATGGGTTAAGGGAGTTAAAGATTAGAGTAATTATTTATGAACCAACTTTAGGTAAAGAAGAAGATTATTTTGGTTTTAGTGTTATTAATGATATTAATATGTTTAAGAAAGATAGTGATATTATTTTAGCTAATCGTAATTCTTCTTTGTTAGATGATGTAGTAGATAAGGTTTATACTAGAGATATTTTTAGAAATGATTAAAAGTGTTTTTTTATTTTTTGAAAAAGTAGATTTTTTTTAAATCTTATGTTAAACTGGATATAGTTATAAGGTGATGTAATGAAAAAAAATATTTGTGTATATACATGTATTACAGGGGAATACGATAGTATTAATGAATTTTTTGACTATAAAGAAAAAAATATTGATTATTATTTATTTACTAATAATAAAAAAATAGTTTCTGATTTTTGGAATGTTATTTATATTGAAAATAATAATTTAGATAATATTCGCTTAGCTAGAAAAATTAAAATTTTAGGAAATGAAATTATAAATAAGTATAAAATTTCTGTGTGGATTGATGGTGCTACTTATTTAAAAAAGCCAATTTCAGATTTTATAAATAATGAATGTGATATGAAAAAATATTCATTAGTTAGTTTTAAACATCCTAATAGGAATTGCATTTATGATGAAGCAAAAGCATGTGTAATATATAATAGAGATTCAAAAGAAACTATTATGAATGAAATTTCTTTTTTAAAAAAGGAAAACTATCCTTGTAATAATGGACTTATAGAGAGTGCTATTTTAGTTAGAAGGAATGATGATGTTATTTTAAAAAAAACTATGAAATTATGGTTTGAAATGATTTTAAAATATAGTTATCGTGATCAATTGAGTTTTAATTATGTGGCTTGGCAGGAAAAGTTAAAATTTAAGTTATTAAATATGAGTGCTTTTGATAATAAATATTTTGGAAGAAATATACATTGTAGTCAAAAAGATCATTTTCTTAAAGAATATAGAGTTTATTTTGGTGATGATAGTAATTTAAAAGAATATAAGTATGAGTATGATTTTGTAGGTAATTATGAAAAAAAAGGGGACTATTATTTTATTGATTTAGTTGCTCCAGTAAGTGGAAGTTCATTAACGTTAAGATTAGATTCGATAGGTGGAATAAAGGTTAGTAAAATTTTAGGAGTTGATTTTAATCATATTGAATTTTGTAATTCTATATTATTTGATTCTTCTCATATTTTGTTAGAAAATAATCCTACAATTATATTAAATGAAAATTATAAATTAGGAGATAAAATAATTATTGGAATTAACATGAATTTTTTAAATAGTGTTGATTATATTAAGATAATAGATTCTTTATATTATAAAATAAATGAAATAAATGATGAAAATAAAAGAGTAATTATTAAAAACAAACAAATTTTAAAAGATAATTTAGATTTACAAAAAACAATTAATTGCCTTCAAAATAGTTTAAGTTGGAAGTTAACAAAACCATTGCGTAAGATTAATGGTATTTTAAAGAGAAATTAAATTAGTTGTTTTGTTAACTTTTATAGAGAGAGGGATATGAAGTGAAAAAAAATAATTTTGCAATTAAAGTAGAAAATATGAATAAAGATTTTATTATTTATGGGGATAAAGCTAACACTCTTAAAGAAAGAGTCATAAGGTTAGGAAAATCTAAAAAAGAAGTAAGAGAGGTACTTAAAAATATTAATTTAACAATTAATAAAGGAGAAAGTGTAGCATTAATTGGGGTGAATGGTAGTGGTAAAAGTACATTACTTAAATTAATGACTAAAATAATTTATCCTACGAGTGGGAAAATTTTTATTAATGGGAAATTAACTTCTTTGCTAGAGCTTGGTGCTGGATTTCATCAAGATTTCAGTGGTAGAGAGAATATTTATTTTAATGCTTCTATTTTTGGCCTTTCTAAAGAAGAAATTGATAAAAGAGTTAATGATATTATTGAATTTTCAGAATTAGGAGAATATATTGATAATCCAATTAGAACTTATTCTTCAGGTATGTATATGAGACTTGCTTTTTCTGTTGCTATCAATGTTGATGCTGATATATTACTTATTGATGAAATTTTAGCTGTAGGAGATCAACATTTTCAAGATAAGTGTTTAAATAAAATGTTAGAGTTAAAAAAGCAAGGGAAAACAATGGTTTTTGTATCTCATTCTGTTAGTTCTGTTAAATTTCTATGTGATAGAGCAGTTTGGCTTAATAATGGTAAAGTTCAAATGGATGGGAAGACAAGTGAAGTTTTAGAAAAATATTCAAAGGAATGTGGTTAAGGAGGATAATATGAATTTTTTTAAAGAATTATATAAATATAGAGAATTCCTAAAAACTTCTATAAAAAAGGAGTTTAGAGGAAAATATAAAAAATCTTTTTTAGGAGTTTTGTGGAGCTTTTTAAATCCTTTATTTCAATTATTAATATATTCATTGGTATTTCCCTTTATCTTAAAAAATAATGTAGATAATTATATAATATTTTTGATTGTGGCATTGATGCCTTGGAATTTTTTCAATACTACTGTTTTACAAAGTGCAGCTTCAATTGTTACAAATGCTGGTATAATAAAGAAGGTATATTTTCCACGAGAAATTTTACCTATTAGTACAGCTACTAGTAATTTGTTAAATTTTTTAATAACAGGAATTATAGTATTTGCTGCTTTATTAATAAGTGGAGTTGGCTTTAGTATTTCTATTTTAGTGTTACCAATTATTGTTTTAATTCAATATATATTACAATTGGGATTATCGTTTATTTTTTCATCTATTACTGTTTATGTAAGGGATATTGAGTATTTATTAAATGTATTTATGATGTTAATGTTTTATTTATGTCCAATAGTATATTCAACTGATATGATTCCAGCTAGGGTATTACCTATTTTCAAATTAAATCCAATGTTTCATATTATTGGATTTTATCGAACAATTTTGTATGATAAAAAAATACCTAATATGTTTGATGTTGGTATAGTTTTTGTAGTATGTTTGGTTATATTAATGATAGGTTATAAAATATTTGATAAATTAAAGAAGAGATTTGCGGAGGAATTATAATGAAAAAGAAGTGCGATATTATTATTCCGGTTTATAAATCACCGGAATGGGTTAAATTATGTGTTTACTCGATTTTTAAAAATACAGAATCAGAATTATTAAATAAGGTTTATCTAATAAACGATTGTGATGACGAATTAACATGTAATTGTTTAAAAAATTTATCCCAAAAATATTCTAATATTGAAATTTTAAATAATAAAAAAAATTTAGGTTTTATAAAATCGACGAATAAAGGAATGCAAAAATCTAAAGCTGATTATGTTTTGTTGCTTAATACAGATTGTATTATTTCAAAAAATACTATTGGTAAATTAATGTCACATATGGAAAAAGATGAAAAAATTGGGCTTATTTGTCCTATATCTAGTAATGCCGCTAATTTGACGTTAGAAATGTTTGAAGGATATACTTATTCACAAATGAATAATTTATTGGAAAAAAAGTTCAAAGGGAAAACTTTTGATGCCTGTACAGTTGTTGGAAATTGTTTGATGATTTCTAGAAAATGCATTAATAAAATTGGTTATTTGGATGAAATTTATGGAACAGGTTATGGAGAAGAGACAGATTATCAATTTAAGGCTATGGCAGCAGGCTTTACAGCAAAAGTTGCTATTGATACCTATGTATTTCATAAAGCTGAAGTTTCCTTTGGAACATCGAAAGAAAAACAAGAAAAATTAGATAAAAATAGAAAAATATTTTTTGATAGATGGGGAAAAGAGTATAATACATTAATGGATTTATACAAAAAAAATGATCCAATAAAATATATAATGTCAAAATTGACTGAAGATGATAAAAAAGTAAATTTTGAGTTTTTAATATATTTGATTGGCTTTTCTCAAAATGCTGGTGGAGTTCATATGGCTGTTGATATGGTTAATTATTTGACTATTAATAATTTTGATTGTAATGTTTTATATGGTTTTTCAAATGGATATGATGAGATTATGTTATTTAATCCAATACAAGTAAATGAAGTTGATAATTATAAATTTAAAAAAATAGTTTCAACCATTTATTCGTCAACTTATTTTACAAAAGAACTTTCTAATAAATATAATGTGCCATTAATTTATTATGCACAAGGTTATGAGCCATACTTTGAAAATGGTAATGATTATGGAGTTGCTGAATTGAGTTATAAATTACCTGATGATATTTTGACAATTTCAAATTATTTAAAAAAACGTTATTATGAAACATTTAATGTTGATTCTTATGTTATAAGTAATGGAATAAATTATGATTTATTACATAAAGTAAATCATTCTAAGAACTTAAAAGTTATTACTTTTGTTTTGAGAAATAATTCTTTAAAAGGAGATTTTATTTTATTAGATATTTTGAAACTTATTTTAAATTCTTATGAGGGTTTAGAAATTAATGTTTTATATAATAATAAATATATTGAATTTCCATTTGATTATTTTAATAATAATAAAATTAATAAATATCTTGGACCTTTCTCCAGAAAAGAAATTGCCTCAATTTTACAACAATCAGATTTATATATTGATGCTTCACTTACTGAAGGCTTTGGTTTGATGGCGCTAGAAGCTATGGCTGCAGGGAATGTTGTAGTTGTTAGTGATTCTGGTGGTATAAATGAATATATAAAAGATGGTATTAATGGTTATATTATTAAAGAAGTTAATGATGTAAATGCCTATATGCAAAAAATTGATGCTTTAATAAATAATAATAGTTGTTATTTGAAAATAAAAGAAAATATTACAAAAAATTTGTCTAGTTTTGATTATGATAATAAAGTAGAAGAATTTATTGTTTATTTTGAAAAAGAGGTTCAAAGAAAAAATGTCAAATTAAATGATGAAGAAAAAGATTTATATAATAAGGTTTTAGATAATAGATTTAAAGTTTCAGTAGATAATAAGCCAAAAAATTTATTATATAAAATTTGTAGAAAATTTCCGAAAGGATTTAGAATTCATATAAAAAAGATAGTACAGAAATTATATGAATTTACAAATGAAAGGTAGTTTTGATATGAAAAAGTACAAAAAGTATATTCCTCTTTTATTATTCTTTCTTCTTACCGTATTTTATTTTGAATATTCTGTTACTATTCTTTGGGATAGTGCTCATTATATGAGCTATGTAAATATATTTGAAGGGTCTCTTCCTTGGAATACATGGGATGTTGTGCGTGGTCCTGTTTTTCCTTTCATAATTTTTGTTGGCAATTTTCTTTTTGGAAAAACTACTCAAGGATTATTAATGAATTCCTTTTGTTATTATTTGTTATTTTTATTATTTTGCTATAAAGTATTATGTTATTTTTTTAATAAAATTAATTTAAAAAAAACTAAAGTTATAATTAGTGCTATATTATTTTCTATCATTATTAATCCTTTTATATATGGTTTTTATCATACATTATTAACTGAATATGTTGCTATTACTTTAGCTATTTTATCTTCGTATTTGGCAATATTATGGCTTGATTTAAATTTTTCTTCTCAAAAGAAAAAATATATATTATATACTATTTTCTTTTCTTTATTGACAATTTTTTCATGGTTTTTAAAACAACCATATGTTTCTTGTGGCTTCTTTGCTATGATTATTGCCTATATTATTAGTATTTTTAGTTATAAAAATTTTAAAAATTTTTTCATTAGAAGTTTATCAGTTTTATTTTGTATTTGTTGCTTATTTTTAAGTATTAATTTATGGAATTTTATTTTAATTTCTACTGGTAATAATCCAAACACAACTAGAAATCCATCTAATTCTTTAGGAAATCAATTAATAAGCGCATTGGATTTTGTAAAAATAGAAAATACTGCAGAAATTTATGAACAATCATATTTAAATAGTCTTAAATTTTCAAAAAGTGAGAGAAAATTGTTAAAACAACATAAAAAAGAATATGTGGTTGTAAATATTTATAATAACGATAAATTAATTGATTCTGATTATATTGAAACTAACGACGAAAACGTTACATCTTTACAGGCTGTTAAGTATATAATTAATCTTTTTTGCAAACATCCTATTAAGGTTTTGGATTCATATGTAGTTAATTATTTATCATTAATAGATATATATTCAGCAACTTCTGATGATGGAGTTTATTATAATACAAAAAGACAATTAGATTTTTCATCTACAACAGAATTAGAAATAATAGCTTATAAACCATATCATTTTGGAGAAGATAATATATTTTATATGTTACCTAATATGAGAGCAAGTGTGGAATGTTATGAGCAAAAGAATTTTGTTAATAAATTTTTAAATTATGCAATGATTATTCTAGGATTAGTATATAAATATATTTTTAAAATTATTTTTTTACTATTACCAATTTTTTTGGCTATATCTATAATTTCAAGAATAAAGAGTAAGAATAAAAAAGAACAAAAATTTTTAAATTTAAGTATAGTTTTGTTTGGATTTAGTTTTTTGCATATTATGTTACATGTTATAACTGGTGCTGTTATAGATAGATACGCTATTCCTTCATTTATTCCTTCTTATCTTGGAGTTATTTTATGTGTTTTATTTTTAATATATAAAATATATAAGAAAAAATTAAGTTAGTTGTTGCGTTAGGAGTGTTTAATGTGAAAAAAGATTATGAAATGAAAATTCTATTGATTGTTCCTTCGTATAATGAGGAAGATAATGTATTGAGTAATTATAAAAAAATTATTGATTATAATAAAAAACATAATACAAATTATGATGTTATTGTAATTAATGATGGTTCTAAAGATAAGACTGAAGAGATATGTATAGAGAATAATATTCCTCATATTTCTTTAGTTCATAATTTAGGCATTGGTGGAGCAGTACAAACGGGATATAAATATGCTTATGAAAATGACTATGATGTTGCTGTTCAGTTTGATGGTGATGGTCAACATGATGTAAGGTATGTAAAGGATATTATTAAACCTATAAAAGAAAATAAAGCAGATATGGTTATTGGTTCTAGATTTATTGATAAAAGTTCTAGTAATTTTAAATCAAGTAAAGCTAGAAGAATTGGTATTACTTTGATATCTTTCTTTATAAAATTAATAACTGGTAAAAAAATTTATGATACTACTAGTGGATTTAGAGCTGCTAACAAAAAAGTAATTGAGAGGTTTGTGGATAATTATCCTGTTGAATATCCTGAACCTGTATCTACTACTGAAGTATTAAGATTAGGATATAATGTTGAAGAAATTCCTGTTAGTATGAATGAAAGAGAAAATGGGGTATCTAGTATTAAGGCTTGGAAGAATGTATATTATATGGTTAATGTTATTTTATCTATTGTGATTCTTGGGTTAGGAGTGAAGAAAAAATGAGTATTAATTTAATGCTATGTGCTAGTTTATTTAGTATTTTTGTTGTTATTCTTATTATACACTTGGTTGCAAATGAAAAAATTAATATTAAGTATTCTCTTGTTTGGATATTTATGTTTTTGTTGTTTATTTTGTGTATGCTAATTCCTGGTTTGTTAGATACAATTACTAATTTTTTGGGGTTCAAGACTGCTTCAAATATGATTTTATCATTATTAATAGCGGTACTAGTAATAATTAATATAACTAATACTGTTATTAATTCTAATCAAGATAAAAAGATTAGATTATTGATTCAAGAAATTTCTATTTTGAAAATGAATGATAGGGAAAAAAATAATGAGTAATATGAAAAAAAATTTTGCTTGGAATATGATTGGGTCTTTAGTTAATTCAGTAACTTCTTTGTTTTTTATGATAATTGTTACTAGAATTAATGGAGTAGATGAGGCAGGGATATTTACCTTTGCATTTTCTCTTGCTTGTTTATTTCAAGTTATTTCTAATTATTCTGGAAGAACGTTTCAAGTCACAAATACTGATGATTGTATAACGGATAGTGATTTTATATATCATAGATATTTAACCAGTATAATGATGATTTTATGTTTATTGGTTTATTTATTATTTAAAGATTATTCTAAAATGAAAGTATTAGCTATATTTTTATTGGTTATTTTTCGACTTGTTGAATCAATTGGAGAGTGCTTTTATGGAATCATTCAAAAAAATGGAGAGTTATATAAAGTTGGTATTTCATTATTTTTGAAAGGAATAATTGGAATATTAATTTTTTCTATTATTGATGTAATCACAAAAAATTTTTTGTTTTCCATTATTGGATTAATTTTAGTAAATTTGTTAATTTTGATTATTTATGATGATAAAAATTATCATAATTTTTATAAAAGACAGAAAGTAAACAAAGAAAATGTTAAAATTATTTTTAAAAGTGGCTTTTCTGTTTTTGGATTTACATTTTTGAATCAATATCTTTTAAATGCACCAAAGTATGCAATTGATGATTTTTTAAATAGTAGTTCTCAAACCATTTATGGGATTATTTCTATGCCAGCTATGGTTTTAATTTTATGTAGTCAATTTATTGTTCAACCTCTTTTACCAAAAGTTACGGATATTGTTGTAAAAAATAAATATGCAGCATTAAAAAAATTAACTTTTAATATAATTTTTGGAGTTGTATTAGTAGGAATTTTAGGAGAAATATTTTGTTATTTAGTTGGTATTTCATTCTTACAATTGATTTATGGTATTTCTTTAAAAAAATATTTACTTCATTTAATGATTATTATTTTAGGTGCGACAATATATGGTATTATTTTTGTTATTTCGAGTGTTTTAATAGCTTTAAGGAAAAATTCTTCACAATTGTTGTTTTATGGAATTTCTAGCATGTTTGTTACAATAATTTCTAAAATTCTTGTACGAAGATTCGCTGTTATGGGTGCTTGTCTATCTTATTTTATTACAATGACTTTTTTGTGCTTAATGTATATTATTTATTTTCTTTATGTTATACATGTATTGGAAAAAAATAAAAAAGGCAAAGATTTGTAAGATTGTTAATGGTGTTATTTTTGTTTATAATATATATTTAATATATTATAGTTTTGTTTAATTTATTAAAAAATGAAATTTATTTGAATTTGAAAGGAATGAATGAAATGAATATTATGTATACGTTAAATGATGGATTTGTACCTCAAGTTGGAGCGGGAATTGTTTCTGTTTGTGAAAATAATCGTTCAATAAAAGAAATTACTTTTTTTCTTATTTCTTACGGAATCAAAGAAAAAAATAAGAAATTATTAAAAAAATTAGTTTCTAAATATAAAAGGAATATTGAAATTATTGAATTAAAGAGTTTAGATGAATATTTTGATTTTGATTTTGATACTTTTGGTTGGAATCCTATTGTATTGGCAAGATTATTGGTTGATCAATTGATTCCTAAAAATATTAATAAAATATTATATTTAGATGGTGATACTATTGTTAGAGGATGTTTAGAGGAATTATGGGACACTAAATTAAATGATAAAACTTTTGCAATGAGTATTGAACCTACAGTCGATAGAAAAAGAAAATGTGATTTGGGACTTGAAAAGTATCCATACTATAACGCTGGGGTTATTTTAATGAATTTAGAGAGGTTTCGTAAAATGAATGCGTCTAAAATTATTATAGATTATTATCGGGAACATGATGGTAAATTATTTGCTAATGATCAAGATGCTATAAATGCTTCAATGAAGGATGAAATATTAACTGTTAGTCCTAAATATAATTTTTATAATATATTTTATCAATATCCTTATTCATTTATGAAAAAATTAATGGATGGTGTACCTTATATAGAAAAGGATGTTTATTTAGATGCTGTTAAGAACCCTTGTATTATTCATTATTTAGGAGAAGAAAGACCTTGGAGAATTGGAAATCATCATAGATATAGAGATGATTACTTGAAATATCTTGATATGACTCCTTGGAAGGGAATGAATATGGAAAATGGTTGGAAATTTTACTTTGTTTGTTGGACAATTTTTAATGTTGTTACTAAACCTTTTCCTAATTTAAGATATCATATTATCAATGCTTTAATTCCTAAATTTATGAAACACCGTTCGAAAAAAATAAAAAGGGAGGCAAAAAGTTGAAAACTTTACATACGTTTGTAGTGCTTGCTTATAAAGAAAGCCCTTATTTAGAAGAGTGTTTGATATCAGTAAGCAATCAGGAATATAAGAGCAAAGTAGTGATTGCTACTACTACTGATAATGAATATATTAGAAATTTGGCTAAGAAATATAAAGTAGATGTTGTTGTTGGTAAGCATACTAATATTGGGGGAGATTTTGATTTTGCTATTCATACTGGTAAAACGGAACTTGTAACGGTTGCTCATCAAGATGATATTTATGATTCAAATTATTCTAAAAGAATGATGGATTTATATTTGAAATATCCTGATGCTAATATTTTGTTTTCTGATTATTATGAGATTAGAAAAGAAGAGAAAGTAAGTGGTAATACTAATTTAAGAATAAAGAGAATTTTGTTATTTCCTTTAAGATGTCATAAGATTTCTAAATTTAAATTGATAAAGAGATGGGGAATAAGGTTTGGTAATGGAATTTGCTGTCCTGCAGTTACTTTTGTTGTGAAAAGGTGTCCTAAAGAAATATTTACATCTGATTATCAGTGTAATGTTGATTGGTTTGCTTGGGAAAAATTGAGTAGATTAAAGGGAAGATTTATTTATGATAAAAAAATACTTATGGGGCATAGAATTTCTTTAGAATCAACTACTACTGATATTATAAAGAATGGAATAAGAACGAAAGAAGATTATTCTATTTATTGTAAATTTTGGCCTAAAGGAATTGCTAGATTATTTACTAATGTATATAAAAATAGTGAGAAGTCTAATCAAATTGATTAATAAAAAATTATTAACATTTAAGTTTTGTTATATGTATAATAAGTAAATGTGAGGTTTTTAATGGTAAAAGTTAGTATAATTGTTCCTGTTTATAATGTTGAAAAATTTATTAATCGATGTATTGATAGTATACTGAGTCAAACATTTAAAGATTTTGAGTTAATTTTGATAAACGATGGTTCGAAAGATAAATCATTAGAAATTATTGAAAAATATCGAGTAGATAAGAGAGTAAGAATTTTTACTCAAAAAAATCAAGGTCCTGCTGTGGCTAGAAATTTTGGTATTTCAATTTCTAAAGG
Source organism: uncultured Bacilli bacterium (assembly GCA_934162265.1). Taxonomy (GTDB): domain Bacteria; phylum Bacillota_I; class Bacilli_A; order RF39; family UBA660; genus RUG11198. Next base: position 18,046 of record CAKPHZ010000009.1, on the reverse strand, counting down.
AAGTTATGTTATGTTTATTGATTCAGATGATTATATTGATTCAGATTATGTAGAAACTTATTATAATAAAATAAAAAATTGTAATTATGATGTTGTAGTTGGTGGATATAAACGAGTTGTTGATGGAAAAGTTAAATTTGTATTAAAATTAAAAAATGAAGAGTTTTCTAAATATATTGTTACTGGTCCTTATTGTAGAATAATAAGAAAAAGTTTTTTAGAAAAAAATAATATTTCTTTTTTAAATACTAATAGTAGTGAAGATGTCTATTTTAATTTGAGGATTTATAATATTACAAATAAAATTGAAGTAATTGATTATTCTGGATATTATTATTTTTATAATTCAAATTCTATCTCTAATACTGCACATAAAGGGTTTAAGAAAGAAATTAAAATTATTGAGTTATTAAATTTAATTAATGTTAAAGAAAGTTATAATTTAGAACTAAATCAATATTATGTAATTCGTTATATTATTTGGTATTTGCTTTATTCTGGTAAAATTGCTACATCAAAAAGTTTTGTATTAGAATATCATAAGTTATTTGGTTGGTTGGAGAAGAATATTCCAAATTATAAAAAGAATAAGTATTTATCTATATTTTCTCCTAAAGGAGAACCTTTTAAGTATCGTTTAATTATTAATATTTTTGTGTTCATAAGTAATATTAGGCTAATAGGTGTATTTTCTAAAATATATTGTAAGGGTAGGTAATTTTATGGACAAAATTAGTGTGATTGTTCCAGTTTATAATGCTGAAAAGTTTATAGATAAATGTATAGAAAGTGTTATCAATCAAACTTATAAAGATGTTGAACTTATTTTAGTAAATGATGGTTCAAAAGATAATTCATTGAAATTTTTACAAAAATATGAAAAACAATATCCTAAGATAATAAAAGTTTTTTCACAAACTAATAAAGGGGTAGGAGCTGCTAGAAATTTGGGAATAAAACATGTTTCTGGAAAATATATATTTTTTCTTGATAGTGATGATTGGATTGAGTTGGATTATTTGGTTAAATTATATGAAGATATTTCTAAAAATGATATAGTTATTTCTGGGTTTAAGAGTTATGATATTAATGGTTCTTTACTTTTTACTGAAAATATTCAAGATAATCCATGGACTAAATTTAAATATTGCTCTATTGGTGGAAAGATGTTTTTATCTAGTTTGATTTTAGATAATGATATTTTATTTAAAAAGTTTAAAATTAGTGAAGATGCTTATTTTTTATTAGAATGCTATTCTAAAACGAATAAAATTAGTATTTCTGCATCTTCTGGATATTGTCGACTAAAAAATCCAGAATCTGTTACTCATACTTTAAATGCAAAAAATAGTAATAGTATAACAGATGTATTAAAATGTATTGATAAAGAAATAGATTATAATTTTTTTGATAAGCAGTTATTATCATACTTTTATCTTAAGTCTATTGTTTTAGATGTATTGCTTGCTCTTGATGATTTTTCTACAGCCGTTTTGGTAAAAAAATTTAAAAATAATATAAATTGGTATCGGTATGTACTAAAAAAGATGAATTTAAGATTTAAAACTAGATATTTAAAATATGAAACTTTAAAAATTAATTTTATTGTGAATGTTTTTGTAATTTGTTATAAATTAAGACTTTTGTCAATACTTATTGATTTTTTAAAAAAAGGAAAGATAAGAGTTGAGTAAATCATTGATAAGTAGTTAATATACTATTGATGATAAATATATTTGGTCGAGAAATAATAAGGCATCTGTTGTCAATGTTATAGATATTTTTGATTTTATAATTTGTATAAGTAATGTTATATTGAAAAAATTTAATGATGTATTATTTATCTTAAATAATAAAAAAATATGGTATATTTAAAAATAATTTAAGAAAATTTAATTGAATAATATAATAGGTTTATATTTAATTAAATTGATTGACAAATTTAGAGTAAAGCAACTGATATTTGCTTTACTTTCTTTTTATTTATTAGTTATAATAGAAATAAGAAGGAGAGTTATTTTTAAGTATTTTAATAAAAAAATAAGTGTATTGAGATGGAAAAGTTATATATTGTTATTCCTTGTTATAATGAGGAAGAGGTTTTAGATAAAACAAAGACTGAATTAAAGAAAAAAATGAATACTTTAATTCAAAATAAAAAGATTGATAAACAATCTAAAGTAATATTTGTTAATGATGGATCTAAGGATAAGACTTGGGACTTAATTCAACAATTTTATCAGGGAGATAAGCTTTTTGGAGGAATTAATTTATCGAGAAATAGAGGACATCAGAATGCTTTATTAGCAGGTCTTTTGTCGGTTAAAGATGATGCTGATATTGTCATTAGTATGGATGCTGATTTACAGGATGATATTGATGCTATAGATTTAATGATTGAGAAAAGAAAAGAAGGCGCTGATGTTGTTTATGGGGTTAGAAATAGTAGGAAGAAAGATAGTTTCTTTAAAAGGACAACAGCCCAAGGTTTTTATCGGGTAATGAAGATGCTTGGCGTAGATGTTATTTATAATCATGCTGATTATCGACTTACTTCAAGAAGAGTATTAGATTCATTAAAGGATTATAGAGAAGTTAATTTATTTTTAAGAGGAATATTTCCTTTAATTGGATTTAAGAGTGATATTGTTTATTATGAGAGAAAAGAAAGATTTGCTGGGAAGAGTAAGTATCCTTTGAAGAAGATGTTAAATTTTGCGTGGGATGGGATTACTTCTTTTAGTGTTAAGCCTATTCGTTTGATTTTAAATGTAGGAGTTATAATTTTATTTCTTAGTTTTTGGATGATTCTTTATTCTATTATTCAAAAAGTATTAGGAAATACAGTGGATGGATGGACTTTTATTGTTTGTTCTTTATGGCTTTTAGGAGGAATACAAATGCTATCTCTTGGAATTATTGGGGAATATATTGGAAAGATTTATAGTGAAACAAAGGCAAGACCTAGATATTTAGTTACAGACTATTTAGTTTCTAAAGATTAACGTAAGAGGTAAGAGATGAAATGTATTTTAAAAAAATTTTCTAAAAATAAATTTAAAGATAAGTTTAGAGATAAATTTAGAGATAAGTATTTTTTCTTTCTTTTTTGTTTTTTTCTTTCTTTTGTTATTTTATTTTTTTGTTCAAAGAATTCTCCTCTTTATCCTTTTAATAATTGGGTAGATGAGAATGCTTTTTATACGGTTGGTATTTCGTGGCGACATGGAATTTTACCTTACCTAGATTTATTTGAGCAAAAAGGGCCACTTTTATATTTAATTTTTATGCTTTCTTCTTGGATTCTTCCGTATTCTTTTTTGCCTATTTTTCTTTTAGAAGTTGTTTGCTATACTTGGTTTTTATATTTTTCTGGGAAAGTCATTACATTGTTTTTGGAGAAGAAATATGTTTATTTTATTTTGCCTCTTTTTGCTAGTTTAATTGCGGGAAGTATTTTCTTTAGTAGTGGTGGTTCTGCTGAGGAGTTTTGTTTGCCGATATTGATGAAGATATTATATGATTTGCTTTACTATTTTGTTAAGGGTAGTATTAGGAAAAAAACTCTTTTTTGGGATGGTTTTTTTGCGGGGGTAATGGCAATGATTAAGTTTACTTTCTTAGGTTTTCCTTTTGCTTTTATGATGTGTTTGTTTTTTTGTTTTCTTTTTTCAAGAGAATACTTCAAAAGTCTTTTCTCTTGTGTTCTCTTTTTACTAGGAATGAGTATTCCTATTTTGGGATTTTGTCTTTATTTTTATTTTCATCATGGACTTGATGTTTTTATTAATACGTATTTTATTTTTAATATATTTGATTATACTAAAAAGCTTCCTTTACTTATTCGAATAGAGATGATATTTCTTTCTTTCTATAAAAAGCTGACAACAAATGTAATTGTTTTTCATTTGATTGATTTAGGGATGATTTATTTTCTTGTTCGTGGAAAGTTATCTCGAAAGGGAAAGGTATCGTTTATTTTATTTTTTTCTTTAGGAACTTTAGGAATTTATTATGGGGCAAAGGATTTTTATTATTATTTTTTAATGGTATTGCCTTTTTGTTTGATTGGTTTTATTAGTTTATTTTTATTATTGGAGGAAAAAGTTAATTTTAAAGAGAAAAAAATACGGATTTATACTTCTTTTGTTGTTATTTTTTGTTCATTAATATTTGTTTTTAGTTCTCCTAATTTGATGTATGCTAAAAATAAAAAAGAGGATTTGGTACAATATCAATTTGCAAAAGTTATTCAAGAAGGGGGAGGAAAAACTTTATTGAATTATGGATTTTTGGATGGAGGATTTTATTTTGCTAGTCGAATTTTACCAAATACTAAATATTTTGAAAAGCAAAATGCATTTATTCCTGGGATGAAGGAAAGATTGGATGAAGAAATAAGAGAGCAAAAGTTTGATTATATTGTGTTAAGAAGAGGAATTCATATGAAAGAGATAAATCCTAATATTTTAAATCATTATGAATTAGTGAGTAGTAAAAAGGTTCAAGAAAGAGAATTTTTTTATACTTATCTTTTATATCATAAAAAGAATCAATCAGAAGTCGATTCTTATATTCTTTAGTGGTGGTAAGAAATTGTTTTAAAATTGCTTTAGAATAGGAATTGAGTGAAGAGAATGTTAAAAGTAGATATGGAGAAGAATCTGAAATTTATCGCAAATGTTGTCAATTAGTTGATGAAATTAGATAATTATTGTATGATTAATTTGAAATTTATTTGTTATTAATAAGGAGTGAAGTAGTTTGCGTAAGAGAAGAAAAAAAGTAATATTAGTTACAGGGATCGTTTTTACGATTATGGTAGTAGGAATAGTTGGTGTAGTATTGCTTGATGGACAAAGGGAGGAGCCTCAGATAAAAGAATTGAGAGTAGAGTTAGGTGGTAAGTTAACAAATAATATTAAAGATTATTTAGGAAATAAAGATTTTAGATATGATGAATATGAGCTAAGTAATAGTGAATATAAGGATAAAGTGGGAAAGTATTCTTATATTATTTCTAAGAAGAAGAGGAGTGTTTTAGATAAAATACTGAAAAAGAAGACGATTTATTATGGAAATATTTATGTTGTAGATACTGTTTCACCTGTTTTAGAGGTTAAAGATATTGAAATTAAACAAGGAGAAGAAATTAATTTAAATTCTTTTGTTGAAAGTTGTACAGATTTGTCAGAATGTTCAATTTCTTCTCCTGATGAAAGTAAGTTAATTGAAATGCAATCTAAAGTTGGGGAATATGATTTAAATATTGTTGGTGCTGATAAATATGGAAATACAGTTCAAAAGAAAGTTCATTTAAAAGTTAATGAGGTACCTAAAGTTGAAGTTAAGAAAGAAGTTTCGTCAGTTGGTAAAGGAAATGGAATTGCTGTTTTAAATTATCATTTTACGATAAGTGATGAAGAGAAAAGTAGTTGTTCACCATCTTCTATTTGTATGAATGAGAATTTATTTGATGAACATTTAAAATATATTAAAGAAAATGGTTTTTATACGGCAACATTAAAAGAGTTAGAAGATTATTTAGATGGTAAGATTGATTTACCAAAGAAGAGTGTTGTGATTACAATTGATGATGGATGGTTTGTGTCACGAGCAATTTCAAAACTAGAGAAGTATGATTTGCATGGTGTATTGTTTTTGATTGGGAGTTTAGCTCCAGTTACTGATTATGCGAGTAAAAATTTAGAAATTGCTTCTCATACTTGGAATTTACATGGGGCTTATGGATCACTAGTGAATGCTTCTTTTGATACAATTGTTGAAGATTTAAATCAAAGTAAATCTTCTTTAAATGGAACGACTTATTTTTGTTATCCATTTTATCAATATGATAATCATGTTATTGAAGCGTTGAAACAGACTGGATTTACGATGGCTTTTGCTGGGGGAGGCATAAAGGCTAGAAGAGGTGTTGATAAATATAAGGTACCAAGATTTGTCGTTGGTGGAAATGATTCGGTTGCCACTCTTGCTAGTTATATTAATTAAAAGGAGATTTAAAAAATGAAAGAAAAAAAGAATTATAGTTTGAGATTTATTCAGTGGGGATTAAAAGTACTTCATTTGAATTTAAGTGAAGATAAGGTACATTTATTGGTACAAATATTTAATTTTGCGATTGTGGGTGTTATTGCTACTTTAATTGATTTTATCTTTTTATATTTATTTAAGGAAGTATGTCATTTTAATGTTGTTGTTGCAAATAGTTTATCTTTTGCTATTTCTGTTATTTATAATTATTTTGCTAGTTTAACTTTTGTTTTTGATGTAGATAAGAGTAAAAGTCAGGGAAGAAACTTTGTTATTTTTATGGTTTGTAGTATAATAGGGTTAGGGTTGAATGATTTATTAGTCTGGGTAGTAACAGATATTTGTCATGTTTATTATATGATATCTAAAGTTATTGCTACGGTATTTGTGATGATTTTTAATTTTGTGACGAGAAAGAAATTTTTAGAGTAGGAGGATATTATGCAAGTTGTATATCATGGTAGTTATATTAAAGTAGATAATCCTAAAATTCTTATTGGGCAGTTTACTAAAGATTTTGGAAATGGTTTTTATTGTACTATTTTGAAAGAACAGGCTAGAAAATGGTCTTTGAAATATAAAAGTAGTGTTGTAAATATTTATGAATATCATGAAAATAGGAATTTACGAATAAAGGAATTTACTTTAATGACTGAGGAATGGTTAGATTTTATTATTCAAAGTAGAAGTGGGAAAAAGCATGATTTTGATATTGTAATTGGTCCAATGGCTGATGATCAAATCTATAATTATATTACAGATTTGATGAATGGTGTTATTACAAGAGAAGCTTTTTGGGAATTAGCAAAGTTTAAATATCCTACTCATCAAATTGCTTTTTGTACAGAAAAATCTTTGAATTGTTTAAATTTTATTGATTGTGAGGAAGAGGTATAATGGAGCGTCAAGAAGATAATGATTTATTTTATACTTGTAGTTTAATTGAATATATTGCTAGAATAACGAAAAATAAAAAAAGTGTTATTGTTTCAAAGTTAGGAAGAGAAAATATTGAAAAAATTTATCGATTGGCAAGTGTTTATCATGCTGAAAATATTGATAAGGTGGCTTCTGATTTTATAGAAGAATGTGGGATAGAAAAAGGAAATTATTGTATTCAGATTGATGTAGGAAATTCTATTCCTAGTTATTATGATATTGGTAAAGTTTATAAGAGATTAATTATAATGATAGATAATCGTCCAGAATATTATGTGGATAATTTAATAAAGGTACTTTCTTCTTGGATTATTTTAGAGATTGATAATTATAATAGTAGTATGTATTATGAGAATCCTAGTTATATTTATGCATGTTATAAAGAAGGAAAGGTTTTATAGGAGGAATGAAAATGAAAATATTAGTAACAGGTGGATGTGGTTATATTGGTAGTCATACAGTAGTAGAATTATTAAATCATGGAATAGAAACGGTAATTATTGATAATTTGGTTAATTCTAAAAAGGAAGTAATTTCTAAGATTGAAGAAATTACAAAGAAAAAGCCTATTTTTTATGAAGGAGATGTAAGAGATGAAGAACTCTTAAGAAGTATTTTTAAGTCTCATAAAATTGATGCGGTAATTCATTTTGCTGGATTAAAAGCAGTAGGGGAATCGGTTGAAAAGCCTTTGGAATATTATCAGAATAATTTAGATAGTACTTTGGTATTACTTAGTGTAATGAGAGAGTTTAAAGTGAAGAAAATTATTTTTAGTAGTAGTGCGACGGTTTATGGGGAGTGTAAGGTAGTACCAATTAAGGAAGAATATCCAGTTGGTGGTACAACTAATCCTTATGGTACAACAAAGCTTATGATTGAACATATTTTAAAGGATTTAGCTATTTCAGATAAAGATATGTCTATTGTAATTTTAAGATATTTTAATCCAATTGGGGCTCATAGTAGTGGATTGATTGGGGATGATCCTAATGGTATTCCTAATAATTTGATGCCTTATATTGTAAAAGTTGCTAGTGGTGATTTGCCTTATTTAAATGTTTTTGGTTCTGATTATGATACACCGGATGGAACGGGAGTAAGGGATTATATTCATGTTGTAGATCTTGCTATTGGGCATGTTAAGGCTCTTTCTAAGGCAATGAAGGATACAGGAGTATTTATTTATAATTTAGGAACAGGAAGAGGATATAGTGTACTTGAGATTGTTAAGAGTTTTGAAGAGGTAAATAAGGTAAGTATTCCTTATGAAATAAAAGAAAGACGAGCAGGAGATATTGCTTCTTGTTATGCTGATGTAAAAAAGGCTGAAGAAGAATTAGGTTTTAAAGCTAAATATGGAATAGAAGAAATGGTTAGAGATAGTTGGGGATTTTATTTAAGGAATAATGAAGAAAAATAGAAAAAAATTTTTAAGTCCTTATTTTCTTCTTTTTGTCTTTTTTTCTTTTCTTTTTTTTATTCATTGCTTTACTAAATTTGGGGGAGATGATACTTCTTACTTTTCTTCTATGCTAGAAGAGTATTCTTTATTTTCTTTTTTGAAGATGAGATATTTTGCTTGGTCTAGTCGTATTATTATTGAGGGATTTTTGGTTGTGTTAAGCCGTCATCTTTATTTATGGAGAATATTAGATAGTTTGGTTTATACTATATTTATTTGTGCTTGTAATCGTTTGCTTTTTCAGAAAATATCTTTTAAGAATTTGCTTTTGACAGGTCTTGTTTTGTTATTATATCCTTTTTTGCTTGTAGGAGAAACTGGTTATTGTGCAACTTCTTTAAATTATTTATGGCCTCTTGCTTTGATGATGGTAGGTTTTTTACCATATAGATTTTATTTATATCATGAAAGAATTCCTAGATATTTGTATCCTATTAGTGTTTTAAGTATTCTTTATGCAATTAATCATGAGCAAGCTGTTTGTATAGTATTTGCTGTATCAGTATTTTTTTTTATTTATGCTTTTATTCAAAAAAGTTCTAAAAGGTATCCAATTCTTTTAGTTTTACCTAGTACAATAAGTTTAATTTTTATTTTGACTTGTCCAGGTAATTCTAATAGAATGGGAATAGAACTTGCTCATTATTATCCAGATTATACCAATGCTAATATTATGGATAAAATTTATTTAGGAATGGTTTCTAGTACATCTATTTTATTAGATTGTACATGGATAATTTATTTTTTTAGTTTTATTTTATTTCTAAGTATTATTAGAAATGTAGAAAAAAAACTTCCTAGAGTTATTTCGTTTATTTATTTTGGTATGTTAACTTTTATCTTTTTATTAAAAGTATATTGTGAAATTAAGAATTATCAGTATGGATTATTTAATTACTTTACTCAAGTAGGAAATGTTTTTGTGTTTAGTAGGGCAAATATTTGTTGGTTATTACTTATTGGTTTCTTATTTTGTACGATGATTTATTTATTTTATCAATTAGATAAAAAGAAATGTATTATTCCTATTTTTATTCTTTTGCTAGGTTGTGGTAGTAGACTTATGATGGGATTCTCTCCTACTGTTTTTGCTTCTGGGAAAAGAACGGTAATTTTTCTATTTTTTTCTTTTTTGTTTTTAAGCATTCTTTTAATAAAGAGGTATTTTTCTTCATTTAAGAAAATTGATAAGAGATGTTTAATGTTTTTGTCTTTTGCTTTTTTTCTTCTTTCTTGGGGAATATTTTTCTTAAGAGTATAGTTAGAATTTGAGGTTTTATATGGAAAAGGTAATTTATGTAGGTTCTGTTATTTTTCTTATTTTCTCTTACTTATTGTTTTTTAAATCAAAGAAAAAGTTAAGTATTGTTAGAGAAATAATTTATTCTATTTGTTTATTTTATTGTTATAATGTTTTAGTTGTTCATCTTCTTTATTTATTCAAACAAACAGGAACTTTCTTTTTATATGGTAGTATTAATATTATTATTTTTATTATTTTAGGTGTAATAACTTTAATAACAAAGAGAAAACAACAATATTATTTTAAGAAAAGAGAATTTCTTTTCTTTGGTTTATTTTTTGTATTATTTATGTTATTTGGTTATTTAAGGTTTCATGGAGGGAGATTAATTCATTATGAATCTGTAGATGCTTCTATTCATTATAGATATGCTCTTCATTTTTCAGAAACACTTTCTACTTTGACAAAAGAAAATAGTAAAGATTTGGTATATGGTAATTTTGAAAGAGGAATGTCTATTTCTTATGTAAATGGGGGCTTTTTAATTAGAATTCTTTCTTTTATTAAATCTTATCGTGTATTTTTACTTCATGATACGATTAGTTTTGCTATTACGGGATTAATCTTTTTAAGTACTTTATTTCAACTGTTTAAGAAAAGAAATTACTTTTATTATGCTTGTTTGATGTTTCTTTATAGTTTTTCTTTTTTATTGAATAGTTATATTTTTGGTTTTAGTTATTTAACTTTAGGAATGATGGTGGTCAATTTATTATTTTTAACGGTACTTTCTTATGAAAAAGAATGGGAAGAAAATGTTTGGTTTAAAATACTGATTTTATTTATTCTTTCGTTTTCGGTCTTCTTTTCTTATTATTTATTTGTTCCTTGTATTTATCTTGCTTTAGGGATTTATTATATTAAACTTTATCAGGAGAAAGAGATAAGTTTTAAACAAATGAGTTTCTATGGAATTTTTACTTTAATTGTTCCTTTCTTTATTGGGTTTTTCTATTTTGTTTTTCCAACATTCTTTAAAGTTACAGGGGGAGTTGCAACGGCTGTTTCTTCTGATGGTTATATTTATAATAATAAGACACCTTCTTACTTTTTTGCTTTCTTTTTCTTTTATTTGGTGTATTTTGAAAGAAAGTTTCAAAAGGAAAATACTTATTTAGTTCTTAACTTTTATTTTATTTCTTTTTATATTGTTCTCTTTTTTGTTTTATTTGTTTTTCATTTATCAGGAGAATATTATTTTCATAAATTATTTTATTTATATGCTATTTTTGTTATTTTATATTTTGGAATAAAGTTAGAAAAAAAGAAGAAATATGTCTATCTTTTTACTTTTCTTACTTTAGGAAGTATGCTTTTGATTAGGGTAATGGATGATAATAAATTGACTAATTTATTATCTAAATTAAATGTATATAATTGGAATAGTTATAGTTTTAATCAAAATAGAACTTTAATTGATGAAGATGAACTTATTTTGATTGAAGAGAGTATTAAATATAAAGATGTCTGTAGTTATCATCATGAGTTTATTAATGCTGGAAAGAAACTTAGAAATTATTGGTTTTATGCGATTACTAATGAAATTCCTTTAGCTGGCTATCATAAAAATAATAAGGATGGATTAAATCAAGAAAATATTTCTTTAAGTTGGTTTGATAATTTGAAACATCCTTGTGTTGTTTATTTTTATGATGGTAATATTAAAGATCCAGTGATGTCCCACTACGAGATTTTATATCAAAATCAGAAGGGAGCGATTTTGAAAAAGAAAAATTAGGATTGATTTTCTTTTAAGAATTATGTAAAATATTCAGTTGAAATGAGGGAAAATGATGAGTGATAGCAAAGATAATATTATTTTAAAAGAAAGATATTGCCAGATAAAGAAGTTGGAAAAATACTTACATGATGATTTTCGTAATAAAAATAAATTTTTGTTTTTTATTACTATTTTTGATCATTCTTTTTCTATTGATTATTTTTATAAGGATGCTACTGAAGATGAAGTTTTTGAGATGGAAGAAGATTTTGTTGGGTTATTTCAATTTTATTCTGTAGAAGAACTTAAAAATATAATTTTAAAAATTTTTGATCGAAATATTGATTTTGTTTTTCGATTCAATTGGAAGTATCCTGGGTGTAAATTATCATTTCGTGAGGAAAAGGAAACGGATTCTAAATCAGATATTCATAAAAAATTTGTATTAGATCATTTTGATAAGGTTGATAAGGATGATTGTTTAGAAATTATTTTTTCTTTTCAAGATGAAAAAGTTAAAAGAAATTATCTTTGTGGAAATTATCAATATAATGATGTTACTAGGAAGGTTTATGAAGCAGAATGTCTTTTAAAATTATTTTTAAAACAAAATCATGTGAATGGATTAGAGGAAAGTAATTTACTATTTCCTAAATCAGTTTATCAGTCTGTAAGGGGAATATCTTATTTTTATTCTTTACCAGAATTATCTGACCTATCTCATCGAATGTCGTGTTCTTTACTTTTGACCTGCTTCTTTATTTTTGCTACTTTTGGAGCACTTTCAGGAACGGGGATTCTTATGTTAATGGGATTACTTTGCGCAATTCCTTCTTTACTTTGTTTTTTTAGTTATGGAATAGAATATCTTCAAAAAAAGCATGGAGAAAAGATTGCTTTACATCCTGATTTTTCTTTTTGTGTAGAAGATATTTCTAGAGAAAGCAAAAAGAACTTTCAAAATCATTTCTCAGAAGAAAAAATTCAAGAGGATGTGTTTGAAGATATTGTTTTGCAGGAAATAGATAATCTTTTGGATAAAATAGAAGGTTCTTGTGAGGAAGTTAGAAGAGAAGTATTATCAGATGCAAAGAAAATATTAGTGGATTATTTAAATTCTTTTAAAGAGATTTCTACTTATCAAGATGTGTTTGGTCATGCAGATGATTATTTTATCTTGAAATCAGAAACTATTGCTAATATTGCTTTATTGGAAGAAAAATTTGAAAAGTTAGAAAGGGAACAAAAAAGTAGGAATAAGTTTGGTAAAGAAGTAGATAGAATTAGTCAGAAGATAGATAATATTGAACTAGATCAAAAAAATCTTTCTTCTTTGAGAAAAAATAAAAGGTTAGTACTAACAAAGGAAAATATTCATCAAGAATAAAGTTTTTTTATTAAATTTGTTGAATTTTATTTCTTCTTTTGGTAAAATTTTATAGGAAGATAGATAATATCTTCGAGAAGAAAGGGGAGATAATTTATGTTTAATTTAACAGGAAGAGTTGCGGTGATTACTGGTGCATCTAGTGGACTTGGTAGACAGATGTCTATTGCTTTTGCTAAACAAGGAGCAGATGTTGTTGTAATGGCTAGAAGAGTTCAAAAATTAGAAGAAGTAAGAAAGCAAATCGAAGAGATGGGTAGAAAGTGTTTAGCTATTGAATGTGATGTTACTAATGTAGAAGATATCGAGCATGCTGTTAGTCAAGTAGAGGATATTTTTGGTAAGTGCGATATTTTGGTAAATTGTGCTGGTTCTGCTAAAAATAATGGTGTATTAGATATGACTGATGAAGAATGGCAATTTACTATGGATACTGATTTAAGTAGTGTTTTTTATGTTACTAGAGCATTTGGTAATTTAATGAAGAAAAAGAATTATGGTCGTATTATTAATATTGCTTCAATGTATGGTATGGTTGGTAATATGGCTATGGGAACAATTGCTTATCATTCTTCTAAGGGAGGAGTAATTAACTTTACAAGAGCTGCTAGTGCTGAACTTGCTAAGTATAATATTACTTGTAATGCTATTTGTCCTGGATATTTTGATACAGAACTTACTCATGATACTTTAATTACAGAAGAGTTTACTAATTATATGAAAGCAACTGTACCAATTGGAAGATATGGACATGAAGGAGAACTTAATGCTGGAGCAATTTTTTTAGCTAGTGATGAAGCAAGTTATGTAACAGGAGCTATTTTACCAATTGATGGAGGATATACTGCTGTTTAAAAATTTAAAAAAAAACATAGTCTAGTATAGAAGATTATGTTTTTTTTTGTTATAATTAACTTAGTTATTGTCTAGAAAGAGGGAAGTAGCATGAAAAATATTTTTATTTTAGGATCACGTGGTTATCAAGCAAAGTATGGCGGTTGGGAGACTTTTGTTACCAATTTAGTGGATCATTATCATGATAAAAATACAACTATTTATGTGGGAGAATTAACTGATAAGAAGGAAGAAGATAAAACATTAAGAAAGATAAATGATCATTTATTTATTTATTCTTTTTATGTTAATACGAGTGGTAGTGCTAAGATGTTTTTTTATACAATAAAGTCTTATTTAAGTACTTTAAATTATATTAAAAAAAATCAATTGTTTGATTCTTATGTTTATATTCTTGGATTAAAGTTAGGTCCTTTATTAGCGTTCCATCAACATTTAAGAAAGAAATATAAAATAAAGATTTATGTTAATCCAGATGGTTTAGAGCATCTAAGAAGTAAATGGAATAAGATTGTTCAGTGGTGTTTTTTATTATCAGAGTGGTCGATGGTAAGGCATGCTGACTTAGTTGTATGTGATGGACTTGGAATTGAAAGATATATTCAAAAGAAATATAAAAAGGTAAAAACGACTTATATTGCTTATGGAACTAATCTTTATGATTTTTCTAAGATTGATGAAGAAAAAATATTAAAAGAATATCATTTGAAGAAGGATGATTATCTTTTGATGGTAGGTAGATGTGTTCCTGAAAATAATTATGAATTAGTTATTCAAGATTTTATGAAGAGTAAGATAAAGAAAAAATTAGTCATTATTACAAATTTAAGTAGTAGTCATTATTATTCTGAGTTAGTAGAGAAAACTTCTTTAGAGAAAGATAAGAGGATTATTTTTATTGATGGGGTATATGATCAAGTAAAATTGGCTACTATTCGAAAGAATGCTTATTTATATATTCATGGACATTCTGTTGGGGGAACTAATCCTAGTTTAATAGAGGCTTTATCTTTAACTGATTTAAATTTATTATATGATGTTTGTTTTAATCATGATATTGGGTTAGATACTGCTTTATATTTTAAAGAAGAAGGAAGTTTAAAAAAGTTATTAGATAATACTAAATTATTAGATCAAAAAAGAGAAGAGCTTGGACCTAAGGCTAAGAAAAGAATACAAGAAAATTTTACTTGGGATAAGATTGTAGAAGAATATAAGGATATTATGAAATAGAAGGGAATATTTATGGAAGAGAAGAAGAAACAAAGTTTTTTACAAAGAAAAGTATTTTCTAGAATAGAAAAGTTTTTCTATTTAAGTAAGAAAGCCATTTATTTTGCTTGGTATCGACATCATTTTATTATTCCTCCAAGAGTAATGAAACAGTATATTAAGTCTTTTATGGTAGCTTTAAAAAGAGGGGGAGGAGTATCGAATTTATTTACTAATCAAAGTGCTTATTTAAAATATTTGGAAGAACAGAGAAAAGAAGAGGTGGTAGATGATTTTTCTTATCGTCCTTTAATTAGTTTTATTGTTCCTACTTATAATGTTTCTAGGGTTTTATTAACGGAGTGTTTAGATAGTTTATTAAATCAGAGTTATGATCATTTTGAGATTTGTATTAGTGATGATCATTCTACTCTAGAAGAAACTTTGGAAGTATTAAAAGAATATGAAGAGAAATATGATAAAGTTCATGTTGTTTATCGTAAAGAAAATGGGATGATTAGTGAGGCTTCTAATACGGCGATTTCTATTGCTAGGGGAGAGTTTATTGCTTTAATTGATAATGATGATACGATAGAGAAGAGTAGTTTATCTTATGTGGTAGAAGCGTTAAATCAGAATAAAAAACTGGATATGATTTATAGTGATGAGGATAAGATTGATTTTAAGGGAAATTATATGGAACCTCATTTTAAGCCAGATTATTCTCCTGATACTTTAATGGGAGTGAATTATATTTGTCATTTATGTGTATTGAGAAAGAGTTTAGTTGATAAATTAGGAGGATTTCGCAGGGAATATGATGGAAGTCAAGATTATGATTTATTTCTTCGGGTAGTAGAATCTACTAAGGAGATTTATCATATTGAGAAAGTTTTATATCATTGGCGTCAGACGGCTACTTCTACTGCTGGATATTTAGGAAATAAGAGTTATGCTTATCTTGCTGGTAAGAAGGCTTTAGAAGATAGTTTGAAGAGAAGAAAAATTAAGGGTGAAGTAATTGACAATCCTAGAGTAAGTACTTATTTGGTAAAGTATGAGACAAAGAGGCCTAAAGTTAGTGTTATTATTCCAATGCGGGATCAAGCTAAGGTAAGTAGAAGATGTTTTGAATCTTTATATGAAAAAAATACTTATTCAAATTTTGAAGTGATTGTTATTGATAATGGTAGTGAAGAGGAAGAAACAAAAAATTTATTTAAAGAATATAAGAAACATAGAAACTTTAAAGTTGTTCGTATTGATCAGGAATTTAATTATTCTGCTTTAAATAATGAAGGGGTAAAGATAGCTAAAGGAGAATATTTATTATTTTTAAATAATGATACAGAAATTATTCAAGAAGATACTTTAGAATGGTTAGTTGGCTACGCTAGTCAGGAACATATTGGTTGTGTTGGGGCAAAGTTATTATATCCGGATAAATTGGTACAACATGCTGGTGTTGTTTTAGGTTTTGGAGGAGTAGCTGGTCATATTTATGTGGCAAATAGTTACCATGATAATGGCTTATTTGGAAGATTAGTTATGCCTTATAACTATACTGCTGTAACAGCAGCTTGTCTATGTATTAAGAAATCTAAGTTTAATGAAGTAAATGGTTTTGATGAAAAATTAAAAGTAGCTTTAAATGATGTTGATTTAAATTTAAAAGTATTAGAAAAAGGATATTATAATGTTTGCTTATCGAATGTTGAAGTTATTCACTATGAGAGTAAAAGTCGTGGATATGAAGCTAGCTATGAGAAACAAGAGAGGTTTAAAAAAGAACAAGAATATATGAAGAAAAAATGGGGACATACTTTAGATAGAGATAAATATTTTAGTAAGCATAATTTTTAAAGAAGGAGAAAAAAATGAAGATGCAGATTAATGAGAATATTAATTCAAAAACTTTTTTGATGATAGCTTTTTTTTCTTTGTTTATGTTTTTTCTTGTCTTTGGTTGGTCAATTAATAATTTTGTTCAAACAAAAAATTATGTTAAAGTTAAAGCAATAATAAAAGATACAATTACTAAATGTAGTCATGGTTCTAGTGATAATAAACAGTGTACAAAATTTGCTAAATTAGGATATCAATATGATGGAGAGTCTTATTATACAGAACAAAGATTATTTTTTGGTACGGCTATTTTGGGGAGTAAAATTAGTATTTATGTTAATCCTGAAAATCCAGAGGAAGTTAGGGACAATTATAATACTAGACTTATGATGCTTTTAAGTTTGATGCTGCTATTTATTTGTTGCGTGATATTTAAATGTTATTGGATAAAAAAGCGTCAGGAAAATGATAGTAATTTTGATAATAAAAGTGATTTTGGAAAAAAATGTTAATTCGTTCTCCGTTAAAATAGGATTAGAAAAGAGGCACTTTTTAGGTGTCTCTTTTAGTGGCAGCAATTTGGTCCTGGGTTTCTATTGCAACCATTTCCCCAGAATAAAATAAAGAAAATGATTAAAACGATGATGATAATCCAGAACCAGTTGTTGCCACCGTATCCGTCGTAGCCATATCCTGCTGCTGGATAACCATAACCATATCCATACATATGTATATCACCTACCTAGTAATAGTATATTAGAAATAGGGAAAAAGTAATATGGTGGATACCTAATTTAATCAAATATCTATTTTTTAATCTTTATTTATGATATACTTTTCTAGTAGATAGGAATTGGAGTTGAGAGTATATGTCTATTTTGTTTTTTATTTTATTTATGTTACTTATTGTACTTGCAAGTATTGAACAAAAATTTGTTTCTTTAGTGTTAATTTTTATTAGTTCAATTCTTGTATTAAAGGGAATTCTTGAACCATTATCTAAGATAATGACATTAAAAAATAGTAAAAAGATATGCTTAATTTTCTTTATTATTAGGACAATTATTATGGTTATTCTTTCTTTTTTTGTTTCACCAATTGTTCTTTTTCGGGAATTTTATGTTATTGTGGTGATTGGTCTTTTTGTATCTATTCTTTATGTGATAAAAAAAAGAGAAATGTGATTTCTTTTTTTGTTTATAAGGAAACTACGATTTTTGTGTATAACTGGTAGTTAATCGAATGGGTGCAATTATTTTGCACCCA
>CAKPHZ010000008.1 GCA_934162265.1 uncultured Bacilli bacterium | reverse complement strand
TTTAATCGTATATGTTTTTGCCTTCCATTGTGCATAAAGAGTAATGGTTGCATTATTAGTTGAAGATAGATTTTTAACGGGTTGTTGGTTAGAATAAGTTGTTCCAGAACCATCGGTTTTTGTGTTCCATCCATTAAATGTGTATCCAGTTTTAGAAAAACCGTTAGCTGTTAATTTTTTTCCTACATCGTATGTGTGAATACTGTCAGCAGTACTACCTGTACCACCGTTTCCGTTGTATTTAATCGTATATGTTTTTGCCTTCCATTGTGCATAAAGAGTAATGGTTGCATTATTAGTTGAAGATAGATTTTTAATGAATTGTTGGTTAGAATAGCTTGTTCCAGAACCATCGATTTTTGTGTTCCATCCATTAAATGTGTATCCGGTTTTAAAAAAACCATTAGCTGTTAATTTTTTTGATACATTATATGTATGAACACTATTATTGGTTTTTCCTGTACCACCATTTCCATTGTATTTAATTGTATATGTATTTGCTTTCCATTGTGCGTAAATTGTATGATTAGTTTTAGAAGTAACAATAGTTTCGTTTTTTACATTTGTTCCTTTTCCAGTTTTCTCTGTATTCCAAATATTAAATGTATACCCAGTTCTTGATGGAGTACATAGAGTTGTTAAAGTTCCATATGGTTTATTAAAATATATTGCTTTCTTTTGAGTACTACAACCAGAACCACCGTTGTCGTTGTAACTAAGTTGTAATGTTGCTGTTTCTATTTTACATTTTGTTTGATAATCATTTGTGCTATTATCATCTTTCCATATGTACCCATATTTTAGTTTTGCTGTAACATTGTATTCTCCTTCTTCTTTTTGGATATTATTTAGAAGAGTGTATTGTGAAGCAGGAGCAATTAAGTTTTGATATCCAAAATTGTAATATAAATTTTTGTTGCATGTTGGTTTCGACACAGAAATTAATTTTATTTTTCCAATGGTATATATAGTAGTAGTTTCTGCGTAATTCTTGGAATCTGTAGGAGTTAGTGTAAATGTTATGTATGTAGTTGAAGATTTTGTAGCATATTTTTTAATGGTTACATCCTTTAAAGTATTAGCTACTATTTTGTTATCTGTATCCAAAATAGCTGTTGCAATTACTTTATTAGAACTTTTTATTTGTATTGTTCCTGGAATGTTACTACTCAAGCTGATTTTGGTATCAATTAGACTTTTTCCGGTTTCTCCTTGAGTGGGACCTGCGATATTAAATTTTGGTACTTGCTTTTTTATTGTACAAGTAAAAGTTTTGTCTGCTGTTGTGTCATCACTCCATGTATATGTTTTGTTGTTAATTTGATTGTTAGAATTTAGCTTTGCTGTGATAGTATAATTTCCTGCATCTGTTTTTTTGATTTGATTTTGATCGATAGTAAATTCACTACTGGAAGTTGTTACCAATAATTGTTCACTTCCATTATAGTAAAGATTATTACAATATTTCTTTGCAGTAGGTATTTCTACTTTTTGAATATTTTGAGAACATTTATTGTTTGTATCTATTTCTTGACTAACAATATTTTTACTTTGATCTCGACTAATTATAACATATTTTGATGATGAAATTCCTGCTTGAGAGGAAATATCTTTATCAGAGAGATAGCCTTTATTTATTAATGAATTAACTGAAATGCAGGAATAACTATTACTATTATTTTTTTCTTTAATCCAAGCAATATCGTTAGAATATTCCTCAACGTAAGTATTTGCTGTTTTTTTAATGTTATTCAGAGCAAGTACTTGTGACCTTTCTTTAGATTTATTGATAGTTTTTGTAACAAATGTTATTCCAGTACCAAGGATTATACTAATAATTAAGATAGTTGCCAATAATTCAATTAGACTAAATCCTTTTTTATCAATTGATTTTTTCCTCATTTAAATACTCCTTTTTATTTAACTCGTTTACTTATTTATATACACTCCATTTTGTATATTCTTATCTTATCATACATAGTTGTTAAATTCAATATTGTTTTTTCTTCAAAAATAAATTATAATAAACCTAGGTAAGGTGAGAAAATGAAAAATCCGGTAATGAAAAATAATAAAGGTTTTACTTTGATAGAACTATTAGCTGCTTTAGTTATTTTAACTGCGATTATGTCAATAGCGATTCCTAGTATTTCTTCTTCTTTAGAAAGAACTAAAGTTAAGCAAGATGCTACTAAGAAAAAGTTGTTAGAGAGTGCGGCTGAACTTTATGTAACAGATCATAAGAATGCAATTTATAAAAAATTGAACAATAAAAATTCTTGTTATATTACTTTAGATTTGTTAGATGTAAATGATGAAAATAAAAAAGATAGCGATGGAAATGCGTTTAATGGGGTTATTGAATTTACTAAACCTAATGCTTATAAATATAAGGATAGTAGTAGCCTCACTCCCTGTTTATAGAAAGAAGGATTAAGATGAAGAAAGTGTTACTATGTATATTAGATGGCGTAGGAATTAGTGAGAAGGAATATGGGAATGCGTTTTATCATGCTTCTAAGCCAACAATTGAGAGATTGATGAAAGAGTATCCTAATACGACTTTGGAGGCAAGTGGTGAAGCTGTTGGTCTTCCTTTTGGTCAAATGGGAAATAGCGAAGTAGGACATATGAATATTGGAGCTGGAAGGATTGTTTATCAACCTTTAGGCTTAATTAATGCTAAAATTAAGGGAGGTTCTTTTTATGAGAATAAAGTACTTCTAAGTATTTTTGATCATGTGAAAGAAAATTGTAGTAAATTGCATGTTATGGGATTACTTAGTGATGGAGGAATTCATTCTCATATTCGTCATTTTTATGCAATATTAGAGGCGGCTAAGAGATATGGAATAGAGAATGTTTATTTTCATATTTTTACTGATGGTAGAGATACTAGTCCTTATTCTGGAAAGAAGTATATTGAAGCTTTAGAAGAAGAATTTCGAGAGTTAGGATTGGGAAGTGTTGCTAGTATTAGTGGAAGATATTATGCAATGGATAGAGATAATAATTATGATCGGGTAAAACTTGCTTATGATGCTATGACTGTTGGTAGTGAGAAGACTTACTCTACGGCAATTGATGCTTGGGAAGATAATCAGAAGAATAATATTACTGATGAATTTATTGTTCCTGCTACTATTAATCGTGGTGGTTTGATTGGCGATAATGATGGGATTGTTTTTGCAAACTTTAGACCTGATCGTGTTAGAGAGTTAGCAAGTTGTCTTACAAATGTAGAAAATCATGGCTTTGAAAGAAAGGTATTAAGTAATATTGCGATGGCTACTTTGATGCCGGTTAGTGATGAGGTAAAATCTGTTCCTATGTTTCATTTAGAAGATTTAGTGAAGACATTAGGAGAGTATGCTAGTACTTTAGGTCTTACTCAACTTCGTATTGCTGAGACAGAGAAATATGCTCATGTAACTTACTTTTTTGATGGGGGAGTAGAGAAAGATTTAAAAGGAGCTTCTCGAATTTTAATTGCTTCTCCTAAAGTTGCTACTTATGATTTAAAACCTGAAATGAGTGCTTATGAGATTACTGATTCTTTGCTAAAAGAGGTTAATGGTAATCATCCTGATTTGATTATTTTAAATTTTGCTAATGGAGATATGGTTGGTCATACAGGTAATTATGATGCTGCTGTTATGGCGGTTGAGACTTTGGATAAATGTATTGAAAAAATTATTTCTCGTGTTGATTTAGAGGAATATGATGTAATTATTACTGCTGATCATGGAAACTGTGAAGTGATGATTAATGATGATGGAAGTATAAATACTCAGCATACAACGAATGTTGTTCCATTTATTGTTCTTTCTCATGAAGTAAATTTGAGAAAGGGTAAGCTTGGTGATATTGCTGTTACGATTTTGGATTTGATGGGGCAACCTATTCCTAAAGAAATGACGGGGAGTAGTTTGTTAGTGAAATAATGTTTTATTTAAAAATAGGTAAAAACTTGACAAAAAATAAAAATCCTTTATGATATTATTTATCTTTTTGAAAGAGGAGGATTAAAGTTTTTTACTTTTAGGAAGAAGGGTATGATGAAAAGAAAAAAGAAGGTAAGGCTAAAGATTGGTAATGTTCTAATTTTGATTTTTCTTCTTATGATAGTAGTAGGAGGAATAATTGTGATAAATTATGATAAAAATATGAAAGGTAAGGAGAAGAGTAATTCAACTGAGATAAAGAAAGAGAAGAAAGAGGCAAATGATACAAGTAAGGTGACAAAAGATTTAGAGAAGGCTCCAGTTAATTCTATTTCCTTTGATGCTTTATCTGATGGAGAATATGTTACAGAAAAGGGATATACTTTGATAATTAAGAATAAAACTGCTTATATTGATGGAAATGTGATTGCGAATAAGACTTATGGTATTCCTGAAGATTATCAACCTGAAGATCCTTATCACTCTGTAGTTGGAGAGAGATGTAATGATTGTATTGATAAGAAGGCAATGGAAGCTTTTTTATTGATGCAAAGTGATGCTAAGGCATTAGGGTTAAATATTTATATTGCTAGTGGATATCGTTCTTATAAGTATCAGGTTAATCTTTATGATAAGTATGTTTCTACTAGTGGAAAGGCAGGAGCTGATACTTATTCTTCTAGACCAGGGCACTCTGAACATCAAACAGGAATGTGTTTTGATTTAAATAGTATTGATGATTCTTTTGCTAATACTGATGAAGGAAAATGGGTACATGAGAATGCTTATCGTTATGGATTTGTTATTCGCTTTCCTAAAGGAGCAGAAAAATATACTGGTTATCAATACGAGTCTTGGCATCTAAGATATGTAGGTACTTCTCTTGCTAAAAAACTTTATCAAAATGATGAATATGTTTCTTTGGAAGAATATTATGGAATTACTAGTACTTATGAATAATTATTAGGGTGTTTGGTTACTGTTTAGAAAGAAGGGATTATTATGAATAATAAATTTTTATCGAAAGTATTTAGTTGGTTTGGAATAGGACTTTTGGTTACTTTTTTAGTAGCGTATATTGTTAGTACTAGTATTTCGGCATTATCGTTTATTTTTAGTGGATCTACTTATTTAATTATTGTGTTGTTAGAATTTGGAGTTGCGATTTGGCTTTCTGCTCGTATTCATAAGATGGCTAGTGGGTTAGCGAAAGGTCTTTATCTTGCTTATAGTGCTTTGACTGGGTTAACTTTTTCTAGTTTATTTGTTGTGTATGAGTTGACTAGTATTATTTGGATTTTTTTAGCGAGTGCTCTTGTTTTTGGGGTGTTTGCTTTATTAGGTAAAAGTGGTCGATTTGATTTATCTAGGTATGGTATTTATTTATTAGTTGGTTTACTTGGATCAGTTATTTTAGAGGTTATCAATATCTTTTTGATGAATCGTACATTAGATATGATTATTTGTGTTGCTGTTTTGGCTATTTTTGTTACTTATGTTGCTTATGATGTACAAAAGATTATTACTCGCTATGATAGTAGTGATGAGGCAATGGCAGTTTATGGGGCTTTTGATTTATATCTTGATTTTATTAATATATTCTTGAGGTTAATTCAATTATTTGGAAAAGAAAGAAATTAAGAAATAAAGTTTTAATAGATGAAAAGCGTATCTTCTAATTTGAAAATATGCTTTTTTCTTGTTTAGACTTTTTTAATTTGATGTTGGAAATAAAATTATTACTTTAGATAAAAAGGAAAAATGAAAAGAGATTTGATTACTAAAAGAATTAGATTTTATGCTATATGAGGAGGTTTTACAATGAAGAAAAAATATAGATTATGTCGATATCCTAGATTTATTGCTGCTGTTTTGGCGACAGTTACAATTGGAACTGGTGTTTTGGTTATTCGTGAGAGGAAGAAAAATGGTCAAGTGAATGCTAATTCTGAATATAGTGTTGGATATTTAGATTTAAATCTTTTTAATAATAATCTTTTAAAAAGAGTAGGTAAAGAAAATTTTCTTTTGTTGGATATTGGAGATCATGATACAGATGGTTGTTATTTTTTAAAGCAAAAGTTAAATTACTGTCAGAAAAATGGGATAGATGTTGGATTAATTCTTTCAACTGACTCAAATACTATGGGAGAAGCTTATTTAGATGCTTCTTTTGTTAAGAAATTGGTTCAGGAATATTCTATTTCCTATCCTGTCTATCTTGATATTGATTCTATTTTTAATAATCCTAATTTACGCTATGATGAAGCTGTTTTCACGATAAAATCTGTTATTCAAAAACTTAGTGATAGTCATATTGCTGTAGGAATATATGGAAAAAAAGAAAATATTACTCAAGAAGAATTAAAAAAAGTAGCAGATGAGTGTTATACTTTTTATAAAGATGATAATAGGAACAGTCAAATGAAAAGTAGTTTTTCTGAAAATGGTAGCGTTAAATATTTATATGCAGCTAAGGAATTAGCAGGTGAGATTACAAAAAATCATGATAATCTTAAATCCCTTATTTTGGATGATGAATATGTTGTTTATGATGATTCTTTTGATTTTCAAAAACTTGCTAAATCTTGTGGCCTTTCTGTCAATGACTTAAAAGAATATAATGGGCTAAATTTTCCACTTTCATCTCTTAAGGATGGAGATATTATTCAAATTCCTTCTTTAAATTATCAAACAAGAAGACATTTATCTAATTATCCTAAATTGGGGATTGATGTTTCTTTATGGCAAAATGAGATAGACTGGGAGAAGGTTGATGCTAATTATGCTATTATTCAGATTAGAGATTTTGCTAAAAATGATGCAGATCCTTATTTTAGTGCAAATGTAATGGGATGTATGAAGAATAATATTCCTATGGGATTTTATATATTTTCTAGAGCTACTACCATTGATGAATTAAAGAAAGAAATTTCTTATGTGAAAAAGAAATTAGAAGGGATTGAGGTTACTTATCCTGTATATTTGGATTTAGAAACAGATTTTTGGCAGTTAAATACTTCAGAGGAATATGTTCAAAATAAAGATTTTTATCAGAAGTTTATTCAAACTTGGGAAGAAGAAATTAAGTTAATGGGATATACTCCTGGTATATATTGTAGTCAAGATTTATATCAAAATTTGAATGAAGCAACTGAAGGACAATTAGAAAATTTATCTTGTTGGGTTGCTGGAGGAAAATATTATGATAAAGTTATTTCTTTAAGTGATGATTCTTCTCTTCATGTTTCTAATGATGAAAAAGTAGAAATTAAGCAAATTAGTTCTAAAGGTGTTATGGAAGGAATTTCTAATCATGTAGATATTAATTATGGATATTATGATTACGAGCAAGAAGTCCCTCACGCTGAAAAGAAATTTTCTCGATTAAATCATGAGATAGATTTTACCAGAAAAATAGGAATAGGTGCAGGAATTCTTTATCTTTCTGCAAGAATTAAATTATATCATCGTAAGAAGAGACAGAAGAAAATAGCGAGAAGAAAAACTAGACGATAACATAAAGTTAATATCAAATTAAAATATTGACACTATCTACTTAAGTATAGTACAATTAGAAATGTTTCAGAAGAAGGAGTTGAAAGATAATGAAAAAGACAAAGATTATTTGTAGTATTGGTCCTGCTACACAAAGTTGGGAGAAATTTAAGGGAATTGTAGAGGCAGGAATGAATGTTGCTAGAATTAACTTTTCTCATGCTACATTAGAAGAAAGAAAACAGGATGAAGATTTAGTGAAGAGAGCTAATGATGAATTAGGAACAAATATTGCTATTCTTTATGATACAAAAGGACCAGATTTAAGAACTTGTACTTTTGATGGAGATTATATTGAATTAGTAGAAGGAAGTACTATTCGTATTGTTGAAGAAGATTTAAAGGACAAAGGAAATAAAGAACAAATTTCATTTAACTATCGTAATATTGTTAAAGATTTGAAGGTAGGGATGAGTGTTCTTTTAGATGATGGTTTTTATAAACTAGTTGTAGAAGAAGTTTTAGATAATGAGGTTGTTTGTCGTATTATTAATGGAGGAACAATTAAGTCTCGTCGTGGAGTTTGCATTCCAGGTATTAAGTTAGATATTCCATTTGTATCTGAAGATGATAAGAAAGATATTCAATATGCTTGTGAACATGATGGAGATTATTTGGCATTATCTTTTGTGAATAGTGCTGATGATGTTCAAGAAGTAAAAAAATTATGTGCTCAATTTGGTAAGCCTAATATGAAAATTATTTCTAAAGTTGAAACTCAATATGCTATAGATAATTTAAAAGAGATTGTTGAGATGAGTGATTATATTATGATTGCTCGTGGAGATTTGGGTATTGAAACTGGTGTTGAGAATTTACCTCTTTATCAACAAATGATGATTGATGAATGTCATTTACAAGGTAAGGGTGTTATTATGGCTACTCAAATGATGAGTTCAATGAAACATAATATTCGTCCTACTAATGCTGAGGTTACTGATGTTGCTAATGCAGTTCTTCAAGGTTGTGATGCAATTATGACTAGTGATGAAACAACTATGGGTGAGTATCCAGTTGAGACTATTCAAAAAATGAATGAAATTTGTGAGAGTGTAGAAAGTTATTGTCGTTTTGAAAATGATAGTTTTGTTAATACTGAAAAAGATATTACTTCTATTATTGCTGAGAGCGTTGTTACTGCTAGTAATGATATTGAAGCTAAAGTTATTGTTGCAGCAACAATGTCTGGACATACTGCAAGAAAGATTAGTAATTTAAGACCAATTGCTCCAATTTTAGCAACAGTTCCTAATGAAAAAGTTGCTCATGAGTTAGCACTTAATTATGGGGTATATCCAGTTTTAGTTAAAGAATATAATTCAACTGATGAAGTAGTTAATGACGGAAAAGAAAAAGCTATTTCGTTTGCTAATTTAAATAAGGGAGATCACGTTATTATTACTGGAGGATTTCCTAATACAGGTAATAAGATTACAAACTTTATGAAAATTGAAGAAATTTAATAATAAAAAAAGCAAGGTTTTGTTCCTTGCTTTTTTGTTTGGAAAAATAAATTTAAGTATTTTACTTTTTATTAGCAATTTCTAAGCCATCTGGTATTAAAATGTTAAGATAATTTAACATTTCTTCTTTGGTATATTTAAAATCACTCATTAGCCATTCGGTTCCGGCACTAAATACTGCTCCTAAGTAGAAGGTAGCAACAAAGTTACTAGGTATTTTTACTTTTTGTTCTGATTTGTCTATTCCTTCTATAATTTCTTTTTTGAATGTGTCGTATATCATATCCATCAGGATTCCGTTTTTGTTTGTTTTTCCAATAGCAACATAATTTTCTTTCTTTTCTTCTACATGATCGAGAAATAGAGAAATCATTTCTAAGTAATATTCTTTTGTATTTTTGATGCTAGTATTTTTTTCTAATTCTTTTTCTAGAGATTCTTTTAATGTATCAATATAGGAAGAGAGTAGTTCGTATTTATCTGAATAATGTGAATAGAAAGTAGAACGATTTACTAGGGCTTTTTCACATATATCTGATACTTTTATTTCTTCGAATGGTCTATCGCTCATTAGTTTTATTAGGGTTTGATAAAGATTATTTTTTGTTTTTATAATTCTTAAATCTGTCTTTTTATTCATTTTTTCATCACCTTTTATCATTATATTCATTAAACAAACATTTGTAAAGTTATGCAACAAAAATTGTTTATTTATACAACAATTAATAGACAAATGTTGAATAATATACATTAATCTTCTTTTGTTAGTGAACTTTTCTATTTCTTGTAATATGATATCTAACGAATGGAGGTAATTATGATGAAAAAAATTAATCAATTTATTACTAATCATAGTATTTTAGTAGTGATAGTAGCATTACTTTTATTGATCCCTTCTTTGATTGGCTATGTTAATACGAAGATTAATTATAATATTTTGGTTTATTTGCCTAGTGATATTGAGACAATTAAGGGGCAAGATATTTTAACTAATGATTTTGGAATTGGGGCTTTTTCTTTTGTTACGGTTAATAAAATGAGTAATTATGATATGTTAAAGCTAGAAGATAAGATTAGGAAAATTGATTCTGTTAATTTGGTTGCTAGTTTGGTTGATGTAACAGATACTACTGTTCCTATGGATATTTTACCAGATGATGTTTTAAAGAAATTACATAAGGATGAGAAGAATGTGATTGTTGTTACTTTTGAAAATGGAACTTCTGATGAAGTAACGATGAAGGCTGTTGAAAAACTTAGAAGTGTTGTTGGAGATGCTTCTTCTGTTAGTGGTATGAGTGCGATGGTATTAGATACTAGAGATGTTTCTAATAGCGAGATGTTAGCGTATATTATTATTGCGGTTATTCTTTGCTTGGTGGTTCTTACTGTAGCGACTGATTCTTTTGTTATTCCTTTTTTGTTACTTGGTAATATTGGGGTAGCTATTTTATATAATATGGGTACTAATATTTTTTTAGGAGAGATCTCTTATATTACTAAAGCAATTAGTGCTGTTCTTCAATTAGGAGTAACGATGGATTTTTCTATCTTTTTGTATCATAAATATATTCAAGCGAAGGGGCAATTTAAGGATAAGAAAGAGGCTATGCAGGAAGCTATTACAGAGACTTTTCATTCTGTTTTAGGAAGTTCTTTAACTACTATTGCGGGATTTTTAGCTCTTTGTATGATGAAGTTGACTTTAGGTAGAGATATTGGTCTTGTTATGGCTAAGGGAGTTTTATGTGGTTTAGTTTGCGTTTTAACTTTGTTTCCTGCACTTTTGTTGGTTTGTGATAAGTTGATTGAAAAGACTCAACATAAAAGTTTATTGCCAGAGTTTAAGAGATTACAAAAATTTTCTATTCATCATTATCGTCTTATTATTGTTATCTTTTTAATTTTACTTATTCCTGCTATTTATGGAAATCAGCATGTAAAAGTTTATTATAATTTGGATAAGTCTTTACCAAGTACTTTGGCTTCTGGTATTGCAAATTCTAATTTAAAGAAAGAGTTTAATATTGTTTCTCCTGAGATTGTTCTTTTGGATAAGAATCTTGATGCTTCTTCTAAGGAAGAGATAGTTAATCAATTAAAAAAGATAAAGGGAATTGATTTGGTACTTAGTCCTACTAGTATTTTGGATTTTGGTCTTCCTGTTGAAGTGTTACCAGATAATCTTACTCAATTTATGGAAAGTGATCAATATCAGTTAGTTCTTTTGAATTCTACTTATGATATTGCTACTTCTGAATTAAATCAGCAAATTAATGAAGTGAATAAGATTGTTAAAAAGTATGATAAAAGTTCTATTGTGGCAGGAGAAGGACCTTTGATGAAGGATTTAACAGAAATTAGTGATATTGATTTTAAGAATGTTAATTATGTATCGATTGGTTTAATATTTATTATTATGCTTTTGGTTTTAAAATCTATTAGTTTGCCAGTTATTTTGATTAGTGCTATTGAGTTTGCTATTTTAGCGAATATGAGTGTTGCCTTTTATGTGAATACTTCGTTGCCATTTATTGCTTCTATTATTATTGGGACAATACAGTTAGGAGCAACAATTGATTATGCAATTTTAATGTCATCAAAATACTTATCGGTAAGAAAGAATACGAAAGATAAATATATGGCGATGGAGGAAACACTACGTTTTACTGTACCTTCGATTATTGTTAGTGCTTTATGTTTCTTTGCTGCAACGATTGGGGTTGGGGTTTATTCTAAGATTGATTTGATTGGTTCAATCTGTAAATTGTTATCAAGAGGTTCAATTATTAGTATGTTGGTTGTTATTTTGATTTTGCCATCATTATTATTAATTTTTGATCGTTTAATTATTAAGACAACAAAAAATATGAAGGAGGAATTGTTATGAATAAAAGATTAGTTACTAGTATTGTTGCACTTAGTATTATTGCAACGCCATTTCAAGTTTTTGCTTTGACAAAGGAAGAGGCGGTTTATTCTAATTTGAATGCTGATGGGACGAGATTTAAAACTGTTGTTACAAATCATTTGAGTGAGATGGAAAATACTTCGGTAGAAGATACTACGGAATTAAAGAAGATTTTAAATATTAATGGGAAGGAGACTTTTACTCTAGATAATAAGAAATTGACTTGGGCATATAAGGGAAAAGATATTTTTTATCAGGGAGATTTTGAGAAGGAGTTACCTATTGAAACTTCTGTTAAGTATTATTTAGGTGGTAAAGAAATTAATAATAAAGAATTAGTTGGTAAGTCTGGTCATGTTAAAATTGAAATTTCTTTAAAGAATACTGATAAACATAATATTGATGGGGAAGAATTATATACTCCATTTGTTGTTACATTGGGAGCAATGTTAGATAAGAACCAAGAGAATATTATGGTTTCTAATGGTAAAGTTGTGAATAGTGGTAATAAGTTTGTTTTGGTAGGTATTGCTGCTCCTGGGTTGTATGAAAGTACTTCGATAGATGAATTTAAAGATATGGATAAGATTATTATTACTTTTGATACAAAAAAATATAAACAACCTACGATTTATATGGTATCTACTCCTAAATTAATTGAGAATACAGATTTAGAAGTATTAAATCGATTGGATGATGTATATCGTAAAGTAGGTTTATTGAAGAGTAATATGGATACTATCGAAAATGGGGCTTCTGAATTAGAGAGTGGAGCTATGCAATTACTTAATGGAACAAATGAAATTAGTAAGAATTTAAATGTTGTAAAAAATTATATGGAAGAATTAACAAAAGGAGCTTATGATTTAAATCAAGGGGTTAATCAAATTATTTCTGCTATTGATGCTTCATCTAATTCTTTATCTACAGAATCTTTAACAGAGAGTTTAAATCAATTAAGTACTTTAAAGGAAAAAAATAATGAGGCTATTCGTAAGTTATCTACAACAAATGATTCTTTGAAAGCACAGTATGATATTTATGATTTGGCAAATAAGAGTGTAGAAGAGATTATGAGTTTACCATTAGATGAGGGAACAAAGAAGAATTTGGTAACTTTAAAAAATACTTATGAGGGAAATAACAATTTGATTTATTTGCTTTCCATGAATAATCAAGCAATTGATACGACTTGTTCTACTTTAACAACAACATCTTCTAAGGTGAAGGAACAGTTATTAGCCTTAAGAAATGGTTTAGTAGAATTAGAGGGTGGTTCAAATACTTTATATAGTAGTAGTAAGAAGATTACGGAAGGTATTTCTTCTTTATATCAAGGAACAAATCAATTATTAGAAGGAGAGAATCGTTTAGTATCAGGTACTTCTACTTTAAAATCAGGAATTTCTACTTATAATCAAGAAGGAATTTCTACTTTAGTGGGATATGCGGATAAAATTCAAAGTAAAACAAATAAATTAAAAAAATTAATTCAACTTAGTGAGGATTATAAGGGGTTTGCTTCTGATAATACTTCATCTACTACTTTTGTTTCGGTAATTAAATAATGCTTGTATTTTTCCTTTTGTTGTGATATGATACAATTCCAGCAAGGAGGAAGAAGATGCAAGAATTAGAAATTACTTATTATTATGATTTTCAATCAAGAGAGATTCATCCCGTTATGGGAAGAAAAAATCCTAAGAGTATTGTTAGTTATATTCATTATTATTTATCTTTATTAGAAAGTGGCTTTTTATATGAAGATTTATTAGAAAAACTACAAGAAGCTTTTCGATATCATTATGATAATGGATATCAAAAATATTTAGATCCTATTTTAAAGCAAATTGATTATTTAAATTTAGCTTATCAAGAATATTTAAAAAAAGATAAATTACAGAAAAAAAGAATTGTTTTAAGAAAATAGTTCTTTTTTTAATATTGGAGTTTTTTTCTTATTTGTGTTAAAATAGATGTAAGATATAGGAGGGCGGTTCTATGAAGATAATGAAGAGAACTTTTAAAGTATTTTTTATTTTGATGTTGTTTTGGGTGAATGGTGTTTATGCAGAGGAGTTTAATATTACTTCTAAGAGTGTGATTTTGTATAATATGAATGAAAATAAAGTATTATATGAGTTAAAGAGTGATGAGAAATTACAGATTGCTAGTTTAACTAAGATTATGACTGTTATTACGGCGATTGAGCATAATGATGATTTATCTAAGGAAGTTGTAATTACTAAAGATATGTTAAAGGGAATTTCTGAATATACACAAGTAGGTTTTAAAGAAGGAGATAAACCTACAATTAAGGATTTATTATATGGCTCTATGCTTCCTAGTGGAGCAGATGCAGTAAATGCTCTTGCTGTTTCTACTAGTGGAAGTGTTAATAAGTTTGTTGAATTAATGAATGAAGAAGCTAAAAAATTAAAACTTGATCATACGCTTTTTGATAATCCAATTGGTATGGATAGCGATAATAATTATTCTACGGCTAGTGATATGGCTAAACTTTTGATTTATAGTTTGAAAAATAAGACATTTAAAGAGGTATTTACAGCAAGAGAATATAAAATTGAATGTTTAAATAAAACTGTAAAAACAACTTTGGTTAGTTATTCTAAATCTTATGGTTTAGATGTTAGTCAGATTACTGGAGCGAAGAGTGGTTTTACTGATGGAGCTGGTCTTTGTCTTGCTTCTACTTCGACAATTGATGATGTGAATTATTTACTTATTACTTTAGGAGCTAGTACTAAGAGTAGATCTAATGCTGTTCGGGATAGTTTAGAGATTTATGATTATTATAGTACTAATTATGGATATCGGGTAGTTTTGAAAAAAGGACAGAAGATTAGAAATATTCCTATTAAGTGGGGGCATGATAAAGAATATTCTTTAGTTGCTGATAAAGATGTTTCTTTATATTTATCTAATGATATTAGAAGAAATAGAATTAAATATGTATTTGATGGTGTTGATGAAATTAATTATAAGATGAAAAAGGGAGATAAGCTTGGTACGGTAAAGATTATGTATGAGAATGATAATTTATCTACTTATGATGTTTATTTAGATCAAGATTTAAAATTTTATCATCCTGTTTTATATGGAACTATTTTTGTATTGTTTATTGTGATGGTTTATTCTTTCCGATATGTTTTTCAAGCATATCGATATAAGAGAAATCGAAAGAGTAACCATTTGCAAAAATAGGTAAAAAACAGAAATTTTGCAAATAAACTTGCAAAACTTTTTTGGATGTGATATGATGAGTTTGGTGATGTAATGATGATAATAAGAGAAAAATATTTAAAAAGAATGATAGATGCTAAAGATACAGAATTTATTAAAGTAATAACTGGAGTCAGAAGAAGTGGGAAGTCAACGCTTTTATTGATGTTTAAGGATTATTTGGTTCATCATCATGTTAAAGAGGAAAATATTATTCATATTAATTTTGAATCTGCTATGTATGATGATATTAAAAATTATAAGGATTTGTATCAATATATTCAGAAGAGAATAGGAAAAGATAAGGTATATTTATTATTAGATGAAGTACAAAATGTTGAAGCTTGGGAGAAGGCAATTAATTCTTTTAAAGTTGATTTTGATATTGATATTTATATTACTGGATCTAATGCTTATCTTTTATCTTCTGAGTTGTCTACATTACTATCGGGAAGATATATTGAGATAAAGATGTATCCATTATCATTTAAGGAATATTTAGTTTTTAATCAGTATGATAATCAAAATATAGAGGATAAGTTTTATGAATATTTAAGGTATGGAGGACTTCCTGCTATTACATTGATTAAAAATAATGATGAATTGGTTTTAACTTATTTGAATGATATTTATAATACGATTGTAAAAAAAGATATTATTGATAGAAATAATATTAAGGACTCTGCTCTTTTGGAAAATATTATTAAATATCTTGTTACCAATATAGGAAGTCCTATTTCCGCCAATAAGATTAGTGATTATTTAAATAGTAATAAGATTGTAGAAAAATCTAATCATCAAACCATTGATAATTATCTAAATATGCTTGAAAAATCATTTATTATGTATAAAGCAGATAGGACTGATATTAGAAGTAAGTCTTTATTAAAGACATTAGGGAAATATTATATTTCTGATACAGGAATAAGAAATATTATATTAGGGTTTAGAAATATAGATGAGGGACATTTATTGGAAAATGTTGTTTATTTGGAACTTTTAAGAAGAGGGTACCGAGTTAATATAGGAAAAACAAATGATTATGAAGTTGATTTTGTAGCTGAAAATCCTAATGATATTAAATATTTTCAGGTTACAAAGACATTATTAAATGATGAAGTTAAAGAAAGAGAAATTCGAAGTTTAGAAAGTATTAATGATAATTATGAAAAGATTATTTTAACAATGGACAAGCCAATTAGTAGGGATTATAATGGAATAAAAGTAATGAATATTATTGAGTGGTTATTAAGTGATGAATAATTGTTCGTGATGTTTTGTTTAAACTATATTTAAATTTTTTAGATATAGTTTTTTCTTTTCTCTTTCCTCGACAATATTTTAGGTTATCTTTTTTTATATTAATATTGGGTGATATTATGGGGATAAAGAGAATGAATTTAAAAAATAAATCAAAACAGAAGAGAAGGAGGCGATGGAGAATCTTTTTTTATTCTCTTTTGATTTATTTAGGTTTTTCTTATACTTTTTATTATTCGATGAAGAAATCTCCTAAAATTTCTAATGAAGAATTTGTAAATTTGCTTGTTTCTACTGGAAATGCAAATATTTTATCTCAGTATAAAACAACTAATTTGGTTAATTTGACTATGAAGTTTCTTTTTCATATTGATTTTCGTGATCCTAAAACGATATTAAATGGAAGTATTTTAGGAGATAATATAACTAAGATTAAGAATAATACAAAGACAATTAGCTTAGAATATAATGATGATTATAGTGATATGGAAGAGTTAAAGGAGATTAGTGATTATATTCAAGATCCTAATCCTAAGAGTACGACTGATCCGATTGTTTATCTTTATAATTCTCATCAATTAGAAAATTATAGTAGTGAGAATTTGGACATTTATGGAATTACACCTAATGTTATGATGGCTAGCTATGTTTTGAGAGAAAATTTAAATAAGTTGGGAATTTCTTCATTAGTAGAGGAAGCTAATATGAGTGATATTTTAAGGAAAAATGGATGGGATTATTCTTATTCTTATCAGGCTTCTCGGAAATTAATGGAAGAAAAGAAAAAGGCTTATTCTTCTTTAAAGTATTTTATTGATCTTCATCGTGATAGTGTTTCTAGGAATTATACTTTGGCTTCAATTTATAATAAAAATTATGCTAAGATTTTATTTGTTGTAGGAAAGGATTATGCTACTTGGGAAGGAAATTATCGTCTTGCTAGTCAGTTAAATGGATTGTTTGATCAATATTATCCTGGACTTTCTAGAGGAATTATGCTTAAAACTGGGCCAAAAGTAAATGGAGTTTATAATCAAGATTTTGATTCTAATACTTTATTGATTGAGTTGGGAGGAGTAGAAAATACTGTTGAAGAAGTTTACCATACTGTTTCAGCAATTTCTGATGTTTTGGCTAAATATATAAAGGGGGAAGGCTAGATGAAACATAAAAAAATCTTTAAGTTTATTTTCTTGTCTTTCTTTTTTGCTTTTATGGGAGCTTATTTGATTGAAAAGACTGGTTATTATGAATATAATTTACAAAGAAAGAAAAATTTAACTAAGGAACAGATGAAAAAGTTTGAGGCAGATATTCAAAAAGGAAATGAAATTGATTTAAATGATTATTTAGAAAATACTTCGGTAGATTATTCTAATTCTTTAACAAGAACTACTACTAATGTTAGTTTGAAAATAAATAAAACATTAAAAGTTTTCTTGAAAGATGGATTTAAGATTTTTGAAAAATTTGTAAAGTAGTTACTTGACAGAATATGTGTCTAGTGGAAATAATTATTTTTAATTCATAGACTTATAAAAAAAGAAGTGTTACGATAGTACAAATGAGAAAAGGTGATGTTATGCGAGAAAAAAAGAAAAAGAAAGTGCCATTTATTTATAAATTAATTTCTTTTTTACTATTTATAGTGACACTTTTTTTTCTGGGAAATTTAATCTTTTTAAATGTACTTAGTAATTTTTATTTAGTTGTGATTATTGGGGTTGTTTTAGTTATTGATGGTGTTTTATCTATGATGATGCTTCGGGGAAGGAAGAAAAAATTTGGTTCTTTTTTGTCGATTTTAGTTATTTTGTTATTTAGTCTTTTAGATTTTTATTTGGCTAAAACGACAGGATTAATGAGTAGTTTAAATTTGAATTATAAAACTTATAATTATTCTGTTGTAGTGTTAAAGAGTAGTAATTATAAAAAATTAAAGGATATTACAGGAAAGAATTTAGGCTATTATGATGATGGTAGTGATATTACTAAGGAAGCATTAAATAAGGTAATGACTAAGGAAGAATTAAAATCTAAGGATTATAATGATACAGAGAAATTAGCTAATGCTTTAATGGATAAAAAAGTAGATGCTATTTTGATTGAGAATTCTTATTTAGATATTTTGAATGAAAATATTACGATTGATGGTAAGAGTTTTAAAGATTATATTCGTAAGATTTATGGATTTGTTTTAGTGAAAAAGACTAGTGATATTTCTAAGGATACTAATGTTACTAAGACACCATTTAATGTTTATATTAGTGGAATTGATACTTATGGGGAGATTTCTAGTGTTTCTAGAAGTGATGTTAATATGGTTGTAACGGTTAATCCGGCTACGCAACAAATATTACTTACTTCTATTCCAAGAGATTATTATGTAAAACTTCATGGAAAAAGTGGGTATCGGGATAAACTTACTCATGCTGGTTTGTATGGGATTGATATGTCTATTCAGACTATTGAAGATTTATTAGATATTGATATTAACTATTATGTTAAAGTAAACTTTAGTAGTGTTGTTGATATTGTTAATGCGATTGGTGGGGTAAATGTTTATTCGGATTATACTTTTACTTCTATTGATAATTATCATTATACAAAAGGGTATAATGAAGTAAATGGAGAAGAAGCTTTATCTTTTGCTCGTGAAAGAAAAGCGTTTGCAGCAGGGGATAGGCAGAGGGTTAAAGATCAGCAAGCTCTTTTAAAGGCTATTTTTGATAAATGTACGAGTAAGGCAATTATTACTAAATATAGTAAGTTACTTGATTCTATGAGCAATAGTTTTGTTACGAATATGAAGATATCGAGATTAACTTCTCTTGTTAAGATGCAATTATCTAAAAATTATGAATGGAATATTGTTAGTAATAGTTTAAATGGTAGTGATTCTAAGAATTATACTTATTCTGCTCCTTCCTCATTAGCGTATGTTATGGAACCTACAGAGGAGAGTGTTAGTTATGCTCATGAATTGATTCAACGTGTTTTAGATGGGGAGAAGTTAGATAAAGAAACCGTGGATGCTGATGCTAGTCAGGCTAATAAAGTAACACATGGTAGTAGTTCAACAAGTAGTAATAGTAATTCTTCTAGTAATAATAGTAGTAGTTCTAAGAATGAAACTTCTAATCAACAAGAAGGATTAAAATTAAAATTAGGAAAAACAGAGGTAACTTATAATAAAAATACTTCTAAGGCATTTACTTATTTTGGTTATACTTTAACTTATAATGGGACTGATGTTACTTCTAGTAATGTTAAAGAGACATTTACTGTTAATGGTAAATCTTATCATGATTATAGAGATTTAGTATCTTATGTTACTTCTCTTGATAATGGAACATATAATATTACTTATGAAATTGTTTATCAAGGGTATGTTGCTAAAGATATACAAAAGGTTATTGTTACGGGAGTTGTTAATGATAGTTCTTCTACGATACCTTCTAAAAATGATTCTAATCATACAGAAGAAAAAGATAACTCTTCATCTACGGATTCTTCTTTAAATAAAGGGGAAGATGAATATCCAAACGAGGGAGAAGAGTAATCTTTTTCTTTTTTTCTTTTTTTTTCTTGACTTTTTTTTCTAGAGTTGTTAGAATG
The DNA here is from genome assembly GCA_934162265.1 of uncultured Bacilli bacterium. Classification (GTDB taxonomy): domain Bacteria; phylum Bacillota_I; class Bacilli_A; order RF39; family UBA660; genus RUG11198. The sequence goes on along the minus strand of CAKPHZ010000008.1, from coordinate 31,656 downwards.
ATATTCAACATTATTTCATTATGGAGGGAAAGTATGAATCAGTATTTTAATTTGAATAAAATCTTCTTTTTGAAAAATATAAAAAATACAATTGATTTATGCTGGAATAAAATGAATGTTAATCAGTATTAAGGTGCTATGGTGCTTTAATGCTGATTTTTTGTTGGAGGTAGAGAATGGAAAAAATTGAATTAGTGGATTTAATGGAAAAAGTAGAAGAGTATCTTGAAGAAGAGAAAAAAATGATTTTAAAGGCATATCAATATGCAGCTTATTTGCATGACGGACAGTATCGGCAAAGTGGGGACGCTTATATTATACATCCTTTAAATGTTGCTTATATTTTAGCAGAAATGCATGCTGATTGTGATACGATTTGTGCAGGCCTTTTGCATGATACCTTGGAGGATACTAAAATTAGTAAAGAGGATATTGAAGAAAATTTTAATTCAGATGTTGCTAAGTTAGTGAATGGGGTAACTAAATTATCTAAAATGAATTTTTCTTCTAAGCAGGATCAAAATTATGCAAATACGAGAAAGATTATTACAGGGATTACAGAAGATGTTAGAATTATTATTATTAAATTGGCTGATCGATTACATAATATGCGAACTTTACAATTTAAGAAAGAATTTAAACAGAAAGAAAATTCACTTGAGACAATGGAAATCTTTGTTCCTCTTGCTTATTATATTGGGGCTTATCGAATTAAATTGGAGTTAGAAGATTTATCTTTACAATATTTAAAACCAGATATGTATAAAAGATTAGAAGAAGTAAAGGGAAGAGTAGAGAGAGAAAGTAGGGAATGCTTAAATGAGATGTTATCTCAAATTCAAGAGATTTTGAATAATGAGGGAATTGATCATGAAATTAAAGTAAGGACAAAAAATATTTATGGAATTTATAAACGATTAAATACTGGACATAATTTATCCGATATTCATGATTTATTAGCTTTAAAAGTTATGGTAGAAGAGGTTAGAGATTGCTATTATACTTTAGGACTTATTCATCAAAAGTATCATCCAATTAATAGTAAATTTAAAGATTATATTTGTAATCCTAAGACTAATATGTATCAATCTTTACATACAACTGTTTTTGGTAGTGATGATCGATTGGTTCAAACGCAAGTTAGAACTTATGAGATGGATAGAGTTGCTTCTTTTGGATTAACTGCTTACTGGGCGATAAATAAAGGGCATGCTAGAGATATTATGCAAGAAGAGTTAAAGAATAAGTATCAATTTTTTCAGTCTTTAGTAGAAATTAATGCAATGTTTATGGATAATCAGGAATTTGTTCATAAAGTAAAAGAAGAGTTATTTTCTGATAAAGTATATGTTTATACTACGAAAGGAGAGATTGTTGAACTTCCTAAAGGATCTACTTTAATTGATTTAGCTTATCAATTAGGAAAAGATATTGGAAATACCATGATTGGTGCTTTTGTTAATGATTCTATTGTTTCATTGGATTATGTATTAAAGAATAAAGATAGGGTGAGAATTATTACAGATGATTTATCTCATGGTCCTCGAGAAGAATGGATTTCTAAGGCTCAAACTAGCTATGCAAAAAGAAAAATTAAAGAATTTTATCAGAGATAATTTTAAAACATTCTCAGTTTATGATACAATAATTAAGAATGTTAGGTGATGAAGATGTTTTATCAAATTAAAAATGGAAGTGTATCTATTTCAGGAAATGTGATTTTAGAAGATATTCAGTTTAAAATTAAAAATCAAGAAAAAATTGGTTTGGTAGGCAGAAATGGTTGTGGGAAGACTACTTTATTAAAAGCAATTGTGGGAGAATATTCTATTGAAGATGGATATGATAAAGTAGAAGTAAACTCTTCTAAAGATTTTAAGATTGGCTATGTAGAGCAGAGTATTCAAGATACGGATAAGATTAAGATGATTGATTATATTCGTTCTGCTTACTCTGAGATTTTAACCGTTCAAGATAAACTAAATGAACTTGAAAAAAGAATGACTAGTGAATATCATGAAAAAGATTTTAATTTATATAATGATTTATATGAAAGATATCGAATACTTGGAGGATATTCTTATCAAGGAGAATATGAAAGTGCTCTTCTAAAGTTTGGGTTTTCTGATTTAGATAAAGAAAAATATTTAAGTGAATTTTCGGGAGGGGAATTAACTAAATTATCTTTATTGCGATTACTTTTTTCTAAACCAGATTTATTAATTTTAGATGAACCTACCAATCATTTAGATATTAAAAGTATTTTATGGTTGGAGGAATATTTAAAGAGTTATCCTAACGCTATTCTTGTTGTTAGTCATGATCGAATGTTTTTAGATCATATTTGTAATGTTATTTATGAAATTGAATATGGAGGATTAAAAAGATATTTTGGAAATTATAGTGCTTATTTAAAACAAAAAGAAGAAGAATATGAAAAGAATTTGCGAGATTATGAAAGACAAGAAAAAGAAATTCAACGTCTTACAGCGATTGCTAATCGATTTCGCTATAAACCAACAAAAGCTTCGATGGCAATGTCTAAATTAAAACAAATTGAGAGAATGGTTAAGATAGACAAACCAGAGACTGCTTCTACTAGAACTTTTCATTTTCATTTTACGATGGAAGATAAGAGTTTTCGTGATGTTTTGAAGGTAAAGAATTTAAGTATTGGCTATGGAGAGATGAGTTTATGTTGTTTTAATTTTCAATTAGAACGGGGAGATCGTTTAGGAATTATTGGAGAAAATGGAATAGGAAAATCGACTTTAGTCAAAACTTTAATGGGAAAGATTCCTCCTTTATCTGGTAAATTTCGATTTGGAGAAAGATGTAAGATTGGTTATTTTTCCCAAAATTTTGATCAGTTAAATATCCATCATACAATTTATGAAGAAATTAATGAGAGTTTTCCAAAGATGCCAGTTGATGAGATTAGAAGATTACTTGGTGCGTTTGATTTTCATGGAGAAGAAATTGAAAAGAAAATTGGAGATTTATCTGGAGGAGAGAAGGTACGGATTAGTTTGTGTAAGATTTTAAATGCTAATCCCAATGTTTTAATTTTAGATGAACCTACTAATCATTTAGATATAGTGAATAAAAATACAATTGAAAAAATTCTTCTTGATTATCCAGGAACGATTTTAATGGTAAGTCATGATCGATATCTTATTGCTCGTGTTTGTAATAAGTTATTGGTATTAGATGAAGGAAAGTCTATGTTTTATCATTATGGTTATCAAGAATATTTAGAAAAAAGAAAATTAGAAGAGAAAAATACTTCAGAAGTACTTTCTTCAAAAGAAAAGAAAAAGAAGTTGGTAAAGAAGGAAAAGAATTGTTCTTTGGAGAAAGAAATTCAAAAATTAGAAAGAAAGATTGATGGTTTAGAAAAGAAAATTCAACAATTAAATGATGAACTTTTGAAAGAAGAAAATTATATGGATAGAAAAAAAGCATCAACTCTTCAAGAGAAGATAGATTGCTTAAATAAAGAATTAGAAGAACAAAATCTTTTATGGGAAGAAAAAATGTTATTACTTTAAATTTTGGTGTCAAAAATCTGTCTAGTGTTTGAAAAGAAAAAATATTTTTGAAAGAATAATGATATAATGAATTAGCGAGGTGGTTTTAGCATGAAAAAAGATTATGCAAAGTTAATTTACAAGATAAAAGAGTATGATTTATTTTATTGTTTTAAAGATATAGAAAAATTTTATGAATGGTTACATCAACTTAGTGATGAAGAAGCATCAAGGTTTTTATCTCTTACTATTCCCTCAGATGATATTGTTTTTCCTAAAAAGTTGCTTATTCATAAAAATTTGCTTCAATGTGAAGACTATTTAAAAAGAGTAGAGGCAATGAATCAATTAACAAATGGAGATGGAGTATGGCATTTATTTGAACGCTTATGTTCACCTAATTTTCTTCATAGTAAAAATTATTATCGTGATATGAATTTATTAAAAGATAGTGAGAATTTACGATATGGACTTTGGGTGATTAATGATGATAATTTTATTCAAAGTCCTCATCATGAAAAAGATTTAAAAATGATTTTGGATGCTAAAGACGCTAGTGGAAATGATTTGGACTTCTTGGTAGCATCTGCTTTGGCAATGATTGCTAAGAGTAAAGATTCTCTTCAAAGTTCTTATCATGAAAAGGATATGAAGTTTATTGCTAAAATTGGTAGTCCTTCTTTACAAGAAGACCATTCTTATCCAGAACATTCAGTTAATCATTTGGCATTAAACAAAGCTTCTCTTAAAGATAAGTATCATTTAGAGAATATGAAGATTTTAGCAGAAAATTATTCGATTAGTTATTATTTATATCCTATTATGACCGGTAAGGAGTATATTCATGGGAAGTATTATCGTGAAGAGATTAGTGCTTTAGTTCATGCAGATAGTAAGTTAAAGGTTAGAGCAATTTATTATTACATCACCAATGCTGCTCTTTCTTCAAGAGAACGTTTTGATTTGGATAGCGAGTTATGGGATATTCAAATTCCTTCTCGAGCAGTGTGGTTTGCTAGAAAGAGAAGAGAATTTTCTGAGAAAGGTTCTAAGCAGCCTGAATATTTACAAAATTTGGCTTTACTAAATTCTTTAGAAGATAAATATGTTATCTTTATTGAAAGATTATTATCTGATTCTCTTTTGAGAAAGCAAAATTATCAGAAAGAAGATATTCAAACTTTGCTTTCTCTAAATGATGATGAACTATTTTTTGATCTTTTTGAAGTAATGAGTAATAAGAATAATATTGCTAGTATTTATCATTTAATGGATATTTCTTTAATAAAAAATACTTCTTCTTATTTTGCAAGAAGAATGCTTATTGCTATTGCAACTAATAAGGATAATTTAAATAGTAAAAATCATTGGTTTGATATGAATTATGTTGCTTCTCTTGATTTTGATTTGCTTGATTCTAAGGCACAAGATTTATTACAATATTTATTCTTAACTCCTGAAGGAATAAAAGATAAAGAGAGAATGTCTAAGTTGAAACAAATTCAACCAGAGTTTTCAATGAAAAAAAATAGTGATGGTTTAAAGATATCAAAAAAGAAGGTTTTAATGCGAATAAAAAAATATTTTTCATAAAAAAATAGCCAACTTTAAGAAGGCTGTTTTTTTGAATTTGAAAATACTTAAGGGGAAGATAGCATGATTTTAAATATAAGTGGTAGAACAGATATTGTTGCTTTTTATTTAGAATGGTTGATGAATCGATTTCAAGAAGGGTATGTTGATGTAAGGAATCCTTTTAATCCTAAATTAGTTAGTAGAATTTATTTTGAAAATGTTGATTTATTGGTGTTTTGTACAAAGAATCCTTTACCTATTTTAAAATATTTAGATGAAATTCGGATTCCTTTTCTTTTTCAAGTTACAATTACTCCTTATCATGAGGATGTTGAGCCAAACGTTATAGATAAGAAGAAGATCGCTGAAGCTGTTAAAGTCATTTCTAATAAGATTGGTTCTGATAAAGTTTTTGTTCGTTATGATCCAATCTTTTTGAGTGAAAAATATTCTCTTGATTATCATATTAAAGCCTTTGATAGGTTATGTTCTTTATTAAATGGAGTTGTTCATAAAATTATTGTTTCTTTTATTGATGATTATCAAAATGTTAGAAAAAATGAAAAAACTTTAAAATTTAGATCTTTTACGGAGAGGGATTACCAAGAAATAGGCAAAAACTTTAGTAAGAGTGCTAAAAATAATGGGATTGTTGTTCAAACTTGTTTTGAAGAGAGAAATTTAGTGGAGTATGGTTTTGTTAAAGGAGAGTGTTTATCTCATGAACTTGCTTATCGTTTAACGGGAAAGAGGTATCCTAATTGGACAGCTAGAAAAGAAGGAAAATGTCAATGTGTAAGAATGATTGATATTGGGGTTTATAATTCTTGCAGTCATTTTTGTAAGTATTGTTATGCGAATTATGATGAGAGAAAAGTAAAAAATAATATTAAAAAACATTTACCTTCTTCTTCTTTGTTGATTGGAAAGTTGGAAGATGATGATGTGATCAAGGTGAGATATTGCTAGAGATGAATATTGACAAGTTATTTATAAGGGGTTAATATATTTTTTATGGAGGTAATTTGATGAAAAAAGAAGAAAGAGTAATCAATTATTATATTATTTGTAATCGTTTAAAAAATGTTATTAGAAAAGGATGGAAAGTTTGGAATGTTCAAAGAGATAGAGTTGAAAGTGTTGCAGAACATATTTTTGGTGTTCAGATGTTAGCCATTGCAATGAAATCGGAATATCAATATGATATTGATTTATTGAAAGTTATATTAATGCTTGCTGTTCATGAGCTTGGAGAAACAATAATTGGAGATTTAACACAATTTGAAATTGATGATAATGAAAAGAAAAGAATAGAAAGGGAAGCTGTCCACAAAATTCTGATGGGATTAGTAGATGGTAGTAAGATTGAACAATTGTTTTTAGAATTTGATGATTATCAGACAAAAGAGGCAATGTTTGCTTTTCAATGTGATAAATTGGAATGTGATTTGCAAAGTAAGTTGTATGATGAAGAAAAATGTGTTGATTTAACTCATCAAGAGGAAAATAAAGTAATGAATAATTCGATAGTTCATCGTTTACTTGATGAGGGAAATTCATGGTCAGAGATGTGGCTAAAATTTGGACAAGAGATTTATCCTTATGATGAGAATTTTAAATCTGTTTCTGATTATGCTATTGAGCATAAAATTCATGAAAAAAGAACCAAAAAACTAAATCATATATAACTAAAAAAAGATATCATAAGTGGTATCTTTTATTTTGGTTTCTTTTTGGCAAAACCATTAAATTTATATAGAAGATCGTTGATGACTAAATCAAAGCTATTGGTATATTCTACAATGTTTCCGTTGTATCCAGTTTTGGTAATTTGATTTTTTGCAATTAAGATTGTTCCTAAATCAAAGCGGTGATATCCTTCCATAATTAGTTTTTTGATAATTTCCCATTTTATCATGGGAATACTACGGATGTTTTTAAATTCATTGGTATAGCTTTCTTTGATAAAAGTTACTTCACGATCATTTTTAATAATTCCAACACCAGAGATAATTACTCCTTGAGGATATTTCTTTAATACGGCAGTACCTGCGATAAGTTCATTATTATATGTCGTTAGTAGATGATCAGAAGTCATTTTTCTTTCTAATAAATTTTTTGTTTTTTGTACTTTTGGATTTTTTAATTTTTGATTAAGTCTTTCGTTGTTTAATTGTTCTTTTTTGATTAAGTAGCGATAATTATTAATGTATGTTTCTGGCATTATTTTTGCTAAATAAAATTCAAATTCATTATTTTTACTTGAAAATAATTCCATGATTTTGTTGTATCTATCTTTGTTTTCTACTAAATTTAGAAAGTCTTGTTTGTCTTTTTCTGTCCCTTGATAAACGGTTATTCCTTTTTTTAAGCAGTTGTTAATGTTTCTTCTTAAACTTCTTTTAAAGTTTTGATATGTTGATCTAATATCAGTTGCTTTTAATACCATTTTGTATTTTGCTGTATTAGGAATAAAGTTATATTCTAGTTTTTCAAATTCTTTAATGATACCACTATTGTTTTCTTTTAAGATAAAGTCACTGTCATATACTTGATAATTAATTAGTGGATTAATTCTTAAGTAAATATAGTTTAACTTTTTTAGATATGCTTTTAATTCTGTGGTAAAGCATTTTAGTAAGTCAAGGTTATAATAGTTTAATAAATATCCGTTAGGTACATATCCGTATCGATGTTTATTGTTAATTTTTTTTTCTAGGATTAAAGTTGCAGCGTGTACATTGTTCATTTCATCGATTAGTCCTAAGTAAAGGGGAGTGTAACCATTTTCCATTTTTAATTTGGCATATTCAACGCTTTGTTTATAATTTCTTTTACTATGTAGGTTAGAATAATTTTTAAATTGTAATTCAGATAAGGTAATAATATGCATTTTATTCCTCCTTTTCTATTTTTAATTATAGCAATTTTTTTATTTTTTGTATAGTCTTTAAATTAACTTTTAGTTATTGATAAGTATTTTTTTGTTTTTTAAAATTTAAATAAAAAAGAAAAAATGTAAACTGAATTGTTTTTTCTTTTCAAGGAGAATTTTTTATATTATACTAGATTTGTAGGTGATAAAAATGAAATTAAATGTTGGTGTAATTTTTGGGGGGAAAAGTGTTGAACATGAAGCTTCAATTTTGACAGCTATTCAAGCTATTTCTCATATTGATAATGAGAAGTATGAGGTTATTCCGATTTATATTACAAAAGATTTGGAATGGTATACTGGTGGTTGTTTAAAATTTTTAGATACTTTTAAAGATTTTGATTTAATTAAAAGATACACTAAGAGAGTTATATTAGTGAATAAAGAAGGAAGATATGTTTTACAGAAAGTTGGAGTAGTTAAGAGTGAGGTTTGTGAACTTCATTTGGCTTTTCCGATGGTTCATGGGGCTAATATGGAAGATGGTTCAATTCAAGGGTATTTGAATTTGATTGGTATTCCTTATGTTGGAAGTAGCATTTATTCTTCTGTAATGGCACAGGATAAGGTTTTTATGAAACAAGTACTGATATCGAATGATATTCCTGTTACAAAATTTGTTTGGTTTGGGGAAAGATTTTATCGAAATAAGAAGGAAGAATTGTTTAAGCAGATTGATGAATTAAAGTATCCTCTTATTATTAAGCCTGCAACTTTAGGTGGAAGTGTTGGGGTAGAAACGATTACTCAGAAGGAAGAGATTGATTCTACAATTGAGAGGGCTTTTAAATTTGATAGTAAAGTTGTAATTGAGGAGAAGATTTCTGATATGGTGGAATATAATTGTTCAGTATTGTTAACACCTAATGGAAATATTACTAGTGAAATAGAAGAGATTAAGACTAGTAAGGAAATGATTGAGTATGGAGATAAATTTTTAGTAGGAGATGCTTTAGAAGATTCTAGTATTGAAAGGACTTGTCCTGCTGATATACAGGATAAGTTAAGAAAAGAAATTGAGACTTATTCTTTGGCTGTTTTTAAGATGTTGAATATGCGTGGTACTGCTAGAATTGATTTTTTGTATGATACTAAAAATAAAAAATTATATGTTGATGAGGTGAATAGTATTCCTTGGTGTTTTGCACATCATTTATGGGAAGCTAGAAATATTTCTTATCGTGAACTTTTGAATGTAATGATTCAAGATGCTATTTCAGTAGAGGTAAAACATCAAGAGATGACTTTGACTCTTCATTCGGATATTATTAAGAATACAACGAATGCAAAATTGAAGGAGATGAGGTAATGTACGGCTATATTAAGGGAAAGATTACGGAAATTGATAGCAATAATATTGTTTTAGAGAATCATGATATTGGTTATTTGATTTATGTTCCTAATCCTTATTCATATCGATTAAATGAGGTAGTTACTGTTTATACTTATACTAAGGTAGGAGAAGAAGAATATACTTTATATGGATTTCAGACGAGAGAGCAGAAAGAACTTTTCTTGAAACTAATTTCTGTAAAAGGATTAGGTCCTAAGATGGCTTTACCTATTATTGCAACGGGTAGTTTTACTTCTATTGCTGATGCAATTGAGAATAATAATTTGAGTTATTTGAAAAAATTCCCTAAGATAGGGGATAAAGTTGCTAAGCAGATGGTTTTAGATTTGAAAGGAAAACTTAATGCTGTAAATACGGGGCTATTTGCTAAGGAAGACTTTACTGATGAGTTGACAGAAGTGTTATTAGGACTTGGCTATAAGCAGGCTGATGTAAAGAAGGTAGCAAACAAAATAGATAGTAGTTTATCTTTGGAAGAGCAAATTAAAGAAGCTTTGAAATTAATGTTAAAATAATTAATGTTTAGTATTTTTACTAATAGATATTAAGATAAAAATTACTATTCTTATTGGTTCATAACTTTTTGGTTATGGACTTTTTATAATATTCTTTATTTTATTAAGGTAAAGACATTGCAATAGCAACAGGAAAAATTTTAATATTTATTTTATTCAAAAATCTGTAGGAATTTTCAATAACACTTTGAAAGTAAAAAAGAATATGCTATAATTAAGATAAAATAAAGAGGTGATATTTTGGGTAAGTATGATGCAATTTTAAAAGAGAAAAAAGTATATCAAGATCCTCAAGTTCATCATAGTAAATACACAAAATATGTTATTATTTATTTTTTCTCTATTTTTCTTATTTTGGGGATTAGTTATTTTGTTTATTATCGTACAGTGTTGTCTTTTGAACAAGTTTTACAGTCTGATTTTGTTGCTTTGAAGAAGCAATACGCTAATGTTTTTACTTCAATTATTCCTAAAAATGTTGCTTCTTCTTCTAGTTTAGAAGGGACAATTACTTTAGAAGATAGTGTTTATAATTATGGAATATTAAGAGAAGAGAATGGATTACAATTAGACCTTTCTAATCAGGATAATTATTTGTATTCGAAAATTACTTCTCAAGATTATTCTTTGGAGTTAGGGAGTTTTTCTCGTTATGGGGTGGTTTATTCACAAGATCTTTTGTATGAAGATTTTGTTTCTCGGTTAAAGAAGAAAATTTCTGAGATTAAGGCTATTAAGAATTTATATTTAGAGGGGAATGTTCCTATTGTAGAGTTTAGTTTTTCTTTGAATGAGAAAGATATTAATGATATTTTGGGAAGTAATTATCTTAAGGATAAATATAATATTATTGTGACTATTAAAAATAATGCTTTGACTAATGATGTTGTTTCTATTAAGTGTGCAATTACTAATCAGGGAAATGAATTAAGAAGTATTTTAGAATATAAAGATAAAGAAATTGTTTATGAAGTTTCTGAAGCAAAGAAATATCGATTAGTCATGGAAAATAAGAAGAAAAATTTCCAATTAAGAATTTATGAGAATGGGGAGTTATACAGTGTTTTTTCTGGAGAAGCTTCTTCTTATCGCTATTGCTATTCTTATCAGGTTATTAATAAAGTTTATAATCTTCAGTTGATTATTCAAGAAGAAAAAGGAGGGTATTCCTACTTGTTAAATTCTAGTATTGAAAAAAATGGAGAAACTACGGAAAAGACAGTTAAAGCTGTTTTAAGAAATGGAAAAAATTCTCTTTTAGAAGAAAGTGATGCTAAGAGGATTAATTATCAAAATCTTACTTCTAGTGAAAAAGATGATTTTCAAAAAAAACTAAAGGAGTTTCTTTCTCCTTTAGAAAAACTTGTTCATTATTACAAAAATGATATCGATTAATTGAATAATCATTAAGGCTATACTAATTTTTTTAGGAATCTTTTCTAGTAGGGGATCAAAAATTTTTTTGGCAAAATATAAGTAGAGACAGCCTAGAATTCCCCATATTATAGATAGTTCTAAACATACATAGCGTCCTAAATGATAAGGTTTGTTGGAATAATCCCATAGTCTTATTTGAAAGATTTTATATAGAATGATTCCTCCTAGAAATTCAATTAGGCTCATCAATATTGTTGATGAAAGAAATGTGATAAATAGTTTCTTGATTTTGTTTCCTTTTATTTTGGATAAAAAATACTTATCTAGTGCATTTAATCCTAAGATGCCGAATCCATAGACATAAGTTACTGGTCCATAAGATATTCCACTATGTCTTTTACTTTTTTTGATTTTATAGATTGTACTTTCTAAGATAAATCCTAATATTGAATAAAAAATTAGACAGTTATAGGAATACATAATTATCACCTAAGGTAATTATGAACAAAAAAGAAGAATAATATTCCAAAAATACTATTCTTCTTTTTAAATTTTTAATACCTTATTTTGTTTGGTTATAGTTAGAACCATTTAATTGGTTTTCTCCTAATTTCACTAATCTTTTAGTGATTTCACCACCAACTGATCCGTTAGCTCTAGAAGTAGCATCTGGTCCAAGATTAACACCAAATTCGTTAGCGATTTCGTATTTCATTCTTTCGATGGCTTGCTTTGCACCTGGAACTACCATTTTGTTATTGTTTTGGCTGTTCATTATGTTCACCTCCTACACTAATAGGTTGTGAACTTTTTGTTATTTCATACTTAAAATTATTTGGTAATTTTTTCTAAAATTGGTATTTCTTTTTTTCTTCGGATTTATCTATTTTAATTGTTTCTACTGTTTCTACAGCTTCTTTTATCATTTTGTTGTAGTCTATCTTTGTTTCATATTCTAAACATTTTTCTAAAACTGGATGGATGACTGGATGTTTAGGTAGGAATATCGTACAACAATCTTCATAAGGTAAGATAGATATTTCGTAAGTCCCTATTTTTTTCGCAATTTCAATAATTTCTAATTTGTCTAAACATGCTACAGGACGAATAACAGGAATATTTGTTACTTGGTTAATTGCACACATACTAGGTAATGTTTGACTTGCAACTTGTCCTACAGATTCTCCATTAATTAAAATATATGAATTTGTTTTTTTAATCATTTCTTCTCCAATACGATACATCATTCTTCTCATGATGGTAATCATATAATCTGGATTAATATTTTTATAAATATTTTCTTGAATATTGGTAAAATTAATAACATGTAATTTAATGTTTGGTTGATATTTAGAAAGTTCTTTTACTAAATCTTTTACTTTCTTCTTGGCTAGTTCTGAAGTATGAGGTGGAGATTCAAAATATAAACATTCAATTTTGATACCTCTTTTCATTGCCATATATCCTGCAACAGGAGAGTCAATTCCACCTGATAGCAGTAGAACTCCTTTTCCTGCAACACCAACTGGATATCCACCAGCTCCTTCATAGATTTTTCCATAGATGTATGAAAATTCTTCTCTAATTTCTATTTTAACGGTATAATCTGGTTGATGAACATCTACAGAAATATTGGGAATGTTTTTTAAAATTAGTCCTCCTATTTCACGACTAAATTCCATACTAGAAATAGGGAAGTTTTTGTTACTTCTTTTAGTTTCTACTTTAAAAGTTTTAAAAGGTATTGTTTTTACAATGGTTAAAATATTTTCTTTTAAACTTTCAATATTATTATCACTCTTGTAAGCAATAACTATACGATGAATTCCAAAAATATTTTTTAATTTTTCAATGATATTTGGTATTCTATCTTCATCGTTTGGTTCAATAAACATTCGAACTCTATTAGTAATAATTTTAATATCTTCTTCTTTTAGACTATTATTTATATTATTTTGTAATGTTTGGATAAATAAGTTTCTGTTTTGTTTTTTTGTGGTTAATTCTCCATATTGAATTAAGATAACTTTTTTCATAGGATCCCTTCTTTCGTATATTCATTATAAAAATAAAAAAACTATCTGTCAATAAATAAAAAACAAAGAGACTGTTCCCCTGTGGACAGTCTCCCAAAAAGAATAAAAAGGGTTGGCTAGTGTGATACTAGCACCAATTCATACAAAATTTGAATTGGTGATTTATATACTAATCGATTTGTTTATATTTGTCAAGCATAAAATGATAAAAATGAAAAAAATTTATGATTAACTTGTGATAATGTCTTAAGTAATAACTTTTTTTAAAGAGGAATTGTTGTTTATCTTATTTTATTGTATAATGAATTTATTATAAATAGAAAGGAAGAGTTTTTATGGAATTTGATCGTGTTATTCAAAAAAGAACGGCTATTCGTAGTTTTCAGGAGGATAAAGTAGTAGAAAAAGATAAGATAGTAAAAATATTAGAGGCTGGTAAAATTGCGCCGACAGCGAAAAATTTACAACCACAAAAAATTTTTGTGATATCTAGTCAGGAAGGTCTTGCTAAGATTGATAAAGCAACGCCTTGTCGATATCAAGCACCTGTTGTTTTGCTTGTTTGTGTAGATAGATCAAAAGTTTTTTCTAAGAATAATCATGATACAGCAGAGATAGATGGTTCTATTGTTGCTACTCATATGATGTTAGAAGCTACTAATTTGGGGATTGATAATATTTGGGTTGAAATGTTTGATGCAGATGTTTTAAAAGAAGAGTTTTCTTTATCGAAGGATTTGGTACCGATTTGTTTGTTGCCTATAGGTTATCGAAGTGAAGGCGTTTTGGATAGTCCTAATCATGAAAAGAGAAAGAATTTAGAAGATATGGTGGTTTACGTAGAATAAATTATAATAGTGTAAAATACTGATCTATTCCTTTCATTGGAAAAAACTGTTTTTTGAGGAAATGAAAATTTCAGTATTTTTAATTGATATCATATTGATTGTCTTGACAAAGATTAACTAGAATATTAAAATAAATATTCGAAAGGGTGATTTTATGGTTGAAAGAACAGATTTTATTGAAAATACAACTTTATCTAATCGGGTGAAAGGTATTCTTATTTATCAAGGCAATATCAAAACTATTTTTCAGTTATTAAATGCTGATTGTGAAGATTTAAAAAAATTAAGAGGAATGGGAAAGAAAAATCTACAAGAAGTGAAAGATTTTGTGCATTCTCTAGGTTATGAATTAATGAATGAAAGAGGTTCTTTTAGTACAATGGAAGAAAGTTTAATTGCACATAGTAGAAAACCATTAAGTTTTTATGGCTTTTCGATGGAACTTTGTAAATTTCTTTATCAACATAATCTTTTTACCATAGAAGATTTGATTCAATGTGGAAGCTCTATTTATCAAATAGATGGAATGTATGCTTCTAGAGTTTGTGAATTGAAAGAAAGATTAACTTCTTTGGGAGTTGAGTTGCCTTATCAAAAAAATAAAAGTCTTAAATTATTAGATCAAGTTGCTTCAAAGAACTTTACTTTTCTTTCTAAGGAAAAGAAAAAAGATATTTTAAATCAAATTTTGATTGAAGAATTGGATGAATTAGATAATCATATCAAAAAAGTATTTCTTTTTAATGGAATTGATACTTTAGGAGAGTTGTTGCAATATTCTTTGGAAGATATTCGACGCTTTAGAAATATGGGGGATACTTCATTAAATAGACTTATTTCTTACTTTTCTTCATATGGAGTAGAGCTGTTTACTAAAAAACAATTGGGGAAGAGAAATTTCGATAAAAAACTGCAATTAATTGGTGAATATAATGATTTAGTTTTTGAAAAACAAAAGTTAATGGATCAATTACAAGAAATAGAACGTCAGATTGAACGTAAGAGAGTTGAAATTCATTCTTATAAAATCGAAGAAGAAAAAAGCTTGACTCGTATTAAAAAAAGAAAAAATAATACTAATAATTGACTTATTTTCTTCTTTATACTATAATACTAATTGTATTTGAAAAGAAAATGATAATAAAGAAAGTAGTAGTATGTAAAATAGAAATGTTAAGAGAGTTTATGCAGGTGAGAGTTAAGCCATTTCTATCATATGAATTCAGTCTTTTAGTTTTCTATGGATTACCTCATTATCGGTAGTTGAGTGTATAGTTATTCTATAAAGAAAGGTGGTACCACGGATTTTTATTCGTCCTTTAGTGCTGTCTTTCTTTTTTTGTTTTAAAGGAGGAATTATGAAAGGTAGTGCAGAGTACTTATTAAAGTATATTAGTCATGATGCTTATCAAAAAATATTAAAGCAAAAAGCTTATCAACTTGAAGATATTATTAATGATCGAAGAGATGTTGAATTAAATATTCGCTACTTGCTAAGATTGGGAATTAAGAATGTAGATTATGTAGTAATAGAAAGAATTGATGATTTACTTTTGCCTCATCATGATTTTATGAATAAGATAAATCATTATTTGGATAAAATTTCTAAAGAAGAATTTATTAATATGTTAGAAAATAGCTAATATTAAAGAGATGTATGCTGTATTTTTAGATTTTAATGGAGTTTTGGATACTTATCAAGAAATGGATAAGATTGATAAAGAAAATTTAGAAATTTTAAGAGAAATTGTTCAAACTATGGAAGCTAAAATAGTCATTTCTTCTTCAATAAAAAATACATACTATTTTACAGGAAATCACAATTCAATTATGAGATATTTAATTGAGACATTAGAACAAGCAGGTATGGAAGTTTATGGATTTACTCCAAAATGTAATTCTAGGGAAAAAGAAATTATTTCTTACCTAAAAATGCATCATGAGATTACTGATTATTGTGTTTTAGAGGATGAGTATGATCTTTCTTTACTACAATCACATGTAATTAAGTTACCATCACAAAGTATTGGTGGAAATGGCTTGAAAGAAATTGGAAAAGAAGTTATTAAAATATTAAAAAAAGGTGGAGATAAGAATGGAAAAAATTGAAGAATTAAAGAAAAAAATTAATTATGATTTTGAGACAGTTATTCATTTAGAGGAATTGAATGAATTAAAGGTAAAATACTTAGGGAAAAAGGGATTAATTAGTGAATTGAATGCTACAATAAAAGATTTACCTAAAGAAGAGAAAAAAAGTTTTGGGCAAGCAATGAATGAGGTTAAAGTTCTCTTTCAGGAGAAATATCTTTCTTTAAAGACAAAGCTAGAAGAAGAAAAAGTGAAAGAAAAATTAGAAAGTGAAAGAATCGATATTACTCTTCCTTCTACTAAGATAAGAAGAGGAAGCAAGCATCCAATGAGTCTTGCTATTGAAGAAATTGAAGATTTGTTTGTGTCTATGGGATATGATGTTGTATCTGGTCCTGAATTAGAGAGTGATGAGTATTGTTTTGAGAGATTGAATTTACCAAAGGGACATCCTGCTAGGGATATGCAAGATAGTTTTTATATTACTCCTGATTATTTGCTTAGAACACAAACTTCTTCTGTTCAAGCAAGATATATGATGGAAAAACAAGGAAAAGAACCTATTCGTATTATTGTTCCTGGTAAAACTTATCGTCGTGAAGATGATGCTACGCATGCACCTCAATTTTCTCAGATAGAGGGACTTGTTATTGATAAAAAAGAAAATCATGTTTCTTTAGCTGATTTGAAAGGAACTTTAGAAGTGTTTGCTAGACATATGTTAGGTAGCAATTTGGATTTACGTTTTAGACCTAGTTATTTTCCTTTTACGGAACCTTCTTATGAAGTTGATGTTACTTGTTTTAAATGTCATGGCAAAGGATGTAGCTTATGTAAACAAATTGGTTGGATTGAAGTATTTGCCGCTGGTATGGTTCATCCTAATGTTTTACGTATGAATGGTTATGATCCAGAAGTTTGGGGAGGATTTGCCTTCGGACCTGGTTGGGATAGGATTACTATGTTTAGATATGGTATTCCTGATATTCGGTTAATGTATCAAAATGATATTCGCTTTTTAAAAGAATTTGATAGAAAGGATGGAGAATAAAATGATATTATCAAGAAATTTTATTAAGGATTATATTGATATTGATGATAAGAAACCAATAGAAGAGATTGCTAAAGATATGGTACTTGTTGGAAATGAATATGATTCTTGTGGACCACTTATTTCTGCTACTTCTTTAGTTATTGGTAAAGTTTTAGAAGTGAAGATGCATCCAGATAGTGATCATTTACATTTATGTAAGGTAGATATTGGTGATGAAACTTTAGATATTGTTTGTGGAGCTCCTAATGTAAGAGAAGGATTAAAAGTAATTGTTGCTAAAGATGGTGCAGTATTACCTGGTGGTGTAATTAAAAAGGGAATTATTCGTGGGTGTGTTTCTAATGGTATGCTTTGCTCTATTAAAGAATTAGGGTTAGATAGTAAATTTTTATCTAAAGAAGATATTGAAGGAATTGCAGAGTTAGGAGAAGATGCTGTTATTGGAGAAGATCCTATTCATTATTTGGGATTAGATGATGAAGTTATTGATTTTGAATTGACAGCTAATCGTGGAGATGAACTTAGCATGCTTGGTCTTGCTTATGAACTTGGGGCAATTTATTCTCTAAAGGTAAAAGAAATAAATACTTCTTATTCTACTGTTCAAGATGAAAATCTAGGATTTTCTGTAGATATTCAGAGTAATCGTTGTAGTCTTTATCTTACCAAGAAGGTTAAAAATGTAAAGATAGGAGAAAGTCCTGCTTTTATTAAAAATAGGCTTATTGCTTGTGGAATAAGACCAATAAATAATGTTGTTGATATTTCTAATTATGTGATGTTAGAAACTGGTCAACCACTTCATTTTTATGATGCTGCTTGTCTTGGAGATAAATTAATTGTTCGAGATGCAATTGATGGGGAGAAGTTGAAAACTTTAGATGGACAAGATAGAGTATTATCTAAAGAAGATATTATAATTGCTAATCAAGATGGAGCAATTGGTCTTGCTGGTGTAATGGGAGGATTTAGTACTGAAGTTTCTGATGATACTACTTCTATTATTATTGAGTCTGCTATTTTTGATGCAGTTAGTGTTAGAAAGACTAGTAAGAGAATTTTAAGAAGTGAAGCTTCTAATCGTTTTGAAAAAGGACTTGATCCTAAGAGAACATATATGGCAATGGATAGAGCTTGTCATCTACTAGAAAAATATGCAAGTGGTAGTGTTTGCTCTTACTCATATGTTTATGATCAGACAACTTCTTTGGATAAAGTAATTTCTATTACTTGTCATGATATTAATTCTGTTCTTGGTACAGATATTAGTTTAAATTCGATTGTTCAAGTTTTTGAACGATTAGGATTTGTTACTAAAATAGAAAATGATACAATGCTGGTATCTGTTCCTTCTAGAAGACTTGATATTTCAATAAAAGAGGATTTAATTGAAGAAGTAGGGCGTATTTATGGAATTAATAATATTCAAGGCAAATTACCTAATCTTCCAATTAAGGCGGGAAGTTATGATAAAACGACTAGATTTATTCGAAATAAGATGGTTGATTTAGGATTAAATGAAGTATTGACCCAAATCTTTTTACCTGATAGTGTTGTTCATCAATATACAACAGATCAGTTTGATACAGTAATGTTACTTGATCCTTTATCTGTAGAAAAGAATGCTCTAAGATATTCTTTGATTCCTAGTTTAATGAAGGTTTATCAATATAATAAATCTAGAAATTTGAATGATATTTCTATTTTTGAAATGGCAAAGGGGTTTTATTTGTCGAATAATACTTATGGAGAAGAGTATAAATTAGCCATGGTAATGTCTGGAGAATATTATCTTGGTTTGAATCAAACTAAAAAAGTTGATTTTTATATGATAAAAGGAATTGTTGAAGAATTGTTCCATTCTTTAGGATATGCTGGTCGCTATCGCTTTGTTATGGGAGAATTTCCTCTTGAATTTCATCCTGGTCAGAGTGCTTATATTGAGGTCTCTGGGAAGAGAGTTGGTATTATAGGAAAGCTTCATCCTAATGTAGTTGATGATGATGTTTTTGTAGCAGAGATTTCTTTGGATAAACTACTTCAAAATAAAACAGGGAAAAATAAATATAAAGAGTTAAATAAATTTCCTAGTATTAAGAAAGATTTTGCTGTTATCCTTGATAAAAATATTTTAGCAGAGGATATTATTAAAGTAATCAAAAAAGCTGGCGGGAAAAAATTAACGGATATTAAAGTCTTTGATGTTTATGTAGGAAAAAATATTGATGAAGATAAAAAATCGATTGCTTTTTCCTTAACTTTCGAGGATTATACAAAGACATTAACTGATGAAGAGGTTACTCTTTTGTTTGAAAAAGTTATTCAAGAGGTAACCGATAAATATGAAGCTATTTTAAGAGATCATGATTAATATTTAGTGGAGGTGTAAAAATAATGGAAAAAATTATGTTAACTGGAGATAGGCCTACTGGTCGATTACATTTAGGACATTATGTTGGTTCTTTAAAAAGAAGAGTAGAATTACAAAATAGTGGAGAATTTTCTAAAATCTTTATTGAGATAGCAGATGCGCAAGCTATCACGGATAATGCTTATAATATGGATAAAGTTCGTGATAATATTATTGAGGTTGCTTTAGATTATTTATCTGTTGGAATTGATCCTAAGAAAAGTATTATTTTTGTTCAATCTCAAATTCCTGAACTTTGTGAATTTACATTTTATTATTTAAATTTAGTGACTTTATCTAGGTTGGAGAGAAATCCTACAATAAAAGAAGAAATTAAGTTAAGAAATTTTGAAAATAGTATTCCAGCAGGATTTTTGATTTATCCTGTAAGTCAAGCTGCCGATATTACAGCATTTAAAGCAAATATTGTTCCTGTTGGTGAAGATCAATTGCCAATGATTGAACAAACAAGAGAGATTGTTCGTAGTTTTAATAAAACTTATGGAGAAGTATTGGTTGAGCCCAAGGCAGTTCTTCCAGAAGTTGAGATTTGTAATCGTTTACCTGGTTTAGATGGTAAGGCAAAGATGAGTAAATCCTTAGGAAATTGTATTTATTTGTCTGATGATGCTGATGTGATTGAGAAGAAGGTAATGAGTATGTATACGGATCCTACTCATATTAAAATTACTGATCCTGGTCATCTTGAAGGGAATGTTGTTTTTACTTATTTAGATGCTTTTTGCAAAGCGGATGATTTTTCAAAATACTTGCCAGAATATCAAGATTTGAATGATTTGAAAAAACACTATCAACAAGGTGGCGTAGGGGATAGAACAATTAAGAAATTTTTAAATTCTATTCTTCAAGCAGAACTTGCTCCTATTCGTGAGAGAAGAAAGAAATATGAGAAAAATATTGACGAAGTTTATCAAATTTTAGAAGATGGCAGCAAGAAAGCAAGAGAAATTGCTCAGGAAACAATGAAAGAATTTAAAGAAGCAATGAGGATTTGCTATTTTTCAGACAAAGAATTAATTTCTCGTCAAAAAGAGAAGTATAACAAAGATTAGGACACAATTTTAGATTGGGTCTTTTTCTTTTGAGGAAAGTACTGATTTAGTATTTTCATTTCATTTTAGATTTGTTATAATGTATTTAATATTTATTGTATAAACCCTAGAAGGAGCGTATTTTATATGAAAAAGATTATTAATGCTAGTGACTTAAATTCCTTAAAAAAAATGCTTACATTAATTGATTCGGAACAATCTACTTTTTCTGAGTCTTGGAAGCACCTTAATCAGTATGAAAAAATGGCAAATAAAAAAGAAGAAGAATCATTACAAAAAAAAGTTTTAGAAAAAAAGAAATAAAAGAGAAAAAGAGGTGGAAGAAGTGGTGAATAATGTTCTTTTATCAAAACAAGAAAATAGAAATGAACAGATAGATGCTATAATGTCTAAATTATTTGAATATGGTATCTCAGAACAAGAAAAAGAAAAACTTTATCGCAAAAATAAAAAAGGATTTAAGAGTGGATTAAAGAAAAGCCAATATAATTGTGTTTCCCTTTTCTTAAATTCTTATGATCGAGTTCCAACTTCTATTTTGAGGGATCTTTTACATTTGCTGAGTGATGATCAGATTTTTCAAATTATTTTTAAAAGTAAAAATGAGGTACTAACACGTGAAGCCTATTTTTCTAATCGCGAAGCTTTTGTTCGAGAACTAAAAAGAAAATTAAAAGAAGAAGATTTTGACTATTTGAATATAATGCGTTCTTTTTATCCTCTTGAAATGATTGATGATATTATTTTAAATCTTAATGATGAGCAACTTTTTCGTGCACTTATTTTCCATACTTCCTCTTGTGAGATTTATCGACTTAGAAAAAAAGAAATGGATAAAATTTTAGAAAAAAAGATACATGATAATGATTTCTTTTATACCGCTCTTTTTTTACCAATTTATTATGGGGATGATCCCATTCCTGAAGAATTGATAAAAAAAGCTATTTTGCTTTTAAATGGAAAACAATCGTTTCAAATTTTAACAGATTATAGAGTAGTTTCTAAGAAAATAAAAGAAGAACTTTTTTCTTTAAAAAAGAATGAAATTAATTGTTTTGTTAAAGAAATGTTACAAGATAAAAATTTTAATAGCGTGAGGATTTTTGCTGGTAACTCAGAAAAATTACCATCTGATTTTATTGAGTCTATTATTCAACAATTAGACTTTAGACAAATCTTAAATATTATTTTTAATTATATAGATTATAATGATTTTGCGGATGAAATTAGAAATCGATTATATTTCTCTCAAAAACAAAAGATAGATCAATTTTTGCAAAAAGAAGTAAAGGATGAAAATTTTGATTACTCTAGCTTCTTTGATTTTAGAAGAACACTTCCTAATGAAATGGTTCAAACTTTTGTTTCTTCTCTTTCTCTAAGTCAACTCTTTATAATTGTATTATCTGATATTCGTTTGAAAACCAAAAAAGAAATATTGGAAGTTCATCAGGAAGAAATCAATGCTAAAATGAGAGAAACTTTGGGAGAGAATGTAGATTATCAATTGTTACTTTCTAAAAAAATTCCTTTGAAAGTTTTTGATTTTATGTTAAATTACTTGGATCCTTATCAAGTTTTGTCTATTCTTGATGATAAGTTAAAAAAAGATAAAGAATATATAAAACATATTTATGCTAAGATGTATCATTTAGATCTTCAGGATAAAAAGGTAGAAAGAATGTTTTTAATGTTACCATTTTTTCGTGGAAGAACAGAGGAGTTTATTCAATATTTTCAAGCAATCGAAACTTTTGTTTCTTACCTAGGCTTTTCCTTAGAACAATTTTGGCAGTATAGCTTGGCAAATAATCCTAAATATTTTTCTAATATTGTTAAAATTATTCAAGAAGAAGATATAAAAAATGCTAAACAAGTAAAGGATTATTTTTTTCAGAATGTGTATCCTCATTGCAATGAGGGCAATGTTCAAATTGGAAATTTTCTTGATTTGTTAGAAAATTATACTGTTTATCGTGATTTTTGTATTTCTGTCTCTTTACTTCATCGTGAATTAACTTTGGAAGAAAAAAATAAAGTATTATTTTTGTTTCAACGAAAGGAAAAAGAGATTTTGAGAGGTAAAATTTCTTCTTTAGAAGACTGTGATAAAGTTTATTCTTTTCTAAAAAATGAATTTCAAACTAAGCTTTTTGAAGAGAGAAAATTAGATAAAGAGGAACTAAAAAACATTATTTGTCAAATGCTATTTAATGAGGATTTATTTTCCCTTAAGCAACAATTATTTATTTATGGAGATACCAAGGAACTAAGAAAGTTGCAGTTTAATGACCGAGAATATCCTGAATTGAATGAAAATATTGAATTTATGATGATTTATACTTCTATGATTGAAACAATAATCAATTTAAATGATAAAAAGTCTTTGCAGCAGCTTGCTACACGTATTTTTCAAAATATTGATATTATTTTTAATTCTTCCTTTCAAATTCAGTCTTTTTCTCAGAAAATGCGAGATTTATATGCTTTGGAGTCAGAGATGATGTTAAGCAAAGTACTTCCAAATTCTTTTGCTTATGATAAACTTTTAGATAAAGAAAAGAGTTCGTTATATGGAGTAGAGACACTTGATTTTTCTGATAAAGAATATCTTTTGTATGCACATGTTCTTGGAGATAGTGAAGAAGTTGATGAGGTTGCTCGAGGAATAGCTTCTGGAGAAAAGAATTTTATTTGTTTATCTCCAATTAGTTATCGTAATCAAGTTTATTATTTTGAAAAAACCGATCAAATTATTTTTGGCTATGATAATGTTTCTAGTAATCATTTTATTATGAGCTCTCCTAGTAATATGAATAGTAATCGTAATGGTAGTATTCAAAAAAATAGTAATGAAATTCACGATTTTGTAAGAAAGCAAAGAGGAATCCTTGAGACTAGTGAGGCAAGGGAAGGAAGCAACGCTGAAGCTTTATGTTTTAGAGAAGGATTAAATCCTAGTTATATTATTTTACCAGGAGGGCGTGAACCTTCAGATGAGGAAATTCGGATTGCTAAACAATACCATTTAAAGTTTGCTATTACACAAAAACCTAATACTAGAATTTCTTCTCCTATTAAAATTCCAACATCAGAAATAAATACTTCAATGGATAAGAGACAACAAATCGAAGATTTGCAAGAATTGAAAAAACAATTATTTCAGTATCAATCACGAAAAAAATTAAAAAAGATAGCTATTTTTTCGGATTCTCATGGATTGTTTGAACCTACTTTAGCAATTCTTTCTGATGCTAAGAAAAATAGGGTAGATGAAATTTATTCTTTGGGAGATAATATTGGAACTGGTCCAAATCCTCGTGAGGTTTTAGAGTTGTTAGATCAATATCAAGTGAAGTCTGTGATGGGAAATCATGAAATGTATATTACTAAAGGAATTGATTTTTTAAAACAACATTTAGAAGAAACTTTTTCTTATGATGAAACTTTAAAAAATAGTACATGGACAAAAGAAAAATTAACTGCTAATCAAGTAAAAAATTTAAAACTTTATCCCTTAACTAGAGAAATTGCTTTAGGTAATAAAAAAATCTTATTATGTCATTCTATTAAAGATTTGAATAATCATCGATTAATAGTTGAACCTAAGAATTATGATGCAGTTTTTCAAGGACATATACATTTTAAAGATAAAAAAGAGAATATTCAAACTTTAAGAGGCGCTGGTATAGGAATTAAAAATAGAAACGAAAATGGAAAGGCTTACTACATTATCTTAACGGAACAAAGCGATGGTAATTATAAAATTATTGAGAAATTAGTTCCTTATGATATTTCTAATTTAGATAATGACATTAATTTAAGTGATCTACCTTCAGAAGATAAAGATAAAATTAGTCACTGGTCTGTTAAAAGATAAATTATCATATATTAACTTAAAGTTCATTTTTATTGAACTTTTTTTCTTTTGGAAAAGGATAAATCAGTATTTTCGTGGACTAAAGAAGAAGGATAGCTCATAATTTTTATTAGGTGATAGTTTTGAAAAAAATACTTTTCTTTGTTATTTTATTTTTTTCTTGTTTTAATTTTTGTTCTGCTTCTACAACAAGTGCACATGAATATGTTTTAATGGATATGAAAAGTGGAAGAGTATTAAAGGGAAAAAATTATAATTCTCCTGTTTTAATTGCTTCAATTACAAAGATTATGTCTTGCTTGCTTGCTGTTGAGTCTAAAAAGTTAGATGAGGTTGTGGTGGTTAGTGATATTATCAAGAAGTCTTATGGTTCAGGGATTTATATTGAGGTAGGAGAAGAGATTACTTTAAGAGATTTATTATATGGACTTATGCTTCGCTCAGGGAATGATGCTGCTTTGATGGTTGCTGAGTATGTAGGAGGAGATATAGATACTTTTGTTTCGATGATGAATAAAAAAGCGAAAGAAATTGGAATGCTTCATACAACTTTTGTAAATCCTAGTGGTTTAGATAATACTGACTCTGGGAATTATTCGACGGCTTATGATATGGCATTGTTGACTAGGTACGCTATGGGGTATAGGGATTACCGAAAAATTGTTGGTACAAAAAAACATGTCGTAAAAACTAATAAAAAAACTTATGTGTGGCATAATAAAAATAAACTTTTAAATGAAAAATATGTAACTGGAGGAAAGACTGGATATACAAAAAAAGCCAAAAGAACTTTAGTAAGTACAGCATCTTATCAGAAAAAAGATATGATTGTTGTTACTTTAAATGATAGTGATGATTGGAATACACATAAAGAACTTTATCAATATGCCTTTGAAAATTATACTTCTTATTTGATTTTAAAGAAATCTAAGTTCGAAGTAGTAGGAGAGAAATATTACCGTAATTTAGGAGAATTATATATTAAGAATGATGTTTATCTTCCTTTTCTAGATAAAGAAGCAAAGAATTTAGTGGCCAAAATTGTTTTAACGAAGAAAAGTAAAGTTAAAAATAATGAGAAAGTAGGAAAATATTTAATTTATTTAGATCAAAAACTTTTATATCAAGAAGATATTTATCTTAAGAAGAAAGTAAAAAAATCTTCTATTTTAAAAAGAGGAATGTTTTAATGATTAATTTTATTTTTACTTTTTTTCTTTTAGGAGGAATTATTTATTCTTTTTTTACAGGGAATGCTTTATCTGTTAATGAAAGTTTAATTCAATCTGGAGAGGTAGCAATTTCTATGGTATTAAAAATTATTCCTTTACTTTGTTTATGGCTAGGGGTTATGAAGATTGCTTCTTTAAGTGGTTTGCTTTCTAAATTATCTTTGCTTTTTGCAAAAATTATTGGTCCATTATTTCCTGAGTTAGAAAAAGGGGATGAAGTTTTAACTTATATTGCGACAAATATTGTGATGAATATTTTTGGATTAGGAAATGCGGCTACGCCATTTGGATTAAAAGCTTTTCAATTGTTACAGGAAAGAAATTCTAAGAAGGAGGAGGCTTCTAGGAGTATGATTACTTTACTGGTAATGAATACAGCATCTGTTACTTTAATTCCTACTACTGTTATTAGTTTTAGAAGGTTATATCATTCTATTAATCCGACAGAGATATTAATTCCTTGTATGATTGCAACTATTTTATCTTGTTTGTTGGGATTGGTTGTTGATCGAATATTTGCTAATTTTTGGAGATAGGAGGGATATTTTTTGTATTTTGTTATTCCTGGAATAGTTTTTTTGATTGTGTTTTATGGCTTTTATAAGAAGATTGATGTTTATGAAGCTTTTATTAGTGGAGTAAAAGAAGGACTATCGATGGCTTTAAAAATTTTTCCTACTATGTTTGCGATGGTTGTTTCTATTGATGTTTTGATTAAGAGTAATGCTTTAAATACTTTAATCACATTAATTGAACCGATTTGTTTTCGACTATCTATTCCTAAGGAAATATTACCTCTTGCTTTTATTAGACCAATTTCTGGGAGCTCTTCTTTGGTTTTAATGAGTGATTTATTGAAGACTTATGGACCAGATTCTTTTATTGGGAGAGTTGCTTCTTTAATTCAAGGAAGTACAGATACAACGATATATATTATTGGTCTATATTTTTCTTCTATTGGAATTAAAAAGATTAAGTATTCTTTAATTGTTGGACTTCTTGCTGATTTGTTTGCTATTATTTTGTCTATATTGGTGGTTTCTTATTTCTTTTATTAGAAAATACTTATCTTTATTTTTCTTGTTATTTAAAGAATGGAATGGGTAAAAAATAAAAAAAGCCTTAGTTTAGGCTTTTTTTACATGAATTATTTTCATTCATATTGGAAGAATTCTCATTACAAGAATTAGCACCACTCATATTCTTTTGGTTATTATTCTTGTTGTTTGAGTTTTTAGAATTTTTGTTTTTTCCCATTTTTCATCACCCATTATTATTATGGTAGCTGATTTTATAAATATGTATTTTTTTCTTTGGTGTTATTTTCCAGTTTAATTATTTGAATTGAAGTATTATTTTTTGTTTGCTGAAATATAATAAAGATAGAAAAATGATAACAAAAAAGGATTTTTTTGTAATTTTTCTTGTTTTTTTGTAAAAAAATACTTGAATACTCAAAAAAAGTGTTGTATAATTAATTTGCATTTGTTGAGTTGCTACTGTCTCCGTAGCTCAGCTGGATAGAGCAATCGCCTTCTAAGCGATCGGTCAGGTGTTCGAATCACCTCGGGGACACCATTTGAAATTTAACCCTTATTTTATAGGGGTTTTATTTTGCTTAATTCATCCTATAGTAACTAGTATGAATTTCTATTTTTAAAAGAGATAAGAAGATGAAGTAGTGTTTATTTTGTTATTACTTTATATTTTATCTCTTTTTTTCTTTTGCTATGATATAATAAGTGTATAAAACAAATGTGGTGAAATTGCTGTGATAATTCAAAAGTTGATGAATATAAATAGATAAGTAGAGTTTGTTTAAATATTTCATCACTATTTTTTAGGAGGAAAAATGAGAAAAGTAGAAAATATTTTATGGGGAATTGTTTTGGTTATTATTGGGATAATATTTGGTGGAAATGCTCTTGGTGTTACGAATGTTAATGTATTTTTTGACGGATGGTGGACTTTGTTTATTATTATTCCCTGCTTTATTGGATTATTTCATGAAAATGATAAAACAGGAAATTTGATTGGATTATTGATTGGAATAGCTTTATTATTAGGTTGTCAAGATATTTTGGATTTTGATTTAATATGGAAATTGGCTTTGCCAACAATTTTGGTTATTATAGGTTTGTCGATAATTTTTAAAAATGTTTTTGATAGTAAAATTAGTGATGAAATCAAAAAATTAAATGGGAGAAGAAAAGAAGATCATTCTTATTGGGCAACTTTTGCTGGGCAAAATGTAAATTTTGATGGAGAAAAATTTGATGGGGCAGATTTAACGACAGTATTTGGTGGATTGAAATGTGATTTAAGAAATGCAATTATTGATTCAGATGTAGTGATTAATACTACAGTGGTATTTGGTGGAGTTGAAATTTATGTTCCTTCACATGTGAAGGTGAAAATTAAATCCGTTCCTATTTTTGGTGGAGTTGATAATAAGGTATATACTAAAGTTGATGAAGATAGTCATACAATTTATATTAATGCTACAGTAGTATTTGGTGGAGTTGAAATAAAATGACGACTTTTCAAAAAGTCATTAAATACTTAGCACTTGGATTTGCTGCCTTTTTAATTTTTCTAATTGTATCAGGTACATTTGGAATATTATTTTCTTTTTCTAGTGTGTTGGGATTACAAAAAAAAGATAATATGGTAGTGGAAAAAATGAAGGAGATAAATTTCAAAGATACCAAGGTAGATTCCTTAGATATTGATATTGCTTTTACTAATTTAATTGTAAAAAAAGGAACGTCTTTACAAATGAAAACAAATCATAAAAATATTTGTTTTGAACAAAATAATCAAACACTTCAAATCAAAGAAAAAAATCATCAGTGGTTTTCCGAATATAATAAAGGGAGTCTGGTGGTTTATGTTCCTGATGATTTATCATTTGAAAATATTAAGATTAATGCAGGTGCTGGAAAAATACAAATCGAAAATATAAATACTAAAAAGTTATCTTTAATGTTAGGCGCTGGAGAAACTACAATTGATAAGTTAATGGTAACAGATAAATGCAAAATAGAAAGTGGAGCAGGAAAGGTAAGTATTTTATCTGGTAATATTAACCAATTTGATTTAGAAGTTGGCATTGGCAATTTTGAGGCTACAGCTTTAGTTACAGGAAATAGTAAAATTAATGCTGGTATTGGTAATTTAAAATTAACTCTTCGAGGGAGTAGAGAAATTTATCAAATTCAAGCAGAAAAGGGGATAGGAACAATTAAAATTGGTGATAAAAATGTGGAGGATGACTATTCTTATGGTAATGGAGAGAACTTGATTAAGCTTAATGGGGGAATAGGAAATATTCATGTTAATTTTGAAGAAAAGTAATTTGATTAAACTTTTCTTTTTTTGTCTTTTGATTGCTTAAAAATATTTGCTTTTATTGCTTTTTTTGTCGATTTGTGGTATATTAACATCAATAAGGAAGGGAGACTTATGGTTGAAAAAGTAATTACAGATAGGGAGATTATTTATAAGATTACAAAAAGAAAAGATAGTAAGTTAGTTATTCAGTATAATCCTAAAAATAAACGAGCTTGGTTTCAAACTGATAGTATGTTTAAAAGGAAAGCAATTGATATCAATAGAGTAATTTTTTTATAAGATAATAAGTAAAAAGTCATTTTAAACAATAATTTTTTGTATATTTTTATTTAGTATTCTAATTTTGTAAATCAATTGTTAATAGTTTTTTTGAAATAATGGTAAAAATGATTGACAAGCAGTAATAAAAGTGCTAGAATATACAGTCAAAAGAAGGGGGAATATGAAAATGAAAAATATTCTAAAAAATAAATTTCTAAAAATTTTCTTGCTATTTGTTGCTTGCTTTTCTGTAAGTGCTGTTTATGCAGAGAATGTTGCTTCTAGTCTTAGAATGACATATTATGGCATTAATACACCAATGTCTTATCCAGCATCATTTCATGTAAAGAAAACTACTGGAGGAAAGTATGTTTATTGTGCTCATTACGCTAAACATCCTCCAGTAAAGGATATTGCTTATACAAAAGGAAGTTTGGTTACGGATAATGGAATTAACTACATTCTAAATAGATCATATGGTGCTAGTAGTGATGATTCATTCTTTATCTATCAAACTGCTCTATGGATTTATATGGTTGACAAGGGAATTATGCCAGGTCCATATTACGATATTACTGTTTTCAGAGCAAATGTTAACAATAGTAGTTCTGCTACTGCTACTAAAATTAAAAATTTAGTTGCTAATGCTAAAAAAGCTTCAGCTAATGATACAGCTAATCCTACCATTTCAATGAATGCTTCTGGTGTTAAATTTACTCTTAGCAGTGATGGTACTACATATGTTTCTTCACCAATTACGGTAAATAGTTCAACTGGTAGTTATAAAGTTACTTTAACTTCTGCTCCAAATGGTTCTACTTATTCAAAAGATGGAAATAAACTTTATAT
Organism: uncultured Bacilli bacterium; assembly: GCA_934162265.1. Taxonomy (GTDB): domain Bacteria; phylum Bacillota_I; class Bacilli_A; order RF39; family UBA660; genus RUG11198. The sequence continues at coordinate 1,282 of CAKPHZ010000008.1, read as the reverse complement.
TAAGGTTCCAAAAAACTCTATAACTTCTATGAATACACCAGTTTATTTTAAAGTTAGTACTTCTAAGAATACTTATCGTTCTTACTATTATACTCCTAGCGATAGTAGCTATCAAAAAATGGTAGTTACTTACAAAAAACCAGTATCAACCGAAGCTTCAGCTAACTTATCTATTCATAGTAATTCTTCTATTGAAGTTCTTAAGACTGATGCAGATGGTAAAGCTTTGAGTGGTGCTACATTACAAGTTAAAAATTCTAGTGGTACAGTTATTGATACTTGGACTACTAATGGTCAAAAACATAAAGTTTCTAATTTATCTAGTGGTACTTATACATTAAGTGAAAAATCTGCTCCTAGTGGATACAAATTAAGTACAAAGGTTGTTAAATTCACAGTAGATGCTACGGGAAAAGTAAAAAATTCTTCTGGTAATGTAATTTCATTAATTACTTTTAAGAATGAAAAAATGTCTGTAAAAGTTAGTAAACAAGATATTGCTAATAGTAGTGAAGTTCCTGGTGCTAAATTAGTTATTAAAAATAGTGATGGAAAAGAGATTATTCAATGGACTTCTTCTTCTAAACCATATGTTATTAGAGGACTTGCTGCTGGTACTTATACTTTAACTGAAACAATGGCTCCAGATGGATATACAAAGAGTGAAGAGTCTATTACTTTCAAAATTGGTAAAGATGGTAAAGTATATAATGCTGATGGAAAAGTAATTAATCAAGTTATTATGTATAATAAGAAAACTTCTACTCCTGGTGGTGTTTCTATTAGCAAGCAAGATGCTACTACTGGTAAGGAATTACCTGGTGCTACTTTAGTAGTTAAAGATTATGATGGTAAACAAATTGATACTTGGGTATCTACTGATACTCCTCATTTAATCGAAAACTTAAAAGCTGGTATTTATACTTTGACTGAAACAATTGCTCCTAATGGTTATATTTTATCTACTGAAACTGTAACCTTTACTGTTAAGGATGATGGTAGTGTTACAAAAGTAGTAATGTATAATTCACCTAATAGTAAAGACGTTCCTTCAGGTAACGGAGGAGATGAAGTTCCCGTAGAAAATACAGGATCTTATAAAACATTAACTTCAACAGTTATTGGTTCATTAATCATTTTAGCTGGTGGAATAACTTTATTTAAAACTTCAAAAAGAAAAGATAAATAAGGATAAGAGTTAAAAAGGTTCTTTGTCAAGTAGTGTTGGTGGAACTAAAAACTAATGATAAATGAACTTTTTGAGAGAGCTGAAATTCAGCTC
>CAKPHZ010000007.1 GCA_934162265.1 uncultured Bacilli bacterium | reverse complement strand
TGGAATGTTTAGCGATATGTATTATGGAAAATTAAATTAAAATTTAGATAAGTTTTTAGATAAGTTCTGCTAGGTTTGTCGGGTGCTACGGAGGTGCTCTGGGGTGCAACCAAGTGCCGAATTAACGAGCCAAGTGCTCAGAAAAGCTGCCAAAATTCCCAATACCAAAGACCATGTGGCAGTGGAAAGAAATACAAGAATTGTTGTGGAAAGTAGCATAAAATAAGGAAATATTTAAAATTAAAAAATATTAATTTGGTTCGATTTTTTGAACTTGTTCACAAAATATTAAAAATATGTATGAAATAAAGGTGTGAACAAAAATAATTTGTGGACAATTAAAATTTATGATATAATATGTTACAAATCAGTGACGAAGAAATATTAATTAGTTAAGCATAAAAGTGAGCTTGGTATAGTGTGAACAAGTTATGATACTATTTAATTCCTATCTTCAGAGTGAAATGAAAACATTTCCGGCAAATAGCCGTTATCAAAATTAAGTAAAATAAAAGGATGGCACCGTCTTAATGACTCCTTATGTGCTATTCTTTTTTGTTTTAAAGAAAGGGTGAATAAAATGAGATTAAGTAGATTAAATATTAAAAAGATTAATCTAAATGATATTGATAGTGATTACTCTGGCCAAGATATTTTGATGAAATTAGGAGAATTATATCAATTTGAAAGTGGTATTTATGGTTATGGTAATTTATGGACAAAATTAGAAAGAACAGTTGAAAATGTCATCATTGAGGAATTAGATAAGGCAGGATGTATTCAAGTAGAATTTCCAAAACTTCAACCAAGAAAAATATGGGATCAATCAGGCAGATGGAATACCTATACAAAAGATGGAGATATAATGTTTACAATAAAAAATAATTTAGGTGAATATGGACTCGCTCCAACTGCAGAAGAATGTGCTACTTTATTTGGTGCCAATAGATTATCTTCATATAAAAATTTACCAGCCATTTATTATCAAATAGGTGAAAAATTTAGAAAAGAAATCAGAACTAGAGGTTATTTATTTAGACCAAGAACTTTTGTTATGATGGATGCTTATTCATTTGATAAAACTGAAGAAGATATGCAAAAGACATATGAACTAATGCATCAGGTATATTTAAATATATTTAAAAGATTAGGCATCAAAATTATACCAACCGTTAGTGATAATGGTGTTATAGGTGGAAAAGTTGCAGAAGAATTTCAAGCAATTACTAATTTAGGAGAAGATAAAACTCTTTATGATGAAAAAAATAATATTGGTATTAACAAAGAAGTTTTAGAATTTGAAAATAAGGATGAATATCTTAAACAATTAGGAGTAAGTGATATTGCTGGTTTAAAAGAATATAGTACTGTTGAATTAGGAAATAATTTCCAACTTGGAACAAAATATTCTGATAGTATGGGACTTTTCTATATGGATGAAAATAATGAGAAGAAACCATATTATATGGGATGTTATGGAATTGGTTTAGGAAGAATAATTGCTTGTTTAATAGAAAATAATATTATTAAAGAAAATGATAAAATTAAAGGTTTTGCTTTACCATATGATATAGCATCTTATAAAGTACAAATAATATATAATGAAAATAATAAAGAAGAAGGAGAAAAACTATATAATTACTTACTTCAAAATAATATTAATGCAATAATTGATGATAGAGAAAATTTAAATATTGGAAATAGAATAAATGATGTTTATGTTTTAGGAACACCAAAAATGATTATATTAGGTACAAAATTTGATGGAACTAATTATGAAGTAGAAGATACAAAAACAAATAAAAAAGAAATTGTTAACATAGATAATATAATAAATATATTAAAATAGTAAGAGGAGGCAATTAATATTGTGTTCTTTTTAATAAGATTTAATTTGGTCGAATTCGAGCAAATTGATTGTTATATAATATAAAAAATAGTATAATGTCTATTATAAATTAACTAAAAATATTTTGAAAAGGAGGATAAAACATGGATAATAAATTCATTGAAAATGAGAAAAATATTTTGTTTTATAATGATGAATAAGGCAATACAAAAGTAGAAGTATTATTAGAAAATGAAGATGTTTGGTTAAATACAGAAGCATTAGCAGCACTGTTTAATATTGAAAGAAGTGGGATTGTAAGACATATTAACAATATTTATAAAGATGAGGAGTTAGATGAAAATAGCACGTGTGCAAAAATTGCACATATGGGTAATGACGGCAAACAAGATTATAATAAAAAATATTATAATCTTGATATGATTATTTCTATTGGCTTTTTGGTTAACTAAATACTGTTAAGTGTATAGTTTTAAGTCAAAAATATTAGTTATGGTATTGCAAAATACTAAATTTATATGTTTATGTGGCTAGAAAAAAATATAGATAACTTATAAATTGTTATAGATAAAGATAAGAACGAGTTTTTTCATCAAAAAGATAGTACAAAATAGAGGTTGGATTTAGGGGAGAGAATTTTGTGTTAATTAGTTTATAGTTGAATTAAAAGTTTGATTTAATATTATTGAAAGGTTTATGGTGGTAAAATGAGAGAGTTAAAGATAAATCGAATTTATAGACATTTTAAAGGGGATTATTATTTGGTTGTAGATATTGCTACTTATTCAGAAACTGGGGAGTCTTGTGTTGTTTATCGAAAACTTTATGAAGATGGTAGTTTATGGGTTAGACCGTATTCGATGTTTATGAGTGAGGTTGATCATGATAAATATCCTGAGGCAACTCAAAAGTATCGTTTTGAGTTACAAGAAGTTGATAGTGTTGCTAAGAGAGGAGATTAATGATTAGGAATATTTTATTAATCGTAGGATTTGTTCTTCTTGTTTTTTTGTATTTAAGAATATTAATTTGTTATTTAAAATATAAAAAAATAAGCGTTCAAGATATTGATGGATTTTCTGTTGCTAAGGAGATTACTTCTGATTATGATTTTATTCATATTGTTGAAGCTAAGGGACAGATATTTAGTTATTATGAAGCAAAAAGGAATGTTATTCGTCTTACTTCAGTTGACTATTATTCTTCTGATTTATTTCATTTTGGAATTGTTTTTTTATTAGCAAAATATGCTTGTTATTATCAAGAAGAAAAATTATCTAATTTGTTTTGTAAAATTTTTTTAAGAGTTTATGTGTTATTCTTTTCTGCTTTTATTGGGAGTATTATTTCTTTATTTACACATACAATTGGGGATGCTAAGATAGGGGTGTTTTTGTTTGTTATTTTGCTTTTAATAGATTATTTTTATTTTATTTTGAATAGTTGGGAAAATACTTCTAAAGATAATAGTTGGGTTGATAAGTATTTTTCTGATGTAAGGGTTGTTTTAGATAATATATTATTTTTTTCGAAAGTGTCTTTTATTTGTAATTTAATTTTTTTGTTAAGAGAGATTGTTATTATTTTTAATTTATAAAATAAAAAGAGAATTCTACAGATTATTATTTGTAGAATTCTTTAGGGTGTTGATTAATTCTAGATAATTTTTTCCTTCATACAATATTTGATATATTGTATTGGTAAGTGGTAGATTGATATGTTTATTTTTTGCTAGTTCATACATTGCTTTGGCTGTTCCTAATCCTTCGATGGTTGTTTTTTGTTTATATTTTTCTATTTCTTCTTCTGATTTGTTGCTGCCAATTAAATTTCCTAGAGTGTAATTTCTTGAGGTGGAAGAGGTACAGGTCATCATGATATCATCAATTCCAGCATATGTCATAATGGTGTTTTCTTCTCCTTGTAAAGTACTGATTAAGTATTTTATTTCGTAAATAGCGTTTGTTAGGAATAAGAATTTACTTGAGTCTGGTAATTTTGCGCCGTCTAGCATGCCAAAACCAATTGCCATGACGTTTTTGATTGCTCCACAGATTGGTAATCCAATGGTATCTTTGATGTATTGGATTTTAACGATATCGCTTTCCATATATTTTTTTACTTTTTCTTTGATGGAATTTTGTTTTGTTGCTAGGGTAAGTCCTAAAACATTTTTATTTTTCATGTCAATAGCAAAACTTCCTCCAGAAATGATGCCGATTGGGGCAGTTTCTAGTACAGATGTAATAATTTCTGCTGCAAATTGATGGGTTTTGATATCGATTCCTTTGCTAGCAATTAGAATGTCTTGTTTTTGGTAATAGGGCTTTAATTCTAAAATAGTATCTTTGATGAAATTGATGGGAATAGCAATAATAATTAAGTCTGATGAATGGCATGCTTCTTGTAGGGAAGTTGTAAACTTTATGGTTGGGTAATTTTTTTGTTCTTTTTCAATTTCTTTTTCAAATTTAGACCATACTACTGTTTGGACGTCTTTTTTTTCAAATAGTGATGCTATTGCTGTTCCAAAAGCACCACAACCTAATATTGTTATTTTCATTTTATTATCTCCAATCTTTCTCCAATTTTTATTTGGAAGTAATTTGTTGGTAATTCTATTGTTTTTGTTGCTTTTCTTTGGGGAAGAATTACTTTTCTAGGTGATATGTTTTGATAATAAGATATGATTTTATTTTCTTTATTACAAAATATAATATCAATATTTTCTTTCATGAAAAAAGTATGTACACTATTGCAATGATTAAAAAGAAGGGCATTGTGAATATTTTTCTTTCCCATAAATCCTTTAAATCTAGTGTAGAAAGTTTTACATTCGATTAGTTCTATTTCTTTTTCTTGATATCTTATTTTCATTTTTTTTCACCTTAAATTTAGTATATATGAATTTATTCTTTGGTGTCAACTCTTTTAAATTAAATTAAATTATGTTACACTATTGGTGGTGATTGAAAAAATGAATAATAAAGGATTTACTTTAATTGAATTATTAGCAACAATTGTAATTTTGTCTTTAGTAATGGGAATTTCTGCTTATGGAGTTACGGGAGCGATTAATAATTCTAAGGCTAGAGGAGAGAAATTATTTGTAGAAAATTTAGGAAAATCTATTAGTAGTTATATTGAGTTACATGGTTCTGGTTTAAAGCAAACTGGTGATGAAGTTACTACATTTTCTAAAAAGAATAATATTGGAGATAGTACTTATGAAGTTTCTTTATATCAGTTAAAGAAAGGTAATGATAATCTTAAAATTATGGATTTGGTTAATGATGGTATAGTTGATGAAGCTAAATTAGTTAATCCTAAGAATAAGAAGCAATGTTTTGATAATAGTCATAATCCAGTAATAGAAGTATATCGAGATAGTGATTATGTTTATTATTATTATGTTCAATTTAATTTGGGGAATAATCGTTGTGAATTAAATACTTGTATTAGTACGCTTCCTAGTGGTTTGGCAAATAAATTGGATAAGAAATGTGAGGAATGAGAATGATTAGTATATTTCTTATTGGGATTTTGTTTTTACTTATTGATATTATTTCTAAGCAGTTAGTTCTTTATTTTATGGTAGAAAATCAAACAATTCAAATTATTCCTCATTTTTTTTCTCTTACTTATGTAAAGAATACGGGGGTTGCTTTTAGTATGTTAAGTGGGAATTTGACTTTTATTTTAATGATGAGTGTGTTAGTTGTTGGTGTTTTAATTTATTTTGCGAAAAATAGAGAAAGTGGTCAATTAGAAAATCTTTGTTATAGTATGATTTTAGGTGGGGCTTTAGGAAATTTTTTAGATAGAATTTTTTATGGTTATGTTATTGATTTTTTTGATTTTAGTTTATTTGGTTTTAAGATGGCTATTTTTAATGTTGCTGATATTTTAATTGTTTGTGGTGTATTTTTATTAATTGTATTAGAATTGTTGAAGGAGAGGAAGATGTTATGAAGTATGTTGTAGATAGAGTTTCTAGGGTTGATAAATATTTAATGGAAGAAATGGGAGTAAGTCGTAGTTATGTTCAAAAGATGATGGATTCTGGATATGTGTTAGTTAATGGGAATTCTGTTAAGAATAGTTATAAATTGAAGATAGAGGATGTTATTGAAGTAGAGGATGGTTATTCAGAAGATGTGTCAATAGAAAAAGAAAATATTCCTTTAGATATTGTTTATGAAGATGATGATTTGCTTGTTGTGAATAAGCCTAGTGGTATGGTTGTTCATCCTGCTCCTGGTAATTATCATGGGACTTTAGTGAATGCATTAATGTATCATTGTAATCATTTAAGTCATGTTAATGGGGAGGTTCGTCCTGGTATTGTTCACCGAATTGATAAGGATACTTCTGGGTTATTAGTAGTTGCTAAAAATGATGCTGTTCATGATAATTTGGCAAAACAAATTAGTGAGAAGAGTGTTACTAGGGAATATTTAGCATTAGTAGATGGGGTAATTATGGAGGATACGGCTACGATTGATGCGCCGATAGGAAGGGATCCTCATAACCGAAAAAAGATGTGTGTTACTGATGTTTGTTCTAAAGATGCAGTTACTCATATTCGAGTAATGGAAAGGTATGAGAAAGCAACTTTGATTACTTGTAAGTTAGAGACTGGGCGTACTCATCAAATTCGTGTTCATATGAGTTATATTAATCATCCTGTTGTTAATGATCCTGTTTATGGAAGAAAAAAATTGGATAATCCTTCTTTTGGACAAATGCTCCATGCAAAAAAACTAGGTTTTGTCCACCCAGTTACAGGAAAATATTTAGAATTTGAAGTAGATGCACCAACTGAATTTTATGAAATTTTAGCCAAGTATAAGGAAATGTAAGATTTTAGTATTTTTAGTTGATAATATAGATGGTTGTGATTAAAATTAATGCAAATAAGTTCCAGATAAGATAGGGAATTAAGTATTTTGTATTATTTTTGTTTATTTTTTTGGTTTCTTGGTAGAGATAGATTGATGAGAGAAATACTATTAATGTATCAATTATGGCTAAAAAATTATTTTTAATGATAAAGAAGAAAAATGTAAATAATTGATTGGATAAATAATTGATTGTTAAATAAATAGAATAGTTTGTTGTTTTTTCTTCTTTTGTTTTATAAATGGAGAAAGAGATTAGAAGATATAGTAGAGTCCAAATGATTGGGAAGATTATTGGACTTGGCGCAAAGAATGGTAGGTTTAAATTTTTATAATAAGTGGTATCTACTTTAAAAAGGATACTTCCTATGAACCATGGAAGTAAGCATATAAGGTAGGCTAATCTATTTTTTTTATTTATTTTTTTCATGATTACACCTCTTTATTTATTATATGTTTTTTAGTATAATATTATTAGTCAGAAAGAAGGGATAATGTGCAGAAAGAGATTCAATTAAATAGTAATGATTTATTAGTAATGAATTTGGTTCATTATTTTATTACAGAGAAAGATTATAATCCTGTGATATTACATGGGGTAAATGATGAAATTTGGCTTGAGAATATGGATAGTGATTATAAGCTTGTTCGTATTGTTAGTCATTATATTCATAATGAAGAGCAACTTAGTTTTGATCGTTTTAAGTTGCAGAGAATTTTAAGTAATTTGAAGAAAAAAACTTTATCTCTTAGTATGAATGTTGTTAGTATTTATACGAGTTTGGGAGAAGATGTTGTGCTTCCGGAAGAAGATGGAGTTATTAGTGTTTTGATTAGAAATGTTAGTGAAATTCAGAATGGTAAGTTATTAGAAGTTTTTCCTGATATTGTTGAGAAAACGAAACATGAGGAGAAAGGGATTGATTTATTTGTTAAGATTAGTGATGATATTAATAAGGAGAGCTATGAAAAATCAAAAAGGGTAGAGAAAATTTTTTCTCAAAAGTCTCCTTTGATTACTTACTTGATTATTGCTATTTGTGTAATTTTATTTATTTCTATGTATATTTTTGGTAAAGGTTCTACTTATGTTAAGACTTTGATTGATTTTGGAGGTAATGTTGCTTATTATACTAAACATGGGGAATATTATCGTTTATTTACTTCGATTTTTTTACATGCTGGTATTGTTCATTTGGTATGTAATATGTATTCTTTGTATGTGATTGGTCCTCAGGTGGAGAGTTTTTATGGAAAGTTAAAATACTTATTTATCTTTTTATTTAGTGGTATTAGTGGTAGTTTATTAAGTGTTGCTTTTGCTTCTAAATATGCTGTTAGTGTTGGGGCTAGTGGGGCTATTTTTGGACTTTTGGGTTCTATTTGTTATTTTGGTTATCATTATCGGGTATATTTAGGAAATGCTCTTAAGAGTCAGATTATTCCTATTATTTTGCTTAATTTATTTATTGGATTTACTTTTTCTGGTATTGATAATTTTGCTCATATTGGGGGACTTGTTGGTGGTGTTTTTGCTTCTATGGCAATGGGAGTTCCTGATAAGAGTAAAAAATCAGATAGGGCAAATGGATGTATTTTAATGTTAATTTATTTAGTATTTTTGATTTATTTAGCATTCTTTCATTAGAGTGCTTTTTTGTGATAAAATTTTTGATAATCTATTTTCATAAATTGACATTATATTTGTAGAATGTTATAATTATCCTAGTAAAATAGGATGGGTGAACGTATGGGATTTCTAAAGAATAAGTTTGGTTTTATTATTTTTATTAGTTTAGTTACATTAGTTGTTTTAGTTGTGGGAGCGTTTTCTCTTTATCAAGATAATTCTTCTGTTTTTTCTTCTAATGGTTATATATTGGAGACAAGTACCAAAACAAAACAAAAGTATTATTTTTCTGCCAATACAAAATATAAAGAAAATGTAGATGATAAGATTAGTTTTAATGATACTAAATCTAAAAAAGTAAGTGTAGATCCTGCTAGTTTTGTTCATTTTAATAATGGAGATATTTCTTTTTTACAAAAGGGTGCTCTTGTTAATTTGAGTGACTTAAGTAATCCTATGGTGTCTTATTATAATATTAATCCTGAAAATAAAATTACTTATGATAACGGGAAATATGTTGTTACTAGTTATGGTAAAGATATTTCTATTAGCTATTTTATTGGTAGAATTAGTGATAATAAATATATTATTGCAGGTAAGGATTTGCAACTTAAAGTTCCTAGTTCTGCAGATAGAGTAAGTGGGGATTATTTTGAACTTTATTTTATTGATAAAGGAATTGTAAAAATTGATAATAAAGATGTTAGTTATCAAGTTACTGCGCAAGATTCTTATCTTTATGTTGGAGATAATATTGTTATTGATTTGGGTAGTGGAAAAGTGATGTTAGATAATGAAGCAAAGATGTTGCTTTCACAGATTACTATTCATGGAGATGAGAATATTGATTTAGATGTTTCTAATAAAAATGGAAATGGTTCAGATGGCACTGGAAGTGGCGGCTCTGTTGATGGAGAGAATGGTTCTGGAGAAGATGGTGATGGTACAGGAAGCGGAGATGGTACTGGTACTGATGGAAATGGTGCTGCTAACGGAAATGGTTTAGGAAATGGAGATGGTTCTGGTTCTGGTACGAATAATGTTACGGCTAGTCCACAAATTGAACTTATTGAAGCAAATGTTACTTCTACGACTGTTTCTTTGTCTATGCAATTGAATAATGCTTCTTTAGCAAAGGGGAGTGTTGTTGCTTATTTTACTGATGTTTCTACTGGACAGAAAGCAGAGCCAAAATCGATTGCTCTTACTAATGGAACTTTTAAATTGTCTTATGATTCTTTAACCCCAGATACGGAGTATGCTCTATCTATCGTAGAAGTTGGGGTTGCTAATGAAAAACAATATTTTCAAAAAACTTTTAGAACAAAGGATTTAGGAATTACATTAGAAAAAGTTTATTCTGCTGAAGATAGTTTATCTTATAAAGTGGCTTTTGATGATAATACTGATGTTTCTAAAGTAAAGGTTACTATTTATGATAGTGATGGAAATACTTCTAGTATTGATACTAGTGATTATACAGTTTCTAAAGATGATATTGATAATACTTTTACCTTTGCAGGACTTAAGTCTAATACTATTTATTCTGTAAGTGTTGAGACTGTTTGGATTAATAATACGGCATATAATAATCTTTATTCAATTAATCGTATTGATAGTACTTTAAAGAAAAAACCTGTTATATCTTCTGTAAAAGTTGTTCCTAATGCTGAAGAGATTAAATTTACTGTATCTCTTGATCATATTTCCGATCCAGATAAGAGCATTGTTTCTTATACTTATAATGTTTATTTGGCTGATGATATTACTGCTGATAATCCAGATTCAGAAGTAGTTTATTCCGTTACTAAAAATGATCATGATGAATTGGTTTTGAATTTGAATGAAATCGAAGAGTTAAAGACGGGGGTTAATTATCGGGCTAAGATTATTGCAGAGTACAATGATAATGAGATGATTAGGGAAGTTTCGACTGATTATAGTGGTAATTTCTTGATTAAGAGTAAGCCAAATATTAGCTTTGAATTAAAGAGTGCTACGATGAACAAGGTAGTTGGTACTATTACATTGATTGATGCAAATTGTACTGTTCCTATGTCTGGAAGAAGTTGTTCTAATTTAAAAAATAATTTTACTTTGCGATATTATAAAGTAAAAGAAACTGAAACGACTGATAATGATACAACAATACAATTTGATTCTTCTAAGTTGACTTCTGAAATTACTTTATCCGATTTATCCTCTAATACCTCTTATGCGGTTAAGGTATTTGGAAATTATTATGATGATGATAATGTTTTACATACTAATGTCCAAATTGGTGATACATTTTATGTAAAAACAGATAAGAGTGATAAGTTGCAATTAGAAGTAGTTGGAGATAATACTAGTGGTAAAAATAAAGATGGTTCAGCGAATTCTGCTAATGTTGTTACTTTTGATGCTAAATTAGTAGCTCCTCAGAATTCTGCTATTATGGACGAAATTTCTACTATTACTCTTAATTTATATAGTGGAAGATACAATGTTAAAGAAAAATTAATTGGTACATATAAGATGACAGATAAATCAGAGATTGGAGACTTTTTTAGTAATATTACTATTCGTAATGCTATGTTTACGGATACTTCTAGTAGAGGATTAGGAAAAATTGATAGTTTACAAAAAATGATTGCTGTTACTAATAATTCTACTGGTACTTTAAATAGTTCTTATACAGTTGAAGTTGAAGATGTATATGATTCTAGTGGAAAAAATAAAATTTCTGTTGAGGATAATGTGTATACTTTTAACTTGACCCCTTCTTATTACTTAGATGCTAGGATTGAATCTAATCCTAAAGAGACCTATATGACTGTTACTCCAATTAAGAAGGAAAATTTGACGGATGATGAATATCAAACCTTAAAAAAGACAGTTAAAAATTTAGATGATTTGAATGATGATACTGTTGTAGGGGTGATTTTAGAAAATAGTTTGAGTGATACTTTTGTTGATTCTGCATTTACTTATGAAAAAGCAACGGTAAACTTTAAAATTTATAATGGTGTAACTAAAAAATTGGTAAAGGAAATTCCTGTTGAAATGGGAAATAAGTATCAGCCTAAACAGTTAACGGTATATTTAGATCCAAGTGAATTAGATGATGAAAAGAATTTTACTAGAGGATATAATTATAAAATTGGATTTGATATAGATTTTATTACAGAGGATGGTAAAAATCCTACTTATACTAATGATGCTTTATATAAGACTATTTCAATTGAAAAGCAAGCACCTGTTTATAAGCAATATATTAAAACTAGTAGTAAGAGTAATATTACTTATTCTATTGCTATTAATGATATTGATCATATTTTGTATGATAAAAATTTATATTATAAAATGAAGGATTCTAAAGATTATATTAGTGTAGATAATGCTTTAGTTGCTGATAATGAATTTCATGATATTGTTGTACCATTTTCTGAGAATGGGGACTATAGTATTTATTATGGTAAGAGGGATACTTCTGATAAATTAGAGTATGTTTCTATTTCTAGTTATCATTTTGATGGAGAATATACTTATGATAATCAAGTTGCTTATACCATTGTTGATGATAATGATAATGTTCTTAAGTTGCGTTTTAATGATAATGATGCTACTGCTAGGGCTTATGCTTATAAAGTTGTGATTAAGCAAGCGGAAAAGGGTAGTGTTAGTGATTATGTTCGTTACTTTTTGGCTTCTAAGCTAAGTACTGTTTCCATTCCTAATGGTGGTGTGGATAAGGATGGTAAAGAAACCACTGATAGTTATAAATATATTGCTATTGATTATGCCAATATTAGCAAGTTTATTGGTCATGAGATGTTAATTTATGTTTATGCTTACTATGATAGTGGTTTTGTTGGTATTGAACAAATGTTTAGAAATGGTTTAATTTTAGAAGATGTTGTTTCAAAAAAATATTTGAATATTTATAATGGTTCTTCTAGTAAGGATTCTTATTCTAGTTTGGATACTAGTAATATGGGATTATATTTATTGAAGGAAAATTATGATAAAGATAATCATTCACTTTATGTATACAATAAAATGATTGATACTGATCGTTATGATGTTCTTATTGGAGCTAGCTATTATAATACTAGTGATTTATCTAGTAATGTTGGTGTTCAATTTGGAATTGATTTTACAAATTCTGGTATGAGTTTTATTGATGGTAAGAAGGAATATCAAAATATTCAGACTAGGGTTTTAAAAGAAGCTAATTTAAAGACGGATGATAATTCTTATCAATTTAATACGATTACTCCTACAATAAAAGTAACTTCTGGTGGGAATACCATTAATAGTATTACCATTAAGATGAAACCTAGTGGTATTTATGGAAATAAACAATTTATTAAAGATGGTAAGGAACATAAAAAAGTATATGTAGAGTTATATAGAGATGCTGAATTTTTAGATAAATTTTCAACGGTTACTTCAGATGTTATAGTTTCTGGTGATGATTTATCTGGATATAATGCTGTAATTAATGATGTTACTGTTAATAATTTATTACCTGCTACTACATATTATTATAGAATATATGCTTATATTGATAATAAATATACTCAGCTTTATGATAGTTCTAGTACTACTTCTTATGTAGTAAAGGATTATTCTTCATCAACTTTAGATGCTAAGGCCATTTTGAGTGGTATTCAATTTTCTGTTTTACCTACAAAATATCAAGGGGAAACTTCTCTTAAGGAGTTGACTTGGCGTCTTGGATTAAAGAGTACTTCTAATTATCGAATTCGTTTTGAGTTATATGCTCCAGTAGATGAAAATAACTTTAAAGCTGTTAATTTTGATGGTAGTGAAGCTACTTTCTGTGATGCTAATCAATATGGAGATTCTTCTTCTGGATATGTAAAAGGTTGTTATATCTCTGTTGATAAAGAAGAAGTTTCTGATATTAATAATAAAAATATTAAGTATAGTTTTTCTGGCAATAATTTCTTATTTGGAGATGGCTATTACAAGTTGATTGTTTATGCTGTTCCTTATACAAATAATACTTATCAAGAAGATCAAAAATTAATCTTATATGAAAATGATAGTATGGAAAATGGTGATGTTACAAGTAATGGACTTCGTCAAATGATTAATATTCCTGCTTTATCAGAAGCTAATGCTTCTTTGAATAATAGTTTGTCAGCAGGGCATACAGATTCAAATGGATACTATGTATCGTTTACTCCTACTATTACAGATATTCATAAAGTAATTAAATATGGAAAATATCGTGTTAATTTGAAGGATGAAAAAGGGAATGTTGTTACTTCATCTAGTGGTAGTAATAAGTGTTTATATTATTTGAATAAGAATAGTAGTCCTACGATTAAAGAAGCTGATAGTTGTTCGATTACATTAGATGCAGATAGTGTTAATCAAAAAATTGAATTTACGGGATTAAAATCTAATACGTTATATTATGTGGAATTATCTTATGAAGTATATCGAAATAATGTTGGTTTTACTGAAGAGGAAAAAACAAGTGTTACACCATTTACTGACTTTATTTATACACCAATTGATGCTGGAATTACTTTGGGTACAATTACTGCTACTCAGACGAATGGTAAGAATATTATGTTGACTTATAATGGTTCTGCTAATTTGAGTGATAATATTGTTGAGGTTGTTTATACTATTTCACTAAAGGGTGGTTCTAGTAAAACTACTGGTTCATATAAGGATAATATTTTTACTATTAACAGTGATAAGACACCTAAGTTATTAATTGATGTTTCTGATTCTAGTCATTCAGAAAATACTAGTTTTACGTTTAAATATGGAAATACATATATTATTTCTACAAAGTATTATTACATGGTAAATGGAAAGAAAACATTGTTAAAGGATCAAGAGACTGGTAATGATACATTTACAACAATCTTGAATTTATAGGATAGTTAAAAAGAAGTATTTTAATTTGAGGAGGATTTTATGAGAAAATATAATAGTAAAACAAAAAAGACAATAATAATTGTTATGATATTGTGTGTGGGAATAGTTGTTATATTTTCTCTATTCCTAAAAAAATCTATTGATATTGGTAAGACTGTTTATTCTGTTTCTAGTGGTTCTATATTATTTGATAAAGATGAAAATATGATTACTACTAGTAGTAGTGGGACTCTTAGAATTAAATGGGGTGGAGATTATTATTTAATTTATGATGATAAAAATTATGATTTAGGTAGTCATTCTGTGATATATGATTCTAATTCGGGAGATATTTCTCTTTATGGTAAATTTTATCAAGTTAATAAAACTGGTAAAGTTGATACGATTAAAGGAGAAAATAAAATTAAAAGTTCGGTTAATTCTAGGTTTTATAAGTTGGCAGATAGAGTTTATTTGATTATTGATCGAACGATTGAGTCTAAAGATTCTTCTTTTGTTACAAGTAATTATTTATTAGTTCATTTGGATAAATTGGGGAATGCTACTTTGTTAAATGATAAAACAAGTTTTAAAACTATTACTCCTACTATTCTTCGGACTTCTTCTTATTCTTTTGATATTGCTAATGAGAAGATTAATTTTGGAGGAGAAGATATTGATTTAAAGAAAATTATTGGTAGTACTAATAAATATGATAAGGATACATATAACTTAAATTCTACTAAAAATAATGATGACAAAAATGGTGGATCTGGTACAAGTACAGGAGGTAGTGGTTCAGGAACTGGTGGATCTGGCTCTGGTGGAGATGGTACAGGTACAAGTGGTACTGGTATTGGTGGCACAGGTACTGGTAGTTCAGGAACTGGTGGATCTGGCTCTGGTGGAGATGGTACAGGTACAAGTGGTACTGGTATTGGTGGTACAGGTACTGGTGGAAATGGTGATTCTAGTGCAATAGGTGGTACTGGTATTACCAATAATACTGGTATTAGTAACGGAGTCAATAACAATGGTACTACTAGTGGAAGTAATTCTACCTTTAATGGAAATTCTAATCAAAATAATGGAGTATCTAATGACACAGTTCAACAAATTATTAATGCTACTAAAAATACTTCTGTAATAAGAGTTTCTCCAGAGATTGATAGTATTTCTGTTGATTATGTGGTATATGATCCAGATAATGAGTATAAGAGCGTTTATGTTGAAGTAGAAAATACAGTAAATTCAACTACTAATGTTGTTTATATGTCAAAGACTGATACTAACTTGGTTATTCGTGATTTACTTCCTAATGTCTATTATAATTTAAAATTTAAATATACTTATTATGATAGTAAAAAGAATTTAAAAGAGTATAAATTTGATGAAGTTGGTTTACATACTAGTCTTCCCCAAATTTATTTGAATGTTACTAAAATTTCTGGAAATAAGTTGTATTATAAAATTTCTTTTGATAAGAATTATACAGTTACTGGTGGTAGTGTTAATCTTTATTTAAATGATCAATTTACTGGTATTAGTAGTAGTGTACCTGTTAGTGGTAGTGTTTCTTCTATTAGTGGTAAGAATTGCTATTTGGATTTATCTAATTTAGGGGTTAATCAAGGTAGTGGAAATGTTTTAACTGTTCGTTTAATGTCTTTGAATTTTAATACTTATACAATAAATCCTGGAATTGATTATAAATTTAGATATTAGGAGGAAAGAATAATGAAAAAGTTTGAAAAATGGGTTCAAGAGAATTATAAATTAATTATTCCTATTAGTTTGATTGTGGTAGTGTTTATTTCTTTTCTTGTTTATTATAAATTAATGATTAGTAGTAATTATCATGTTGATACAGAAGAAAGAGTTTATCAGTATTTTTATGATAAAAAGTATGAGTATACTGCTGTTGTGAGTAAGAATAGGAAAGATGTAGTGGTTGATTATAAACCTAAGAATATTAATGTTAATATTGATTCTACACCTATTTATTATCAAAAAGGGGATATTGTGTTATTTCCTAGTGATATGAGCGTTGTTATGCCTACTCTTAGTTGTGCTGAATATTTAAGTCATGGTTATTCTTATATTACTTATCAAAAGGGAATATATAATTTGACTACTAATAAATATCATGGTAAGTTAAATCATTATTTTTTGTTTGATGGTAAGGATTTATATTTCTTTATTGAACCAGTTACTTTAGTGATTGGTAGTGATCAGTATCAATTATCTTCTTATTCTTATATTACTACAGAACATCAGGGATCTATTTCTTATTATGATAAGGAAAATGATAGTTATAAAACTATTAATGTAGATGATGAGGATATTTATATTAAGAATGATTATTATAAAGTTTATATTTTAAGAGATATTATTGATTATCAAGGGACTAATGTTATTTTAACTTCTGATTTGAAGGAATTAAATACGATTGAAAAAAAAGGATAATTACTTTATAGCAATAAATTGCATTTTTGATTTATTGCTATTTTTGATATTTGGTTTATGTTACTGGTATTTTTTTAGGTGTTATGATATAATATTGTTGTAATTTTATGGTGTAGGAAGGAGTAATCTATAATTTTATTATAGTTGTTGCTGATATGATGAATTATTATTTTTTTCTTGACGCTTGTACTAATTCGGGTGTGTTAAAAACAATTTTATTTGTAGAAAATCTTTTAAAAATTGTTTTTTATATGGTACCAATTCTTTTGGTTTTAATGGTGACGATTGATTTATCGAAAGCTGTTCTTTCATCTGATGAAAGTGCTATGCAGAAAAGTTTAAAAATTGTTATTAAAAGAATGGTATCTGTTATTGTTTTGTTTTTGGTTCCTACTATTAGTGAAGTTGCTGTAAATTTGGCATCTGATACTGCATGGTCTGATTATACACTTTGTTTAACTAATACGGAGAATATTTCATATTATGAAACCTTAGATGCACAAAAGAAAAAAATAGAGGAAGAAAAAACTCAAAAGTGGTATGCATCATTAGATGCTGATGCTACGTATAAAAAGTCAGTCTGGAAGTTGTCAAAAGATCAAGGGACTTCAGGGAGTAGTTCATCGGGAGAAACTCATATAGGCCAAACATATCAATTAACTGATTCTCAATTAACAGAACTTGCTAATTATGCTTATGGTGAACAAGGATCTGCTGATGGTTCAGCTGCTGAGATTACTTTATTGGCTAATCGTTTTGAAATGTATGGTAGTAGTTATGGTAGTGGAGCCGATGGAATGTTAAATTATCTTAAAGATGGTGGTTGGTTTGCTTCTTGGAATGGAAATGTTGCTGATCAAACGGCTAAAGATGCTGTTAAAAAAGTATTAACTAGTGGGCAACGAACGTTACCTTTATATGTTGATGAACATGATTGTTGGTATTGTAATTCAAAAAATTATTGTTCTAATGGAAATATGGGAGATATTTGTACTGTAGATGATAATGCTAGCAAGGATTATATTACTAATCGTTCAAATTATGTTCAAGATAAAAATGTTATTAAGAATGTATATGGATCAACTTATACCTTTTATACTTTTCCTTCTTCCGATAGTGATCCATTTGGGTATACTCAAGAATCATATAATAAAATAAAAGGTTCAAATAAATAGGAGGATTTTTTGATGAAAAAAAGCAAAAAGATAATTTTAATTGTTATTGGTAGTATATTATTTTTCTCTCTTTTTTTTATAGTGATATATCGTACACCTACCCAAAAAGTGATAAAAATTTTAGTGAGAAATGGCTATACTAATGAAAATAATAGTGCTATATATTCAAAACAAATTAGCAATTTAAATTATAATCAGTATACTGTCCAAACGAATGAAGGAACTTCTTCTTTATATGAGGAAAATTATTTTGATACTAAACAATACGAATTCATGAAGGTTAAGATGGAATATTCTGATAAAATTCAGACTAATTTTACTCCAAAGTTTGATTATAAAACTAGGAAATTAACTTATACATATAGAGTTGTTGTTGGTGATAATAGTAATGTTATTTTTGAGGGAAGTTATGAGCCAGATTCCGGATCTTTAGTTTGTGAGAATTCTTATACATATCATTTTGATATAACAGGTAATGAGAATGTTTTTTGTGATAAAATAAAGATTGAAGTTAAAAAATTTTATCTCGAAATGACTGAGATTATTAAAGATGCTAATTTAATATATAAAATGATGGATGAAAATAATTAATTAATTTGTTTCATGATAAAAATATAAATTTATTTTAGAAAACTTGTAGTTCCTTTATTATAAAGCAATTATAAGCTTTTTAAATCTTAAAAACCGTTTATTAGTTTAGCATAAGATAACAAAATAATTCAGGTAAAAATTCTTCAAAATTATTGGATGGGTGCTTTCTAATTAATTTTAAACTCTTTTTATATGTTGGTTTTGCTTTGCTTAATATTGCTAATACAAATTTATGTATTATTTCGGTTCTTCGAATTTGAGTGGACCTGAAAATAACATCTAAATTTTTAGATGTTATTTTCATATTTTATAATTGTCTCAAAGTAGTAAAATTGAAGTTATCATAAAAACTTAAAATTAATATTTTAGAATTTTGTAATAACTACTTTAAAGTTAGGTCCCCTCAAATTCGAAGAACCATTATTTCTAGATTAAGTAAAGCTTTTTTATTTGTGGTAGTATTATTGTCTTGACGAAATGTAAAATCTAGGTGCCAGTGTATTTTGTTTTCTACAGCCCAATGTTGCCTAGTTGCAATACTAAATTCTTTAATATTAACTTGTTTACTAGAAATATAATACCTATACTCGGTTGTTGTGACTATTTTTTCAATCATTTTTTTCTTTCATTTTTAACTTTGACCTTTTTGGTAATAGTTTTTTTTATCAACCCAAAACTGTGTAATCTTCCCAATCTGAAAGGTTAGGATACCAACTAATATCAGAGGTTTGAAAATACTCATATTTAATAAATGCTGAATGTTTTTTTTCACTTTCACTATAATATACAGAATTTGAATTACTAGCAATTATTTCTTCACATTTTTTAGAATCAAAATATAATTTTAAATCATTATAAAAATTTTCTTGATTTCTTTTAATAGGAATAATGTAATCACCACCAGCATTGATAACAGCTTTACCGTTTTTTGTCTGAGTATTTAAAGCGTCCCATATAGCAATTATACCTTTTAAATTCATTCCATTTATTAAGGTTTCTATGGTAGGTATTTCATTTGTTTTCTCATTTATTGGTACAGTTTCAATACAATATCCATATTTATTGTCATAACAATTTAGACAATTAAGAGGACTTTTTTCTCGTTTGTAACAGTTGTATTTCTCTTGCTTTCGTTATTGACTCTACCATCAAAATTTCTAAGTTTAATTTCAGGATTTAATTTTCTAGTAAGGGTTTTAAAGAAATTAAACAATATTTTATTTAACTCATCAGAATTTACTAAACTGATAATTCTCTCATAAGAATTAGCCTTAGGAATACCACCAGTCATTTGGAGAAAACTTTTAAGCTAACTATAATTATCGACAACAAATTCATGTATTTCTTCCCAATCATTACAATCAGCAAAAGAAGCGAAAATCCCACAAATAATGACATCCCACATTTTAAAAGAAATCATATTTTTATTTCGTGAATCTTTTAATAATTTTAATGATTCTTTAAGTTCTTTTAAAATTGCGGTATCAATATCTTGCATTTTTGATATTCCTAATTTCTTTTTTATAAAATTAATTTCTTCTTTTGTCAAATTACTATATTTTTTTGGGGGGTTAGCCATATTTTGATTACCTATATTTTCTACATAATATAAGTATACTATAAAACGGTTTTTAAGTGTTGCAAATTTGCTAAACTATTGATTTTATTGTTTAAAAACTGTTTTTTTAATTTAAACTATATTTTTATCGTGAATTTGTTTTTATATTTCTTTCTTTTTTTTATCTTATATGATATAATTTTTTTGTGAGATTATATTGGATGGTGATTTTTTATGAAGAAGTATTTTTTTGCTTTTTTTGGTTTGCTTTTCTTTTTTAATGTATCTTCTTGTTATGCTGAAGAAGTTTATTTTAATATGTCAAAAGATAAAGAAGGAATATTGTTTAATGCTTTGTGTTCTGGAGAATCTGGAGGTTCTTGTCATTATTATTGTAAAAACAAAAAAGAAAAATTGCTTGGTACGGTTAATGATGCTATTGTTAAATGTCAAAATGAGGGTGCTGGTGATGGTTATGATTCAATTGCGAAGTTTTCAAATCCTAATTTGAAAAATGTTAGTGATGTATCTAAATTTTTGAATGGTTATACTAATTGTCGAGCTACTGGTGATTCAAAAAATAATAATTGTAGGAATTATGTTATAAATAATTATTGTGGTAAGTCTAATAACGAAGAAGTTTGTAAGGAATTAAATAAAATAAAAGATGCTGGTGTTGATCAAACGACTGATAAGAAAGGGAATACTACGGCTCTTAAATGTTCTATTACTATAAAGTCTGGTAAATCTACAGATGATGATACATTACATAATTTGAATGTTATGGCCTATATAACAAAGTCTAGCGCTGAATTATATAAAGGAAGTTTAGATGAAAAATATGGTTATACAGTTACTTCTAATAAAATATCTAATAGTAATACAATAGTTCATTTTTATCCTATAAATTCTACTTATAAAAGTTTTTCTAAAGAAGTAGCCAATAAAACATTTGACGTTGAAAATGGGCCTAAGTGTCCAACTTTAAATTTTTGTCTTCAAAGTTTAGAACTTAGTGAAACTAATGGAAAGTATGTTTGGTGGACAGAACTCGGGGAATGTGATACTTCCATATATAGTAATGTTTCTCAGACCTCTGGTAGTGATGGTAGTAATTCAGGTACTAAATTACTAAAGGAAGAACCTAAGTGGAGTTTGATTAGTGGTAAAATTAATTTTAGTAGTTGTCAAGAACTTTTAGGTAAAGATAGTTCTGAATTAGTTGATTTGTTAAAAAGTATAGTAACTATTATTAAGATTTCTATACCTTTAATTTTAGTATCGTTAGGTACATTAGATTTTGGTAAAGCTATTCTTTCTTCTAATGAGGATTTAATGAAAAAATCACAACAAAAATTTATTCAACGTGTTATAATAGCTGTGGTTATCTTTTTAATCCCATCTATTTTGAAGGCTTTGTTGACTTTAGCAAGTAGTATTTGGGGTAATATTAGTGCAGATTTATGTGGAATTTTGTGAGGTGATATAATGCTTTTTTTGAAGTGGTGGCAGCCTAGTACATGGTTGAGTGGAGTTAGTGATGGTGTAGTTGGAGCGGTTATTAAGGGACTTAGAAGTATTTTTTATACTATTATTAGTATGCTTTATAAGCTTATAATTAATCTTTATTGGCTATTTAATACTCTATGTACTGGACGTCTTTTAGATAACACAGTTATGCAAGAACTTTCTAAGAGAATTGGTTTAATATTAGGAATTATAATGTTTTTTTACGTTACTCTTTCTTTTATTAAAATGTTGATTGATCCTGATATTATTTCTGATAAAACAAAGGGTGCTAGTGCAATTGTAAAAAAAAGCATTCTTGTGATCATTATGTTGGGAGTTTCCTCTTTTGCTTTTGATACTCTTTACATGGTTCAACGAGTTGTTATACAGAGTAATATTATATCAAAAATTTTATTACCCTATGATGTTAATACTGATGATTTTGGTGGAGTTTTGAGTGCAGAACTTTTGGGAACTTTTTATAAGATTTCTGAAGGTATTTCTGATTCTGATAAAGAATCTAATACGGATGTGCAGCTTTGTCAGCAAGTTGTTTATACATTAAAAGAAAAAATTGTTGAGGAGAGTGATTTTGAACTTGGTAATACTTGTTTAAATGAGAGTGTTAAGATTGATCAAGACGATGGTGAAACTCATGAAGTTACTATAATCGATTTTAATTGGTTGTTAGGTATTGCAGCGGGTATAGCAGTTATATATTTTTTGGTTGTTTATTGTATAAAAGTTGGTATGCGAATGATACAACTTGCTATTTTGGAAATCATTTCTCCAATGGCTATTGTGTCATATTTGGCTCCTAAGCAAGATACAATGTTTAGTAAGTGGACTAAAATGTATTTTTCTACCTATATTGATGTTTTTATTCGTATAGCGATAATTAATTTTGCTGTATTTTTAATCGCTACAATTTTTGATACTGAAGGTAATTGGGCTTTTTGGAGTTCTTTAAATAATCCGGAGAATAAGGATATTATTATGTTAGTTATGATAATTTCTCTGTTTGCTTTTGCTAAAAAAGCTCCAGATTTAATTAAAGAATTACTTCCATCCGGTGCTAGTAAGTTAGGTTTTGGTGGAATGCATATGAAAGATGTTTTAGGATTACGAGCAGGATTAAATACTGCTGCTTCTGTTGGTACTGGTGCAGCTATTGGTTTCCTTGGTGGTGCTTTTAGTAGTGGAGTTGCTGGGTATCAAAAAAGTGGTAATAAATTATTGGCTGTTGGTCATGGAATTAAAGGTGCCTTAGGTGGTGGTTTTGGTGGTGCAATTCATGGTATTGATAATGGCTTAAAAGCGAAAAACGTTCCTGGTGCAATTGGGTCTTCTTTTAAAGAACAACGTTCTAGAAACTTTAGAGCTGCTGATGCTATATCGCAAGGTTCTACATTAGTGGGAAGGTTGAATTCTAGTGCTAGAAGGATACTAGGTCAGAATACTAGAGCAGATAATACCAAACGTAATATTGATACATTGAATAAATTTTCTAAAATTAAAGATAATATTGATTCAGCATTGGATAATAATTCTTACGTAAAAAAATTAAAGTCTAATTATGAAAGAATAGAACAAGCTGGAAGATTAAATGGAGAAAGTGATGAGCAATATCTTAGAAGATTGGAAATTGCAGAACAACATTGGAAAAATGCTAGATTAACTGCTGGATTAGCAGGATTAAATGGGAATAGTGAATTTTCGGCTTATAATCCAACTACTGGTTATTTAGAGAATGTTTCATTAGATCAGGGTGAAGTTGATGTTCTTTCTTCGTATGCGTCTCAAGCTGATGAATTAATTAAAAATAATTCATCTTTGTTTGAAGGGTATGAACTTTCAAGGAATGGTAGTTATGATTATGATTTATTTAAGTCTACTCAGGGACGCGCTAAAAGTGATGCTATTTTACTAGAAAATAGTCCGGAATATGCTACTAGACAAGCTGATGATGAATTTGCTTATATTCCGCCAGATGAAAGATTAAGAAGAAAAGGAAAAAAGTAAAAAGGAGTGTGATATATAGTGAATGGTTATTTAGTACCTGCTAATGCAAAAAAGGGAACATTAATATTTAATGTGTTTAGGCCTTTTGATTTGATGTTGTTTTGTACTGGTATTGCTATTACTTTGATAGCTTTAGCAGTTCTTCCATCTGATAGTTTACTTGCTGTTTCTCTTGCTTTATTACCTGGATGTGTATGTGGATTGTTAGTGTTTCCAATCCCTAATTATCATAATGTGATGTGTGCTTTAATTAGTATTTATAGATTTTATACTGAAAGAAGAAAGTATGTATGGAGAGGATGGTGCTTTTATGAACAATTCCAAGATGCCGATACCAAGTCAAAAAAGTAAATATACAGAAGACTGGATTCCTGTTAAAGCTATTGAAAATGGTATGATTATTTTAAATAATAAAATAAGAGTAACAGGTGTTAAAATTAAACCAAGAAATATTTTTATTCTTGATCAAGCTACACAAGATAATGTTATTATTGGATTGAAAAATTTTTATAATACTGTTGATTTTGATTTTTGGTTGATTAGTGCTGATAGGCCAGTTGATATTTCTGGTTACTTAGCAAGATTGCAACTTTTATATAATCAAACTTCTAGTCCTGTTATTCGCAAGATGATTAATCAAGATATTTTAAAGGCTAATAATTTTATGGATAATAATGTTACAGATACAGAATATTATATCCTGTTTAAAGAAAAAAATTTAGAAATGATTCAAAAGAGAATTCGTACGATTATTACTGGTCTTGCAAATTGTGGTTTGGATAGTTCACAAACATCTAATGATGATTTGCGTACAGTTTTGGATAATTTCTTAAACGGTGGAATGAGAACTGATTTTGGGACGGTGGTTAACCTATGATGTTTAAAAGTGAAATAGCTCCAAAAGGGATTGAGTTTCGATCTGCTGATTTTAGCATTAGTGATAAATACGCTACTATTTTAACAGTGGTTTCTTATCCTAGGTATATTTCTCATGGATATCTTGCTAATCTTACTAATATGTCTGGCGTTAAGATGATTATAAAACATATGCCTCTGCCATTTTCTGTTTTATCTAAAATGTTAAACAAAGAAATTGCCGATTTAAAAGTTAAATATCAGCAAGAAAAAGATGTTACTATTCAAGAGAGAATTCGTCAGGATGTGGAAAGTTTAGAATATTATATTCAACAGTTTACGGCTAGTCAGACGAAAACCTTTGATTTTCAAATGCATTTGATGGTTACTGCTGATACTAAGGATCAATTGGATAGTAAAAAGTTAGCTTTACGTAATTATTTAGATGCTATGGAAATGAGAGCTATTCCTTTACGTTTTGAACAAGAAAGAGTTTTAAAGTCTATGCTTCCTATTTTTGAGAGTCAAGAGATTGAGCAAAGAATAGGTACTCCTATGCCTTCTTCTACAATGGCTGCTATGTATCCTTTTGTTTTTGATAGTATTAAAGATGAAGGACTATCTACTTTGCTTGGTGTTGATTTTTCTGGTGGTGTTGTATTATTTAATCAATTTTTATATCAAGTTCGAAAAGAAAATAATAGAAATAATGCTAATATGATTATTTTGGGTACATCTGGTTCTGGTAAGAGTACTGCCGCTAAGTTGATGCTTCGTAGTCATATTCGTAATGGTTATCAAATTGTTGCTATTGATCCTGAGGGTGAAATTAGTGAGATGACTAATATGTATGGTGGACAAGTTGTTGATTTAGGTAAAGGTGGAGTATATGGGTTAATTAATCCTCTTGATATTGTTGTAGATGCTGATGAAGATGATATTAGGAATGGTCTTGGGTATACAGTATTAAATAGAACTTTGCAAAACTTGAAAGCTTTTATGAAATATTATTCTCCTGATATTGAAGAAGATGTTTTGAATATGTTTAGTGAAGTGGTACAAGATACTTATGCTAGATTTGGAATTAATTTTAATTCTGATTTTAGTCGATTTACTTCTAAGGATTTTCCTATTTTTGATGATGTTTATGCTACTGTTATTGGTAGACTTCGTTCGATGACGGAAAAAACTAGGGAAAGAGATATTATGGAGAGACTTGAGATTAAAATTCGTCCTTTTACTAGGGAATTGAAGTATTATTTTAATGGTCATACTAGTGTTGATTCTGAAGGGGATTTTTTAGTGTTTAACATTAAGGAACTTATGAATAGTGATGCTAATATTAGGAATGCTTTATTATTTAATGTTTTAAAGTACGCTTGGGGATTGTGTTTGAATCCTGCTGTTAATACCGTATTGTCCGTTGATGAAGCGCATGTTCTTTTAAGTGCTAAAAATACACTTGGTGCAGAATTTTTGGCTCAAGTACAAAGACGTGCTAGAAAGTATAATACTGGTACAATTATTATTACTCAACAGCCTAGTGATTTCGTTGGTGAAGATATTATTGTTCATGGTAAAGCTATTTTTGATAATGCCTCTTATTATTTGATTATGGGATTGAAGAAACAATCTGTGGATGATTTATCTATGTTAGTTGATTTAAATGACAATGAACGTGAAGGAATAAAACGTTATAATCAAGGAGATGCATTATTTGTTTGTGGTAGTCGTAGAATGCAAATTAATGTTGTTGTTAGTGAAGATGAGTTAGAATCATTTGGTTCAGGTGGTGGATTCTAATATAAAGTGGTGATGTATTATGGATAATAATGATTTTTTACGTGGATTATTAAAAAAAAAAATTTTACTCTTTTTAGTTAGTGGAGGTGGAGTTTCTTTTTTTGCTTTTTTACTATTAATTCCGTTATTTATTGCTGTTTTATTTTGTTTAGGATTATTTGATGAATCTAAAGATTCTGGAAATAGTGTTGCCTCTAATAGTAGTGAATGTGGTTTTACTATTTCTGCTACTTCTTTATCAAAGAGTGAATTTAAAAGTAAGATAGAAGATTATGCTAATGGTCATAGTCAGTGGAAGATTTTTGCTGATTATTCTGATGACTACTATGATTATGCTAAGGCAAAGGGAGTCAATCCTGAGTTAGTTGTTTTAGTTGCTGCCAAAGAAAATGGTGGAAAAGATTTATCATCCAATAATTATTGGGGATTAAAATGTCCAAATGGTTCTACTAGTTGTGGAACTTATCCTTCCTTTATGGATGGAGCAAAAGCATTAATTGATAGTGCTTCAAAGTATAGTTCATTATCGGAATGGATGGGAAAATATTCATATATAGGTTATTTTTGGTATAACCCTGGTAGTGCTGGTAATGGTGGTTGTTATTATGCTCCGTATATTTTTGGTGATAATATTCCTGATAGAGTACAAAAAGCCTGTAGTGGTTCCGCCTGTTCTTATAGTTCTAGTGATCAGGAACTTCATAGTAGGTGGAAGTCTACTGGTATAAATCCACGTTCTGAATGTACTCCTACTACAGACGAAGATCAAAAGAATTATACGATGTATTTAATAAATTCTCAAATGTCTACTCCAAGAAAAGAGATATTTGGTCTTGGGGCTAATGAAGGTGTTTCTTGTACTTCTGCTTCTTCTAGCGATTTTGTTGAGTCATATGTGCAGTGGATGATTAAAACGGCTGCTGATGATAGTGTTGGTTATAATAATACTACAAGGTATTTAAATCCAAATGTTGATTGTTCAAGTTTTGTGTGGTATGGTTTAGTAAAAGGAGCGGGAATGGATGCAAATTCTATGGGTGGCTCTGCGTTTACTACAGGTTCTATGACAGAAATTTTAACAAGTAATGGTTTCAAAAAATATGATTATACTTCGGTAAATGATTTAAAACGTGGAGATATTTTATGGGTTCATAATGGTTCTTCTCAACATACAGAAGTTTATGTTGGTGATGGTAAGAATGTTGGTGCACATACTGATAAAGATGGTGTAAATGGAGATAGTAGTGGTAAAGAGGTGGCTGTTAAAGAAACTAGTAATGATTCACGTGGATGGGTAGCTTATTTTAGATATGAAGGTAATAATAGTTAATGTTTGGGTGTGAAATTAATGAATAAATTAAGAAATATTTTAATTTTGCTTCTTGTTTTTTGTGTGTGGGGAATGCTATATTTATTTGTGCTAAATAAAGAAAAAGGAAATGTATCGTCATTAGATTCTCAATATATTTTAATTGATCCATTTTCTTGTTGGGAGTATAGTTCTTCTAAATGGAATAGGTTAAGTTTTTTAGATGATAAAATTGAAGTATCTAAACTAATTAATTGGAAAAAGTATGATATTTATGTAAATAATCAATACTATAATACGTTACAGTATGTTGTTAAAGATGGAGAAGAATTTTATTTTGATGATGATACTCATAGTTATGAAATAAATAGTAGTAAGATTATGTTTAATAAGGGTTCTTATTTTAAAGTAAAAGAATTTAGTTTATCTAATTTATCATCTGATGATGAAAAAGTTATTAATAATATGTTAGAGAAATATAATTTCGTAGATAAAAATATTACTATTAGTAATAAGTATTATATTGATGAAAATAATTCTATTTATGTTGTTTCTAATTATACTGGTATTTATTCTGTTGATTCTAAAGGTTTATTTTATTTAATTTTTTATAAAAGTAAATATAGAACGTATTTACTATTAAAAACGGGTTATAAGGAAAATGTTGCTGATTATAAATTGAGTTGGGTCATTGATACTAAAAGTAAATTTTATAATTTTGTTGTTTCTGCACAATGTGAGCAGTCCATGTGTTATTGGTTGTATGGATATCAAAAAGGTAAATATGTTGAATTGGGTTAGTGATTAAGAGAGAAATCAAGTTTGATTTCTCTTTTGTTTTGGGGGATAATATTCACATTTTTGATAAATCTCCATAAAATAATCATGAAAGAAGAAAAGGGGGGATATCAATGAATGGTTATGGATCTTCAGCTGCTATCGTATTGGTATTATTTATTTTACTGATTATCATACTAGGAGCATGGATTTAAGGAAAGAGAGGTGAAGTTTATGTCTTCTAATTGCAACACATCTTGTAACAATAATTGTTCAGGTGTAGGAAATGGTTTCTTAATTATAATTGTATTATATATTTTACTTGCAATTATATTAGGATCTTGTTTCTTTTAATCATTAAATTACTTTTTATTAATGTTTAAATTTTTAGATCAGTATTTTTATTTTTATTCATTTTATTTTGAGATTAAAGGTCGTTCCTTTAGTCTCTTTTTTTGAAAAAAAGTTAATAAAAAGTATTGCAAAAAAATATAAAGCATGGCATAATATTACTTGTTAGTTTAATTTGATATGTAAAAGCTTTAAAATTAAATTAAATATTTTATTAACAATTGGTAATTTGTTACCAGAAGTAAGCGAGGGATAAATATGTTAATTGGTAAAAGAATAAAAGATATGAGATTGGAAAAGGGTATGAGTCAACAGGAGCTAGGTGATATGATTGGAGTTACAAAAGTATCTATTTGTGGCTATGAAAATGGTACTAGAACTCCTAGCTTGGAAACTTTTTGTATATTAGCTGATATTTTTGAAACAACTACTGATTATTTACTTGGAAGAGAAGTTCCTATTGTAACTGAAGATGGAAGTGAGTATATTGGAGCTATTTCTAGAGATGATATTGATATTATTAATGAAATTCGTCATTATCCTAATTTGTATACAAAATTGATTAAAGATGTTAAAAGATATGTTAGTTTAATTGTAAAGAAGATGAGATAATAAGTGATTACTTATTATTTTTTCTATTTTGGTGTATAATATGATTAAGGATGTGAAATAATGGAAATAAAAGAGTTATATTTGAATCATTGTTTAGGGAAAGAAGTTAAGATTAATGGATGGATTCGTAATCATAGGAAACAAGCTCATTTTGGTTTTATTGATCTTTTTGATGGTACTTGTTTTAAATCTGTTCAGATTGTTTATGATGAGGAGTTAAGTAATTTTGATGATGTATCTAAGTTATTAGTTGGTTCTAGTATTTGTGTTTCTGGTTTAGCTGTAGAAAGTGCTGGAAAACAAGAGTTTGAAATTAAGGCTAAGGATGTTTCTATTTTAGGATATTGTGATGAAACTTATCCTATTCAGCCTAAGAGACATACAAGGGAGTTTCTTCGTGATGTTGCTTATTTAAGACCTAGAACGGCTTTGTTTCAGGCTATTTTTCGAATAAGAAGTGTTGCTTCTATGGCGATTCATACTTATTTTCAAGAGCGAGGTTATGTTTATTTTCATGCTCCTATTATTACGGCTAGTGATTGTGAAGGGGCAGGAGAAATGTTTCGGGTAACAACATTAGATTTTCAAAATAAAGATTTGAAAGATGAGGATGATTTTTTTGGTAAAGTTACTGGTCTTACTGTGTCAGGACAGTTAGAGGCTGAGACTTTTGCTTCTGCTTTTTCGAAGTGTTATACATTTGGTCCTACTTTTAGAGCGGAGAATTCTAATACGAAAATTCATGCTTCTGAGTTTTGGATGGTAGAACCTGAGGTAGCTTTTTGTGATTTAGAAGGAATTATGGATATTGAGGAAGAGTTTTTGAAATTTATTGTTTCTTATGTTTTGGAAAAATGTCCAGATGAAATTGATTTTTTGGATAAATTTGTTGAGAAAGGACTTAGAAATAAATTAGAAAAATTGTTGAATAGTACTTTTGTTCGAATTACGCATAAGGAAGTTATTGATATTTTGAAGAAGGCTGATGTAGCATTTGAATTTGCGCCTGAATATGGAGAAGATATTGCGAAGGAGCATGAAAAGTATATTACGGACTATTTTGGTGTTCCTGTATTTATTAAAGATTGGCCACGTGATATTAAGGCGTTTTATATGAAACAAAATGAAGACGGAAAGACTGTTAGGGCTGTTGATTTGGAAGTTCCTGGTGTTGGAGAATTGATTGGTGGTTCAGAAAGAGAAGCTAGCTATGAGAAATTGATTGCTCGAATGAGAGAGCTTGATATGAATATTGAGGAACTTGATTGGTATGTGAATTTGCGTAAATTTGGTACGGTTCCTCATTCTGGATTTGGTCTTGGATTTGAGAGACTTCTTATTTATTTAACAGGTGTGGATAATATTCGAGATGTTATTCCTTATCCTAGAACTCCTAAGTCTTGTGATTTTTAAAAAAATAATACTTATTTTTAACTTAGTCTTTGTAAGGGATTAGGTTAGGGATAAGTATTTTTTTTGGAAAAAATTGGTATGATGAAATGAATTCTTTTTGGTTATATTAATAATGATAGGAGGGAAGAAATGAGAAAGTTATTTTTTGCTTTTTTAGCATTATTGGTAATGTCTGGTTGTTCTACGGATATGTCTACTTTGTCTTGTAGTAATACTACAACTTCTAATGGTATTACAACAAAGACAAAATATGATATTGATTATCAAAAGGAAGATGTTAAAAAATTGGTAATTACTTATGATTATGTACAGGATAATACAAATAATGCTACGGCTAATAATAATACGGATTCTACTACGAATAGTGATGCTAATACAAATAATGGTACTTCTAGGAATACAGATAATACAACAAGAGAAAAACAAGATGGAGTAAATTCTGATAGTGCTGGTATTTCTGAGCAGAAGGATAGTAATGATAATTTAAAAGCTGATGATGTTGTAGATGGTGTTGTTGGGGATGCTATTGATAGTACAATTAATGGTGTTACTAATACTATTCTGGATTTAGCTGGTATTCGTAGTACTTATGAGAATCAGATGAATACTTATGGTAATATTGAAGGATTTTCTTATAAGGTAGATAAGGATATTGATAATGAGTATAAGGTTATTTATACGATTGATATGGATAAGATTAGTGATAAAGATTTAGCTACTTTTAATATTCCTTCAAAAAAGTTTGCTGATTTGAAGAAGAATTACGTAGATCTAGGTTATACTTGCAAATAAAAAAATGACATTCAGTGAGTGTCATTTTTTGTTTATTTATTCAATAGTAACTGTTCTTGTCGCAGACTTAGTAATGGTTTCTCCTTCTGAAGTTTTGTAAGAAATGTTATAAGTTATTTTGATGGTTGTTGCTTCTGTTATGGAATTGATTGCTGTTTCTAATTCTGATTCTGATTTAGAAGTATAAGTAGTTCCATTTACTGATACTGAGTAAGAAATATTTGGTTTTACTTCTTTTCCTTTGTAGGTTACTTTAATACCATCTTCTACGTAATTTCCTTGTGTCATGGTTTTATTTCCACCGTTTAAGCTAATTTTTAAATCACTTGATGTGGTATCGTTGTCAGTGCTATTTCCTTTTATGGATACGTTTGCACTAACGCCATTTGAAGCATTGTTCTTGAAGTTTCGATATTCTACTTTAACTACAAGTGAAGAGACTGAACTATTATTTCCATGATAAGTATAAGATTTATCAGTTGTGAAGGCAACAAAGTTTAATCCATTTGCTGTTTTTGCGTATATTCCATAGCCAAGTCCCCCTAAGATATCATTATTATATGATAATCTTTCTTGTAAGAATTGACTAGTACCATTTCCAAATACAGATTGACTGAAGTATTTGTTTAAGTATTCTTGACTTACAACATCTGGTGTTTTATGTTCCCATGTTAATTTTACTGTATTTCCTGTACTGGTTGCTTTTAAGTTGGTAACGTCATCTAATTTGGCAAATCTCTTTGATTCTTCAGTAGGTTCTGTACCAGAGATAAAGTATTCTGTTTTAATTAGTGCTTCTGGAGTGTATTGACTTGGTTTTGCTGCTGGCCATGATTCAGCTTCTACTTGTGCTTGAACAACGCTAGATGGTTGATTAAATTTTTCATTAGTAACAGGAATGTTTTTCATGATAGCAGACATTAGATTATCTTTTGGTGTTCCTGCTGAATTATAGTATTGACTGGATATGTCTTTAAATTCATATCCGTACCATAAAGCAATGGAATATTGTGGAGTATAGGCTACTGTCCATAGGTCATTTACAGCACTTCCTGGTAATTTTTTAGCTTTCATGGTTGCTTCATCGAAGTTAGATGTACCAGTTTTGGCAGCTACTGTTCCACGATAACTTCCAGTACCACCACTAAATCCGTAGTGAGCAGCATATTCTAAGACATTTGTAATTAAATAAGCAGTTGAGTCTTTCATTGCTTGTGTTCTTTTATTTTCAAATTCTGTTGTTTTTCCATTGCTTCTGTAAGTGATTGATTTTACTGTATATGGTTCTGTATAATAACCACCGTTTGCGAATGCTGCATAAGCACCTGCCATTTGAGTAGTGGTTACTCCTGGATCTAATCCTCCAATAGCATATGATTCATAAGCTGCATTATCTTTTAATGGAATTCCAAGACCAGTTACAAAATTTACTATTTTTTTATTTCCAACATCTTTTTGGACAGTTTGGAAAGCTTTTACAGCAGGAACATTTCTAGAAATACTAAGAGCATCTCTTAATGTCATTAATCCTTTATATCCAGAATCCCAGTTATTGAATGGAGTTCCATCTGTATATTTCCAAGCTTCATCATTAAATAATTGATAAGTGGAGAAGTTATCATATTCAAATCCTGGTGCATAAGCAAATATTGGTTTTGCTGTTGATCCTGGTTGTCTTTTTTCTTGTGTTGCAAAATTCCATTGTCTTTCTCCAGTTCTGTTTCTTCCTGCTCCAATTGCAGATATTGCTCCTGTTTTTACATCAACGATGGTAATACCAGCTTGAACTTTATCATCTTTCCATTTGTAACCTTCACCGGCTAAAATTTTGTTAATTCCATTTTGGATACTAGCATCCATTGTAGTATGAATTTCCATTGATACTAATGCAGGATCTTGATTTGTCTTTTTCTTTACTTCTGATACGACTGTATCAATAAATCCTTGATAATTGTTAGCTTCACTTGTTCCTACTAATAGGGAAGTGATATCAATACTAGCGGCTATATCGGCTTCTTCTTGTGTGATATATCCATGTCTTACCATTAATTTTAGAACAGTATTCATTCTTTTTTTTGTTCTATCAGGATTTTTATAGGGGTTATCGCCATTTGGTGATTGGAATAGTCCTGCTATAATAGCAGCTTCTGGTAAGCTTAATTGGGATACGGATTTTCCAAAGTAATATTTACTGGCTTCTTCAACACCATAAACATTTCCTCCTAATAAGCTATCATTCACATAAAATTCCATAATTTCTTCTTTGGTATATTTCTTTTCCATGAAGAATACTGAAATGTAAACATCTTTAAATTTACGAATAATTCCTTCAATTCCGTTTCTTTCTGTTGAAGTTAAGTTATTTTTAACCACTTGCATGGTTAAGGTAGACGCTCCACCTGCACTAGAATTTCCTAATACTTGACCAACGGATGCTTTTAAAAATCTTGCCCCATCTACACCATTATGTTGGAAGAATCTGGAATCTTCTGTTGCAACAATTGCATCGATTAATACTTGTGGTAGTTTATCGTATTTTACAGATTCTCTTTTTTCCATTCCTAGTTTTCCAATGACGTTGTTATCTTTATCATAGATAATTGTTTGATCTTGGTTAGCTAGGGCATTTGGATCAAATTGTCCACAACTTGCTACGATATAAATGCAAAAAGCAAATACAGCAAATATTCCTATGCAACAACAAACAAGTAGAAAGCTGAGTAGTTTTTTCCACCATTTTCTTCTTTCTTTTTTTCCTTTTGTTTTAGAAGAATGAAGTGATGTATTTTTTTTTGGTAGATTTTTTTTCTTTTTTTTAGTTATTTTTTTCATTTTTTCACTTCCTTAATTTCAATGATTTTATCTATTATTTTGATGTAATCTAATCTTGGTGCATATTTTGTTTCAATTAAATATCCTTTTTCTTTAAAATAATCTAGAGGAATAGATTTTCTAGTACTTGTTTCTAGAAAGTGTATTAAATCGGTTCCTAATAAAAGGAAGGTTTGATTTAAGTTTGTAAATCTAACGATTAAGTAAGAAATTCCTCCATAATAGATTACTTTTTTTATATGTTCTAGTTGGTGTTTATGAATATTTGCTATAGGGAAACTTGTTTTACTTTGTGTTTCTTTGGCATCAAATTCTAGATATTTTCCTTTATAAATTCCAGTATAATCTAGAGTTGATGGTTCGTTAAAGTAAGCTTCTCTAATTTTGTTTTTGGGATATTCTACTTGTACTACTCGTATTGGTGTTGGTTTTTTGTAAACTAATGCAATATTATTGTTATTGTAATATTCATTCGTTTGGTTGATATCATTTTCTAGTGTCATACCACGATTGGCATAGATATTATTTTTAAAGTAACTTTGTAATCTCAAACATTCACCACCTTTTTTTCATTATACTATAAATGGGTTGATTTTACTATATTTTATCTTTCTATCTTATAATTTATGTCAATCTTGTGTAAAGTGATTTTTTTCTCTTTTTTTCTCTTATTTTACATATAGTTTAGTATGAATAAGTATTTTATTTATCATAAGAAAAAACGTTCGAAAAACTATTTATTTGTTATATTTTTATATCTTTTTTTGATTTGTTTTCTTTTTTCTATTTTCTTTATCTATTATTTTAATCGTACTTTAGGTCCAGGATTAATTCGTTGTGCTGAGGACGAGGTAGAAAAACTTAGTGTACTTACTTTAAATAATGGGGTTAGGAAGTATATGGCTAGTCATGATGTAGGAGAGATTCTTCAGATTGTTAGAAAAGAAAACGGGGATATTTCTTTGGTTCGCTATGATACAAAGAAATTAAATCAATTTACAATTGAACTGACTTCTTTACTGACTAAGGATTTGGATTTAATGGTTAAAGGAGATTTTGAGGAACTTGATTTAGATATAGGGAGGATATCTAGTAATTCTTATTTGAAGGTAGATGAGGGAATATTGTTTTTGATTTCTTTAGGGAGTGCTACTGGAAATAGTTTGCTTGCTAATATTGGTCCAAAGATTCCTCTTAATTTGAGTGTTATTGGGAATGTTCAGACAGATGTTCATAGTAAGGTTACTAATTATGGGTTGAATAATGCAATGATAGAGGTTTTTGTGGATGTTCAGATACAAATGGTTATTCAGATGCCTTTTTTATCTGAAAAGGTTAAGATTAAAAAGACTATTCCTCTTACGATGGAGATGATTCAAGGGGATATTCCTAATTATTATTTAGATAGTGAAGGTAAGAATAATTCTTCTATCAAAAAATAGTGTTGGTAATTATTAAGATATTGATGCTAGTAAAATACTGATAGAGAATATTAATGAGAGAATAAGCTTTAGAATAAAGAATAAGACAAAAAGTTTTATTTTTTTTTGGTAAACTGTTTAATTTTTGCAAAAAAAATGTTATTATGTTATTAAGATATGGAGGCTTTAGATGAAGAGGTTTTATCAAGAATTGGGATTATTTAGTTTATTTTTCTTTTGTCTTTTTCCATCTTTGGTAAGAGCTGATATGTGTAGTGAGGAAGAGATTGCTAGATTAAAGGTACTTGCAAATAATATTTCTGTTCATTATGAGTATTTGGATGCTGATGATGAATCTTTGGATTGGGGGAATAGTATTCCTTATGGTTATAATTATGCTATTACAGTATCTGGAATGAGTGAAGGAATATCGGTTGTCAGTAATGATAGTGATGGATATGAATTTGATTATTCGGATACTAATGATGGGAATGTCTCTTTTTATATTCAAGATGAAGAGGGAAAACTAACTTTAAAATTTTTTCCTAGTGATTGTAGTAGTACTTTAGCATTGAGGACTATTGATATTTCGTTGCCAGTCTTTAATGATCGATATTATTCTACAGAGTGTAGTCTTATTCGTGAGAAAAATATTGATTTAGATATTTGTAAAAAAATGATTGATAGAAATTTGGAGATTAGTGATAATGATTTCTATAGTACTATTAATAAGTATTTGGATACAGATAAAGGGAAAAATTCTTTAACTTTGACTATTTTGTCTTATTTATCTAATCCTTATGTTATTGTTATTGGTATTGTTATTCTTATTATATTAGTAGCATTAATAACTTTAGGTATTATTCGTTTTGTTAAGAGGAGGAAGTTAGAATGAAAAGATTTATATGTTTATTACTGTTGTTCTTTTTCGTGTATCCTATGAGTACTGTTAATGCTGCAAAATATGAAACAACACCAAATAAAGATGATTATCAAATCACTTATGATATTACTCAGTTTAAAATTGATGGTAATAATATAACTATTAAAGGTTATTCGGCATTATCACATATTGATAATTATGGTGGACAAGGTGGCAATATGAAGACTTCTATTATTGCATACATTCAAGGAGGAAAATCGGTGAAATATGATGCTGATTATGATAATAAAACAGATTTTGATTTATATTATTTGAGATGTGAATATAATAGTGAACATACCGGCAATGAAAATGATGCTTGTAATGGAAGTGCAAAAGATTCAATAAATAATTTAATTGCTCAAAATAAAAAAGTTGTTGAAGCAAATACTTGTTCTACAGTTCCTGATAAAAATACAAGTTTTTGGGGTGCTCATTGTGCATATCATAATTTAGGTTTTAAAATAACTTTAAGTATTAACAAAATTATTGAAGATTTGGGAATCACAAAAGAGTCAGATGTAAAGTTTAAGATTCAAACTAAAGTATGGTATGGGAAAATGCTTAATCAGATAAGTAAAAACGATAATGAGAAACATAAAACTGGTTCTGCTGAATTAGGAGTTGTACTTGATGATGGTGTTTGTACTATTGGCGAAAATCCTTGTAAAAATGATATACCTGTTACTCTTCCAGGTTTTGCTAATAACGTAAAGATTACTAGAACGATTAAAATTTCTGGGTTGTCTAAAGAATTTAAAATTACAGCAAGAAATGCATACTTGTTTTCTGATAATGAATATAGACATAGTTATCTTAATCCCAATTGTTGTTTTGAACCAAATCATTCTTATGATGTTTTAGATTTTGGAAGCACTAAAGATTATCTCGGAAACGGTTCTATGGCAGAAGTTCAAAACGTAAGAAGATTTAAACTTAAATATGGTAATACTGTAGCTTGGGCTTATTCGTTTTGGGGAATTCCTACTGGTACAATATCTTTGAAACTAGAACCTTTGCCTCCTACGACTTGTGAAAAAAATGAATATTGTGTGGGTTCTAATTGCAAATATGATGAAACGAAATGTCCTATACATCCTTCAAAGTTAAAAAAGGTTACTTGTACTAAAAAACAAGAAAAAAAGACATGTGACTCTGTTAAATATGGTAAAACTCAGTGTGATACTACGGTGACTAATTCTAACTATTACTATAGAATATCAGCGAAAGAATTTAATGAAAAATTTGGTGCTTCTTTAAGTTCAAGTGAAAAAGAAGTCAAACGTGTAGGGGATTTTTATTATTTTCCTGTTAAATTTTCTGCTAATGTTTCTTATTTTCAAAATGCAAAATTAGTTGTGGGTGGCAGTTCTGACTCTGACAGATTTACAAATGGAAAAGTAGTTACTTCTGGACTTAATTTTTCTTATTCATATAAATATACGGTTTCTTCAAGTTGGAATTATAAAGATGGTTTTAGTAGTTATAAACTTAATACTTCTAATAATAATACATTTGTTTTTTCAAAGATGTATATTACTAGTGAGAAAAAAAGGAAAGAAGTGCAAATTCTTGTTTTTCTTGGAGAGGGTGACCAACTTTATACTAGGGATAAAAAAGGTGTCTTTCATCTTTCTTATAAATATAATTTGAATTTATTGAAAAAAATTATTTCAAACAGTGCTAAAAGAAATGCTCTTGATAGTGTTGATAAGGATAAAAAAAATAAAGTTACTTTTGATAATTCAAATGATGCTTCATCAAAGACTAGAAATAGTAGCGCAGGTAGCTTTAGCTGTAGTTCTCCTAGTCTTTCAAAGAGTGAATGGGGTGCTGGAAAAGTGAGAAGTTCTACATGTACTTATTGGATAAAGAAAGCTTTTTTCAGTAATCGAATGAATGGAAATATAATATACAGAAATTCAAATTCTGTTTCTGGTTATTATGTTGATCCTAATAATAAAGATGGTAGTAAGAGCTGGTATTATATTCCTACTAATTTAAAAACAGGAGATAGTTTTACGTTTAACGTTTCTAATCCTAATTTGAGTTTGATTAATAAAATTACATTTACTTATAATGCTACATGTAGTGTAAAAGGAAAAAATGAAATACACGATAGTAATAAAATAAAATATCGTTCTATAGATACTTCTAATCCTTTTCCAAAGGTAGAAGATAAACTAAACTATAGTGCTTATCCTAAAAATTGGCAGCAATACGTTAAGGATAAGGGATTAAATAGAATTGTTTCTAACTCATTTAATGGTATTAGTTATCAGACGACTAATTCCTTTAAAAATAAAACTTATATTGATAGTTTAAAGATTAAGTATGGAGATTATTATTCATATAACGATATGGATATTAATGGAAATGGGACTAGTGCTATTATTCATAAAAATGAAAAAAATTTATTTTCTAAAATAAATGGTAATCATAATAAGGCAGGGGAATATAAAGAAGAAAAGGACAAAGTACAAAGTTAGTGGAGGTGAAGTATAAATGAAGTATGCTTATTTAAGTTTAGGTATGATTTTAGTAGGAATGCTTGGTTTAACATTTATTACTTTTTTTCAAAATGTTACGATTAACAATGAAAGTGAGTATTATGTTTTGAAAGAATCAGTTGAAGCGGCTATGTATGAATCTATTGATATGAGTTATTATAGAAGCAGTCATGGAGAATTAAAAATTTCTGAGGAAAAATTTGTTGCTAACTGTACTAGAAGATTTTATTCAAGTATTGAAGGAAATGGTAGTGGTTATTCTTTAACTTTTTATGATATTATGGAAAAACCACCTAAGGTTAGTGTGGTTGCTACAAGTAAAACGGATAACTATCAATTGAAGTTTAATTCTGCTACAACTAGTGCTGATATTCAAAATAAATTAAGTGGTATTTTAGAATTTAATCCCGATGGAGAAAGTTTAGAAAATAGGCCACAATGATAAAAGGAGGGAATAAAGATGAATTTGTCTAGTTCATTAAAAAAATTTATTAGTAATAAGAATACAATTACTATTATTGGGGTTGTTTTGTGTATTGTTATTTTGTACTGGGGGTATAATTATAGAATTAATCAAAAGGTTTCTTTATCTAAAGTTCCTTATGCTAATCAAACGATTCAACCTAGGACAAAAATTACTTCAGATATGATTTCATTTATGAATGTTCCTGCAGCATTTATTAAGGGAAGTTATTATTCTAGTTCTGATCAGATTGAAGGTAAGTATGCAAAATCTGATATTATGATTGCAGAAGGTAGTATATTTTATACTGATCTTTTAACAGATAGCTCTAATGTTTCTAATTCAGCTTTTAGTAGTGTTAAATCAAATGAGACAGTTATTAGTTATAAGGTTGATATGGATTCTACTTATGCGAATAGTATGATGCCTGATGATATTATTAATATTTATTTAAAGGCTAAAAGTGATGATGGAACTGTGATGTTTGGTAAATTTATTGGTAATGTTAAAATTTTGGATATGAAAGATTCAAGTGGTCAAAGAGTTTTTGAAAATACTACTGAGTCTAGAACACCTGCTTATATGTTATTTGCTTTACCAGAAGATATGCATTTATTATTTAGAAAAGCTATTTATTTAAGCAATAGTTATGATGTAGAGTTGATTTTAGTTCCTAATACAGAAAAGGTTGAAAAAGATGCTGATGTTTATGTAAGTAGTAAGGATATTCAAGACTTTATTAATGATAAAACAGAGATGGTATCTGTTGATGAGATTTTATCCAGTACAGAGGATAAAGTAAATACTACAGAGAATAATGATAATAAAACAGATACAACAGGGAATAAATCTACTAACAATAAAAATCAGTAACATGATGTTAGTAATAATTAAGTATTTTAATCAAAGGAGGAAATATTTTGAAAGATTCGTTTAAAAAATTTTTAAGTAATAAGAATACAGTTACAATTATTGGTGTTATTTTGTGTGTAATTATTTTGTTTATTGGTTATTATTATCGAATAGGTCAAAAAGTTGCTTTAACAAGAGTGCCATATGCTAATCAAGAGATTAAACCTAAGACTAAGATTACAGCAAGTATGATTAATTATATGAATGTTCCTGCTGCTTTCTTAGTAGGTAGCTATTATAATTCACAAGAGGATATTGTAGGAAAATATTCTCAATATAATACAAAGATTATTGAAGGAAGTTTATTTTATAAAGATTTACTTACTACTTCTAATTTGTTACCTAATTCAGCATTTTTAAATGTGAAAAAGAATGAGACTGTAGTTAATTATAAAGTTAATATGGATACTACTTATGCAAATAGTATGCAACCTGATGATGTTATTAATATTTATTTTAAAGCGAAAAATGATGATGGTACAATTATGTTTGGTAAATTTATTAGTAATATTACTATTTTAGATGTAAAAGATGGAGAAGGTAGACATGTATTTGATGATTCTTCTGATGTAAAAACTCCTGCTTATATGATGTTTGCTTTGCCAGAAGATATGCATTTATTATTTAGAAAAGCAATTTATTTGAGTGATAGTTATGGTGTAGAATTAATTTTAGTTCCTAATACACAAGAACTTACTAAGGAAAATACTGTTTATGTAAGTAGTAAAGATATTCAAAACTTTATTAATGAGAAAACAAAGATGGTATCTGTTGATGAGATTTTGACTAGTACTAAAGATGATGTTACTACTGATGATGATTCTAGTGATAATAATACAAATAGTAATTCTTAAAAGTTAGGAGAGTGATTTGATGAAAAATGAGTTTACACAAGTTGACTTTGGTGCTCTTCAATCGTATTTGGATAATGATGATATTACAGATATTTCTTATAGTAATGGTGGACAAGTATGGTTAAAATCATTATCTAAGGGTGTATACCGGGTAGAGAATCCTGCTGTTAATAATGCTTTTATGGAAAAAATGGCGTTTCAGTGTGCTAATTCTATGGGTAAATCTTTTAATATGGCAAATCCTTTTTTGGATGCTGAGAGTGCTGAACTTCGTATGAATTTTGTTCATGATTCAATTGCTAGAAATGGTATTGCTGTTTTAATTCGTAAGACTCCTGCTAAGATTCGTTTGGAAAAAGATAAGATTATTAAGGAAGATTATATTCGCTTAGATATTCATGATTTTATTTTAAAATGTGTAGAAGGGCACTGTAATATTTTAGTTAGTGGAGAAACTGGTAGTGGTAAGACAGAATTTGTAAAGTATATGGCTGCTCATACGAAATATGATGAGAAAATTATTACGATTGAAGATACTTTGGAACTTCATTTGGATAGAATTTTTCCAGAAAGAGATATTGTAGCAATGAAAACAAATAATATTGCAAGTTATGCTGATGTACTTGTTACCTGTATGAGACAAAATCCTAGATGGATTTTACTTTCCGAGGTTCGTAGTGCTGAAGCGGTTATGGCGGTTAGGGATTCTATTTCTTCTGGACATAATATTTTATCTACTATTCATGCGGATAAAGCTGAGTCTATTCCTAGTCGTTTATATAGTTTGTTGGAATCTAGTATTGATATGGATCAGTTCTTACGAAGTATTCATCGCTATGTTCAGCTTGGTGTTCATATTAAGGGATATTATAGTAAAGAGTTACAAAGATTTAAAAGAGAAGTTTCTGAAGTGGTGGAGTTTTATGTAGATGATAAAAATCAACCTAAATATCAAATTATTTATAAGAGAACTCCTGATGGTAAGACGGAAATTCATAATCCTACTAAATATTTATTAGATTATTTGGAGAGTCAAGGTGTTATTATGCCTCCAGATATTTTGGTAAAGCAAGAATTTAAAGAACAAAATAATTCTAGTGAAATGATGAATTCTAATTTAAATAGTAATTTATCTTCTAATCAAGTAAATCGTTCTGTTGGTCAAAATACTTTAAATTCTGTTCATATGAGGAGTAATGCTCAAAGTGTTAATAGATTAACTTCTAACAGTGTAAATTCTACTGTTGGATTAAATAAGAGCAATGTTGTTGGTGCTGTGAATAATAATGTAAGTGCTAACTTTCAGCAACAAAATTTAAGACAGAGTAGTACTATTGGAGTTGCTCCTACTCAAGTTGTTCATCAAAATATTTTATACCAGAATCAATTATCTGGTGATGTAAGAAATGTTAATTCAGGATTAGAACAGAAATCTAATATTTCTTATGGAAATTCTTCTATGCAATTAAAGCAAAATGGTAATAGTATTCTTAATAATTCTTCAAATGTTTCAAGAATGGATAAGAATTCTATCTTAGTTAATGAGAATATTAATAGTAATTCTTCTTCTTCAGGTATTGTGAATTCTGGTAAAATAGTGTATAATGATTCTAGAGTTAATGTAGAGTGAGGTGTTTTATTTGGAAATTATTATTGTTGGTATTGTACTAATTTTTATTATTACCTATCGTTCAAGCAGTGGTAGTGGAGTTTATAAGTTTATCAATGAACAAAAAAATCGTTTGTATGATAAATATGCACCTTACTCTTATAAAGAGATGCGCAAGAAAATAAAAGAATTAGGT
The DNA here is from genome assembly GCA_934162265.1 of uncultured Bacilli bacterium. Lineage (GTDB taxonomy): Bacteria > Bacillota_I > Bacilli_A > RF39 > UBA660 > RUG11198. The sequence goes on along the minus strand of CAKPHZ010000007.1, from coordinate 11,887 downwards.
CTTGATTATACTCCTAGACAGTATTTTGTGCAAGTTGTTTTATTTGCTGGTATAGCTGCTGTTGTTGGTTATCTTTATTTCTATAATTTACTTGTCGCTATAGTTTATGCAGTTCTTGCTGTTGCTTCTGTTCCTTATATTACTTATCTTCGTTCTAAGAGACAGTATAGTGAATTTATTTTTGAACAAGTTCAGGTGTACGTTACTAATACTATTATGGAATTTGCTACTACTCAAGCGTTTATTAAATCACTTGAGGGAGTAGTGGAATCTGGTATTTTGGAAGAACCTGTTTTATCAGATGTTAAAACAATGATTGCTCTTTCTTATGAAAAGGGAGATGTTAATGACTCAATAGCATATATGAATACTAAATATCCTTATTTTATGGTAAAAAATATGCACCAGTTATTTTTACAAGTTACTAAAGAAGGAGCAAAAGATACTGAGGAAACATTTGATAATATGTTGACTGATATTGATGCTCTTGTTGAAGGTGTATATCGTGATAGAATGGATCGTTCTGAGTTTCATAAGCAGTTTTTGATTTTTGGTGTTGCTTTATATGGAATTGTTATGTTAATTCAATTGTTGTTAGGAGTAGATTCTTATATTGCGATGTTGGATAATCCACTGATTGTGATATTGTTACATACATTAGTAGGTATTAATACATTCTTTCTTCTTAAAGGGGAAAAATATTATAATGAGAATGTGGGGGCTGAGTAATGATAGAGATATTTCTTATTGGGGCAATTATTCTATTTATTTTCTTTTATACTGGTAAAATTAATTCTGGTAAGTTTGTTTCGGATAATAAAGATTTATTCTATTTGTTAAAAGAAAGTGATTATGATTTTTTGCTTTATGCAAAGTATGGGGATAAAGTTTATGATCCTAATCAGGTATTTATGAAGAGGATTAGAAATGGAGTATTGGTTACTATTTTGTTTGTTTTTGTTTTCATTTCTGATTTATCTTTTGTTAATGTTATTTTAGGTATTGTATGTGGTTTTCTTGCTTTTAAACTTCAGTATATGGATTTGAAGAAATTTTATCGAAATCATTTGAATGAGGTGGATTCTTTATTACCTTATTATTTGAAGGGACTTGAAGTATTGATACAGCATTATACAGTTCCTGTTGCTCTTGCTAGGAGTATAGAAGATGCTCCTGAGGTATTTAAACCTGGGTTGAAGGCAATGGTTGCTAAGATAGAGGCAGGTGATTCTTCTGTTCAACCGTATATGGATTTTGCTGCTATGTATCCAGTTAGGGATTCGGTTAGAATGATGAGATTATTATATCGTTTAGGTCTTGGTGAACAGGAAAAGAAGCATACTCAGTTAGTTGCTTTTTCTAAGAGTGTTTCTGCTTTGCAACAAAAAGCGAGAGAACAGAAATATAAAAATAGGTTGAATAAAATGGAGAGTATGACTATGGTAATGTTAGTTTGTACGGGTGGTGGAGGAATGATATTACTTATAGTATCTATGTTACTTTCTTTTACGGCTGTTGCGTAGTAGAGAGTAAAATATTCATTAAGGGAGGTGAGATAGATGAAAGAAGCTACAGGTGAATTAAGTATGGTAGTTGTAACTATTCTTGCGATTGCTTTAATTGCAGGGGTTGTTCATTTTTTGGTTCCACTTGCTCAAAAGTATGTTGGAGAGAAATGGAGTAATATTACACAACAATGATAATAATATTAATGTAATTAATATGAAGGGTAGGTAATTGATATGAGAGATGCATTTGGCAGTACGTTTATGTTTAGATTAATTATAATATTTATTGTTTTTTATGTATCTTTCATGACAATTGCTGTTAGTTATGCCAAGGTTTTTCGAGTAAAGAATGGTGTTATTGATATTTTGGAACAGTATCAATATGATTCTGAAGGCTCAAGAAAACAAGAAGTTATTGATAGAGTAGATAGTTACTTAAAAAAATTTCCTTATAATGAAGGAAATGATTACGTTAAAAAAATGTGTATAAGTGATTCTAGTAATCAGAATGATACACAAAAAACATATGATAATAAATTTACTGAAAATGGAGCTTGTATTATTAGAACTGATTTAGGAAATAATAATGTTACATATAAAGTAGTTGTTTATTTAGTTATTTCTTTTCCGGTATTTCAACAAAAATTTGTAATTCCTATTAGTGGTGAGACAACAGCGATTAATGTTTCTGAGAATGTTGGGTGATGATTTGTAATGAAAGATGCATTTGGTGGTTCATTTATTTTAAGAATAATGTTAACTTTTTTTGTAGTATTTATTTGTTTTATGACGGCATCTATTACTATTTCTAAGGTATTTAGAATAAAAAATAATGTAATAAATATTTTAGAACGTTCTGATCCTAAGAAATTAAGCAAAACTGGAGGAATTACAGAAAAGATAGATGCTTATTTGCAGAAAAGTTCTTATAGTTATGCAAATGTTGATAATGTGAAAAATGATTGTATCAAACAGAATGGTACTTTAACGAAAAATGGTGTTTGCATTGTTTCTCACATCAATGGTAGTGGTGGAAGTAATTCTATTGAAAATGCTGTTAGTGTTTATTATAAGGTTACTGCTTATGTAGTTGTTGATTTTCCTTTGTTTCATTTAGGGACTATTATTCCAGTTAGTGGGGAGTCTAAGGTTATTTATTTAACAAATGATAAGTAAAAATTAAGTAAGATAAAGGTGATAGGATGAACGTTATTGTTTCGAATTTGAATGCAGATAAATTTATTAATTTAAACGTTGATGTTATAAAATCTATTAGTGGTGAATTTACTGCTGAAGAGATTGTTCAAACTTTTTCTAATTTTTTCTTTAATAAAATGTTTTTAGATATTACTGCTATTCAAAATTATACTGATATTAATAATATAAAACGTTTATCGGTTGGACTTGATGTTAGTAAAATAATCCTTTTGCTTAATAATGATCCAATTGTTAATGGGGATGGTTATATCTCTAGTTTGATTAGTATGGGAATATATAATTTTGCTAGATCGGAAGAAGAATTAATATATCTTTATAACAATCCTAATAGTTATCGTGATGTTGCTCATTTACAAAAGATAACTAATGTTCAGTCTTTTGATCTTGAAAAAATATCTAGTGATGTTAGGGTTATTGGGTTTCGAAACTTTACTAGTCATGCTGGCGCTACTTCTTTAATTTATATATTGAAGCAACAATTATCTAAACATTATTATACTGTTGCAATAGAAGTAAATAAGAAAGATTTTATGTTTTATGGAGATAAAAATATGATTTCTTGTAACGAAAAAGATGTTAGTAATGTGATTTTACAGTATAGAGATGCTAATGTTATATTGGTTGATTTAAATAATATGGATATTTCTTTATGTCATTCGTTATGTGGGGATATTATTTATTTAATGGAATCTTCTGTTTTGATGATTAACAAATTAGTTATGTTAGATAATAATTGTTTTGATAAAGTATTAAATGAAAAAGTTGTATTAAATCGTTCAGTATTAAACAATCGTGATGTTGAACAGTTAGCAAAAGAGGCAAATATATCATTTTTTTCTGTTTTACCCCCAATGAATGATCGTGTGGATAATTCAGAAATATTATTTCCTTTTTTAGAAAAATTAAAATTATATAAAAGAGTGTCTTAACTACAGTTGGTGTAGTTTTTTTTTAGTTAATTATATTGTTAGTTTCTTCTTTATTTTGTATACTTAATTTATATAAGATTATTAGTAGAGGAAGATCAGTTTTGAAGAAGTATCGTTTATTTGGATTTGTAGCAATTATATTTTTATGTATTGGACTTACTTATAAGTATTTTCAAACAGATACATTTTATATGATTAAGTTAGGAGATTTTATTTCTCATCATGGAATAGATTTTTTAGATCATTATTGTTGGATAACTAAGTTACCTTATACTTATCCACATTGGCTTTATGATTTATTTATTTATTTAATTTATTCTAGGTTTGGTTATTATGGAATTTATTTTAGTACTATTATTACTTATATGTTGTTATGTTTAAGTATTTATTATGTTAGTTTAAAATTAATTAAAAATGAGTTTTTTTCTATTGTTCTTTCTATTATTTGTGTGTTTAGATTATCAATGTTTGCTGTTGCTAGGGCACAACTTATTAGTTTAATCTGTTTTGTTTTAGAGTTTTATTTTATTAATAAAGTTATTAATACTGGGAAAAAAAGATATTCATTTTTTCTATTTTTGTTGTGTATATTAATTGCTAATGTACATGCTACTGTTTGGCCGTTTTTCTTTATTCTTTTTCTTCCTTTTTTTGGAGAACATATTATTTATAAAATTAGTAAAAAGTATTTTAAAATAAAAAAGAGTTTTAAGTTGAAAATAGAAATGATTCCTCATGTCAAATTATTACTTGTTACTTTTGGAATTAGTTTGTTTTTGGGAATTTTTTCTCCTAGTAAGATATGTTATACTTATATCTTTAGAATTATGGCAGGGGACAGCCAAAAATATTTATTAGAACATCTTCCTTTAGTGACTATTGAACATCCGTTTTTTCTTGTTGCTATTTTGATTTTTCTTATTGTATTGATTTTTACTAACACTAAAATATATTTGCGAGAATTATTTATGATAGGTGGCTTATCTTTTATGTCTTTAGTATCTATTAGACATCTTTCATTCTTTTATACAATTGGAGTTATAGAAATTGGTATTATTTGTATTCGTGCTTTAAATGAACTTCATGATTCGACTTTTGATATTTTAGGAAAAATGATATTAGAAAATAAGATTATATATTGTGTTTTAATTTTTGGAATAGTTATTTTTTCTTATTCTCAATTTTTAAATCATTCTAAAGAAGATTTTGTTATGAAAAAAGATTATCCAGTTGATGCTGTTTGCTATATTAAAAATAATTTAGATTATCAAAATATAAAGTTATATAATGGTTATGATTATGGTAGTTATTTATTATTTCATGATATTCCTGTATTTATTGATGCAAGGTGTGATTTATATTTAAAAGAATTTAATGGAATGGATTATAGTATTTTTGATAAAATGGAAAATATCTCTAAAAATTATGAAAAAGATTTTGAAAAATATGAGGTAACTCATGTTTTGGTAAAAAAGAAAGAAATGTTGTTTCTTATTTTAAGTAAGGATAGTCATTATAAGATGTTATATAATGATAAGTATTTTACTTTATTTGAAAGAGTTAATTAATGAGGAGGTAGTTAAGTTATGAGTAGGTTGAAACACTTTTTTTTTAGAAAGAAACTTTTTTTATTGGTTTCTCCATTGATTGTTTTATTGTTATTATTTGTTGTTTTTATAATTAATGGTGTTTATCCTTTTGGTAAAAATACTATAATTAATGGGGACTTTGGAAAGGCCTATTTACCAGTTTATTATTATATGTATGATTTTTTTCAAGGAAAAGTTTCTATTTTTATGAATTATAAAATTGGTTTAGGCAGTGATATGTATGATTTGATATCCGTTTATGGAATTTTATCGCCTTTATCTTGGTTATTAATTCTTACTTCTAGAAGTAATGTTCCTTATTTTCTCTCTTATTTATTTATCATTAAATTATGTTTAATGTCGGTGACATCTTTTTTTCTTTTTGACAAAATTTATAAAAAAGTTCGTTTTTCGTGGAAAGTTTTTTTTAGTGTGTTATATGCCTTAAGTAGTTGGGTTATTGTATATCATACAAATTTTGTATGGTTAGATAATGTTATTTTGTTTCCCATTTTGTTATATGGATTGAAAAAAATTAGCGATAACGGGGATTATAAACTATATGTTTTTATCTTATTTTTATCGACTATTTATTCTTTTTATATTACTTATATGGAGTTATTGTTTGTTTTATTTTTATCGTTTGGTTATGTTCATTTTTTGTGTGATAAAAAAGAAAGAAATAAATTTTTACTTAATTTAAGTCTTGGTACTATTTTAGCATTAGGGTTATCTTTTGGATTTGTATTTCCAACTTTATGTAATGTTTTGAATTCATCAAGATTTTCTTCTTCGTTTTCATTAAAAGATATTGTTTTTTGTGATATAACTGATAAGTTGTTTATTGTTTGTTTTTATGCTTTTCCAATTATTTTATTTTTTATAATGTTAAAAAGTAAATTAACGAATAAAAAAATTAGAAATTTATTTATTTATTTGTTTGCTATTATGTTTTCTGGAATTTTGTTTAACCAAATTAATTCTATGTGGCATACTGGTAGTTATAATATGTTTCCTTATCGTTATGGGTTTATTTCAATTATGGTTCTTTATCTTGGGGTTCTTTATTATTTGGAATTCAATTCTAAGTTGCAGTTTCCTATAGAAAAAAATAATTATTTTTACATTGTTTTTGTTTTTTTGCTGTTATTGTTTGTTTATTTTAAGTATGTACCAATTAGTGCTGCTAGTAATCCTAGTGTTGGTTTACGTTCTTTAGAACTTATATTTTATATTTTGTTGATTTTGGTTTTGTCTCTTCTTTTGGTCGTTAATGTACTTCTTTTAAAAAATCTTTTTTTAAAGAAATATTTTCTTTTGTTTTTTTCATTTTTTAGTTGTATTGCTTTGTCTTTAGGATATGTTGGTATTCATTCTCCTAAACTAACGAATGAGAATACAGATTATTCTGCCAAAATTTCTAATGATTTATACTCTTTTTTAAAACAGGAAAATCAGTTTTTTCGTTATCGAGATTTTGGTTCTAGTTTAGTTTCTAATTATGGTTTCATGGTGGATAAACCAGTGATTTCTGATTGGCATTTAACCAATAAAAATATGATTACTTCTTTGAAAAAATTAGGATATAATGGGGATTCTGGTGGAACTTTGTTTACTGATAATTTGTTGGGAATTCATTGGTATTTGTCAAGTGAAAAAATAAATAACCCTAATTATGCCTTTGTTTCTCAGAATAAATTGTATAATCTTTATGAATTAAAAAATAGTTTATTATTTTCAATTCCTTATTATTCTTTTGATGAGAAAAATTATAGCAATGATGTTGTTAATTATCAAAATCAAATTTATCAAGACTTATTTCATCAAAAGGGAAATATTATTGAAAATATCGAGGTAAACGGAAAAATAAAAAATAATATTTGTACAGATTCAGATCGTACTTTTAATTTTGATGTTCATATTTCGGAGTTAAGTGAGTTATATTTAAATGTTTCTTCCATTGATTATACTGGTACTGATCAATTCTTTATTGGGAATGATAGTGTTATTTTACATTCTATAAGTGTCAATGATAATTTATTGTATAATCCTAATGTTAATGAACAGAATAATTATCATTTTAATTCTTCTTCTATAAAAGATTTGGGTATTTTTGAAAAGGGAAATGTTAAGGTTTCTATTTCGTTATATAAAGATACTTGTGTTAAAAATTTGAATTTTTTTAAGATTAATATTAATCAATTCAATAAATTTATTTCTAATTATAAGAAAGAAGATATTGTGGATCATGTAGAAGTTGATAAAAATAAATTAAGTTTGCGTGTTAATACAACGGATAAGGATAGGTTGTTTTTGCCTATGAATTATGTTGATAATTATGTTTGTTATGTTAATGGTAAGAAAGTAAAATTAAATAGGGTTTTTAATTATTTTATATCAATTCCTCTTGTTTCTGGTAAAAATGATATTTCTTTATTATATTACCCACCATATATCAAAGTTAGCTTGGTTGTTTCTTTTATCTTTTTCGTATTATTTTTTGTTTTAGAAAAATTTAAACAATTTTTAAATTTTATTCTTGTTAAGATTTTTCTTCCTCTTTACTATATTGTTTTCGTGTTGATGTTTTTTTACATTTATATTTATGGATTTATTAGGTAAAAACAAAGGTGTGATTTATTTATGTTTAGTTTTATAGAAAATAATTTTTTTCAAGTTATTCGATTTGCTTTGGTAGGTACTTTTAATTCTTTAAATTCTTTAATTATTTATTATATTTTGCTTTATTTTAATGTTCATTATTTTTTAGCAAATTTCTTTGCTTATATTTTTTCTTGTGTTGTGGCATATGGTATTCAAAAAGGATTTGTTTTTAAAAGTAATAAAGGGAGTAAAAAGAGGTATTATGCAGTTTATTTGTCGTCTTTTTTTATTAATATGTTTTGTATTTATTTGTGGGTTGATGTCTTACATATTTCTAGTAAAGTTGCGCCATTATTAACTTTATTTTTTACTGTTCCTTATAATTTTTTATTTAGTAAATATTGGACTTTTAAAAGCTGTAATAAAACTTATTCTCATACTTTTGTTATTTGTGCTTATGGAGAATGTTGCTATTTAGAGGAATGTATTTTATCTTTATATCAACAAACAATTTTTTCTAATATTATTATTGTGACTTCAACAGATAATTCATTTATTAGACTTTTGGCAAATAAATATAAAATTAAATTATATGTACGTCGCGGAAAAAGTGATATTCAAGATGATTGGAATTTTGGGTATAGAAAGGCAAAAACTGATTTAGTGACGATTGTTCATCAAGATGATGTTTATCGCCAAGATTATTTAGAAGAAATTTTAAAATTTTATAAGAATTTTGATAATGTTTTATTTGTATGTACGGATTATTGTGTTTTGAAAAATGGAATGATTATGGAAGATTTGAATGGGAAAGTTAAAAAATTTTTGAAACTACCTTTACGTTTTTCTTTTTTGAATCAATTAAAGTTTTTTAAAATTTTCTCTTTAGCTTTTGGGAGTAGTATTAATTGTCCATCGGTTACGTATAATAAGTTATTGCTTGGTAAAAAGGATATTTTTACTTCTGAACTTAAGTTTTCATTGGATTGGGATACTTTTTTAAAATTTGCTAAACAGAAGGGAAGAATTGGATATATTAGTAAAAATTTAATTTTTTATCGAATTCATAATCATGCAACGACGGTAAAATTTATTAATAGTGATTTACGAAAAAAAGAAGATATTATTATGTTTTCTAAAATTTGGCCTAGTTTTGTTGTAAAAATAATTATGAAATTTTATGTTAAGGCAAATAGTATTTATGATGATGTAAAAGATATTGATGATTAGGAGAAAATGGTTATGAATAAAAAATTTAGAGTTTATCTCATTCTTTTTTTGATAGTTTTTATTATTAGTTTTTTGTATAAAGTTTTTTGGATTCCTATTACTGGAGATGAAATATGGAATTATGGATTTAGTTATAATATTTCAAAGGGTATGATGATTTATCGGGATTTTAACTGTTTACAAACACCGCTTTATTTTATTATTAGTAGTTTTTTTATTAAACTATTTGGAAATTATTTAATTAGTGTTCATTTGTTTGATTGTATTTTAATTTCTTTTTTAATGATTATGCTTTATAAAACTATTGGGTTATATAAGAGTGTATTATTATATTCTGTTATTATTTTTAATTATTTTACTACTTATAGTTATTTTTGTATGTTTCTTTTATTTGTGATTATTTATTTATTTGATCATCATGAGAAAGTTTCATATGATATTATTTCTTTTCTTGTAGGATTAATTTTAATTTCAAAGCAGAGTATTGGTTTATTTATGTTAATTCCTGTTTTGTTTTATAGTAAAAGTAAGCTAAAAAGTTTATTGGTTTATTTATTTCCATTTATTTGTTTGAGTATTTATCTTTTTATTCAAGGTGCTTTTTTTGATTTTATTAATTATTGTTTCTTGGGGATGATTGATTTTAATGAGAATAATAAACTTTTTACGATTTATTTTGTTATTGAAGTATTTTGCTGTTTATATTTAGTGTATAAAATTTTTAAAAGTAAGTTTGAGGATAAAAAATACTTATTTATTTTGATGTTTCAAGTTAATGCTTATCCTATTTTTGATATTTCTCATTTTATTATTCCTTTTATTCCTGTTTTGTACTGCATTTTAGAAGATTTTGATTTTAATCAATTAAGGTTATATTATCGATTTTTAATTCTTGTTTTATTTTTATCTTTTCCTACAATTTATGTCTTGAAATCTTTTTTTTGTTATGATTATGTAGTTAGTTTTGATGCTAGTAATTATTTATTTTTAAGAAATAAGGGAGATGTGAATAATGTTCTTCAAAAAGAATCTGAAATAGTAGAAAAATATTATTATCAGTATGATTATGCTTTTTTATTAACGAGAAATAGTTATGCGATTAAGCTTTATTGTGATATTCCTATTGGTCAATATGATTTATTATTGAATGGAAATATGGGGTATCATGGTAGTGAAAGAATTACTAAGGAAATAGAAGATATTTGTAATCAGAATACTTGTGTGTTTTTTGTTGAGGATATGTCTTCAGAAAAGGATGGGCAATTTAGTAAAAAAATTTATCATTATGTTTTAAATCGTTATCAAAAAAAATCAGGTAATGATAGTTTCTTTATTTATGATAATAAAAATATAGTAGGTTAGGAGGATTATGAAGTGAGAAATAAAGAATTTTTTAAGATACTTATTCTTTTTGTTGCCTTTTTTGTTATTAGTTTTTGTTATAAGATATTTTTTCTTCCTTTGAATGGAGATGAAATTTGGTGCTATGGTTTTAGTTATAATATAGCAAAGGGATTGGTAATTTATCGTGATTTTAATGTTATGGTTACGCCACTTTACTTTTTTCTTGGTAGTATTTTTATTCATTTATTTGGAAATTATTTGATTAGTATGCATTTGTTTGATTGTATATTAATTGGTTTTTTGGCAATTATTTTGTATAAAAGATTAGGGTTATATAAGTTACTATTATTATATCCACTTATTATTATTTATTATTTTCCTTCTTACAGTTATTTTTGTTTGTTTCTTTTATTTATGATTATTTATTTGTTGGATAGTCATGATAATAAATATTATGATATTGTTTCTTTTCTTGCAGGTCTTATTTTCATTTCTAAACAAAGTATTGGAATATTTTTGTTAATTCCTGTTTTGTTTTATAGTAAAAATAGGTTAAAAAGTTTATTTAGCTATCTTATTCCTTTTTTAGTTGTTAGTCTTTATCTTTTTGTTCAAGGTGCTTTCTTTGATTTTATTAATTATTGTTTTTTAGGAATGCTGGATTTTGGGAAAAGTAATTTAGAATTTAGTATTTGCTTTTTACTAGAAGCTTTATTATGTTTATATTTAGTAATTAAACTTTTTAAAGGAAGATTTAGAAATAAGAAATATTTATTTATTTTAATGTTTCAAATTAATTCTTATCCTATTTTTGATTTAGGGCATTTTGTTGTTTGTTTAATTCCTGTTATTTATTGTGTGTTAGAGAATTTTGAAGTGAAAAAATTGCGACTTTATTATCAATTTCTCTTGATGAGTGTTGTTTGGTGTATATTTGTACTTTATGTTCTAAAGATAGTTTTTACTTTGGATTATAAAATTGATTTTAATCAGGAGAAGTTTTGGTATTTGAGAAATAATAATAGTGGAGAGATTCCTATTATGAAGGAGTCGGAAGTAATTAAAAAATATTATTTAGATTATGATTATTATTTTATTATTGGTGTTAGTAGCTATGCAATTAAATTATATAATGGCTTTTCTATTGGACAGTATGATTTATTATCTAATGGTAATTTAGGTTATCATGGGGATGTTAGAGTAATAAAGGAAATAGATAATCTTTGTGAGAAGAAAAGTTGTGTATTTTTTATTGAAGAACAAAAGTTTGAAAAATATAGTCAGTTTAGTGAAAATATTTATGATTATGTTTTAGATTGTTATCATAAAATTGATGGGAATAGAGGCTTTTTTGTTTATGATAATCAAAATACTTAAGATATTTTATCTTCGTTGAATCAATCTAAAGTGCACAAATAAGTGCAATTAAGTAATAAAAGTGTGTTTTCAAAAGAAAATGCACTTT
>CAKPHZ010000006.1 GCA_934162265.1 uncultured Bacilli bacterium | reverse complement strand
GAGATGCAAACTTTGATGAAATAACATATGCCAAAGGCTTAGAATCATTACAGAATGTTGGAGGAAATGCATATTTTCATAGATTAACGAGTGCCGAAGGACTAACTTCATTACAACAAATAGCTGGAGATGCAAACTTTGATGAAATAACATATGCCAAAGGCTTAGAATCATTACAGAATGTTGGAGGAAATGCATATTTTCATAGATTAACGAGTGCCGAAGGACTAACTTCATTACAACAAATAGCTGGAGATGCAAACTTTGATGAAATAACATATGCCAAAGGCTTAGAATCATTACAGAATGTTGGAGGAAATGCATATTTTCATAGATTAACGAGTGCCGAAGGACTAACTTCATTACAACAAATAGCTGGAGATGCAAACTTTGATAAAATAACAAATGCCAAAGGCCTAGAATCATTACAGAATATTGGAGGACATGCATATTTTTATAGTTTAATTAGAGCCGAAGGATTAGATTCATTACAACATATAGGAAATACAACCAATCAATATGTTCAAAAAGTAATTGAAAAAAATAATCAAGCCAACATTAAACATCATCATTAATACAAAAAAAGAATACTTCTTAAAAAATTCCCTATATATTAGGAAAATCTAAAGAAGTATTTTTATTTTATTCTCTGACCTCTAGAATTCAATTCGTTCAATATATCACTTTAATCAAGAATTGATTCTTCTTCATCATTTGGATTAATTTGAAAAATAGACACATTATAATGATCGTTCATTTTATTTACTAAAGCCAAAATGGACTCTAACTGAGGAGTATAAACTTCTTTAAGATCGGGGACAAAAACAATACCACCAGTAAAATATCTTTCTCCAGAAGTACAACCTTGATAAGGAAGATAGTGAAATTCATTAAGAAGCAGTTTCATCAAAGTAGCAAGATTATGTTCATTCATAATTGTTCTAGGACTAATTCCTTCTTTTTTTAGCAAAGGACCAAGTATATTTTGAAAAAAAGTTTCATGATTTTCATCTTCCATCGTAATAAACCTTCCTTCAGGAGTAATCACTAATCCAGGGACATGGTCATCAATTTGATTAACATCATCTGTTTTCATTTTTTACCTTCTTTCTTAAAAATATCATAGCATATTATAAAAGTAGTAACAAGTATAAATTATAAATAGAGAAATATCAAAAATATTTTTTTGAATTATTTGAACAAAAAAGAGATTAAAGTATTATTTTTATGATAAAATAATCTTAAGAATAGGAAGTGTTAGTGTGTTAGAATATATCATCTTAATAGGAATTATCATTATCATTATTTTATTAATTATCTCTATTTCCAAAAATATTAATGAATCAAATATTACAGAGCGCCTTGGAAAATTGGAAACAACCTCAGTAAAAGAAATGTCTAATTTTAAAATAGATATCATTAAAACCATGAATGAAGACTTCAATAATCTAAATGAAATGCTAGAATATCGTTTAACTGTTATTAATGAAAAAGTAAACGAACGCTTAGATGAAAACTTTGCCAAAACCAATAAAACATTTACCAATATTTTAGAGCGACTTTCCAAAATAGATGAAGCTCAGAAGAAAATAGACAGCCTTTCTACTGATATTGTTTCTCTTCAAAGTATTTTAACGGATAAAAAAACAAGAGGAATTTTTGGAGAAGTAAATTTAAATCATATCTTAACCAATATCTTTGGAGAAAATAATACTAGAATTTACCAAATCCAATATCCATTTCCTAATAATACCATAGCAGATGCCGTTATATTTGCCCCAAAACCACTAGGAACAATTGCTATTGATTCAAAATTCCCTCTAGAAAATTATCGCATCATGGTAGATAGAACCAAAGATAAATTAGAACGTGTTAATGCAGAAAGACAATTCAAAATAGATGTAAAAAAACATATCGATGCTATTAGTACTAAATATATTATTCCAGGAATAACTAGTTCACAAGCAATTATGTTCTTACCAGCAGAAGCAATATTTGCCGAACTTAATGCTTACCATACAGAATTAATTGAATATGCCAATAAAAAAAGAGTATGGATTACCTCTCCAACAACCTTAATGTCTACACTAACCGTAATTCAAGTAATTTTAAAAAATTTAGAAAGAGATAAGTATTCTTCCATTATCCATGAAGAATTAAATAAATTAGGACTAGAATTTTCAAGATATAAAGAAAGATGGAACAAACTAACAAGAAGCATAGAAACAGTCAATAAAGATATTGAGAATATTAATATCACAACAGATAAAATTACTAAACATTTTGATTCTATAAATCAAGTAGAAATAAAAGACAAAGATTATATTGAATAATTATTCTAAAATGCATATCTAAAAAATACTATTAATTAGGAGGATTTATGATACGCATTTTTTTCTTTCTAGTTGGTTTTGCTCTCATGGTATTAGGCTTAGCTTTCGATATTCTTTATCTCAATCTTTTAACACTAGGGTATAAATTTTCTTTTTATGTTCATTTTATAACTAGAAGAATAGAATGTTATTACACAATCATAGGCTTTATAATTATATTTTTAACTATAATTACAAAAGGAGAGAAAAAAAATGAATTACATTTATGATGTTGCACTAAATTTTCAAGAAAATTATTACCAATTTTTTGAGTGGAATAGACGTGATAAAATTAAGAATATACCAAAAATTCCAATTTATCACATTGGTGATGAAGATCTTTTATCTCTAAAAAATAATAAAATAAAAGTAAATAGTACACTAATCAATAAAATAAAAGAAGACAATAAAAAACAGCAAAAAATAATCTGCTTAGTATCAAATCAAAAAATTACTTTAGGATTATTATTTAATGAAGAAGGTTTTCTCTTAAAAAGAAGTAGTTTAATTTATGAGGAAGAAGATGAAGCCAACAATCTTGCCAACAATCTTCCTCTTACTAAAATTACTTATCAAGAAAATATTCCATTAAATCACGAAAACAAATTAAGAATAGAAATAGAAAAAAAAGAGATACTATTAAATTACATTAATCACTTAAAAGATCCTCTTTTAATAAAATATTTATATTATGAGTATTTCAGAAAAGAATGTCCCTCTCTAAAGAAAATGAAATCAACAATTTTAGAAGCTATTTCAGAAAACTGGACAAAAAAACAAAATGATCTCTATCATCTTGTAAAGTTAATCAGTAAAAATAATTTATCTTCGAAAGAAAGAACGAATTCTAGCTAATTTACGCTTTTTTGTATCTTTCTTTTTTTGTTCTTTTTTTTCTATTTCTTGTAGTTTTAAAAATTGTTTTTTTATTTCTTCATCATCTAAAGTATATTCTTTATCTAATACACTTTTATAAAGTGAACTATTTAAATTCCAATTATAAATATTGTTAAAATCTTCAATCATCTTCGTTGCCCGATAATAGCCATATTCTGGTGAAGTATCATGATGATAAATAAGTCCCCATCCTGCTGCTAAAACAATACTTTTTTGGAATTTTAATCGTTTATCACTTGCCTTACTCTGGAAAAGACAATCCTCAAATGAAGTATAATTATTCTTTAAAGTATCAAAATCCATAATCTGTAAAATCACTTTATCCTCTTTTATCTTATCATCTAAAACCCTATCTAAATAACTATCATTAAATTTTACCATATACCAAGCAATTAATTTGTTAATAAATTGTTGAACATCTTTAAGTTGATAATGTTTATTTAATTCTAATGCCATAAAATCCTTCTTTAATAGATTATTTCTTTGAATAATATATTTTTTTTCATCTAACGCATAAAAAATTTTTAATTCTTCTTTTCTAATAGTAATCCCTCCCTTTCTAATTTAGAGTACTTACACCCACAATAATTTTGCCTATATAAATGATATTCTCGAGATAGTTCAATAGACCTCTTATACCCATTTTTCTTTTTAAAATCACTAACCAAAAAAGATACTTGATAAGTATTTTCTAATTCTTTTCCAATCTCATTTAAGAGATTAGCATTTTTATAAGGACTTACAGTTAAAGTTGTCCCAAAGTAATCAAATCCTAGTTCCTTTGCTTTTAAAGCCGTTTTTTCTAACCGAAGACGAAAACAAACAGAACATCTTCCTCCTCGTTCAGGCTCATTTTCTAGTCCCTTAATTTTTTCTTCATATAACGAATTATCATAATCACAATCAATAATCGAAACAGGAAAAAGACACTTCATATCTCTAATTAGCCTTTTTTGTTCTTCTTTTCTCTTTAAGTATTCTTCTAATGGAGAAATATTTGGATTATAATAAAATATTGTAATTTTAAAATACTTACTTAAATATTCTAAAACATAACTAGAACAAGGAGCACAACAGCTATGCAAAAGTAGAGTAGGAACAAATCCTTTTTCTTGATTCTCTAAAATAATTTCTTCTAGTTTTTGATCAAAATTTATCTTTTCCATACTATCTAAATAGGAATATTAAATATTCCAACCCCCTTCTATATATAATTAAATTTTAGTTCACTCAAAAAATATTATAACATAACTCCAAGATAATTTCATAATATTTAGTATAAATTATTTACAAAAATAGAATTAACTGTTAAAATAAAATTATCGGAGATGATAAAATGAGTAATAATAAAAAAGAAAATACAAAACAGGTTCCTTTTAAAAATTATATTTATCTTTTTTGTATCTTATTAGGCAGTATTTTATTATTATTTTATATTTATACATGGTATGAAACCTATAACGAAAACAAATTATATACAAGTATTATGAACAAATATTTAACCGTAATTAATTATAATGAATTAGATAATTATATAACGGAAACACCAAATGCTATTCTTTATGTATCAGTATTAGGAGATAAAAAAATTAATAGATTTGAAGAACAATTTAAAAATAATATTTCTAATAGTAATTTAAGAAACAATATTTTATACTTAGATATTACAAATGAAGAAAAAGAAGAAGCAATGAAAAAGTTAAATATTGATACAAATTTACCTTATTTAGTAGTTTATACAAATGGAAAAATAACAGATACATATAGCATTGAAAAAAACAATTATAGTACAAAAAAAACAATAAAATACTTAAATAGAATTGGAGCAGACGAAAGTGATTAATATTGTTTTATATGAACCGGAAATTCCACAAAATACAGGAAATATTATGAGAACTTGTGTGGCAACAGGTGCAAAACTTCATTTAATAGAACCCTTAGGTTTTGTCTTAAATGACAAAACAATTAAGAGAAGTGGTGTAAATTATATAGATAAATTAAATTATCAAGTATATGAAGATTTTGATGATTTTACTAAAAAGAATAAAGGAGATTATTACTTCTTTACTAGATATGGAAAAAAGCCGCATACATCTTTTGATTTTAAAGATAAAGAAAAAGAAATTTATCTAATCTTTGGCAAAGAATCAACAGGAATTCCTAAAGAAATCCTAAGAAATTATTTAGATAGATGTACAAGAATTCCTACAACTTCTAGTGTTAGAGCCCTAAATCTATCTAACTGTGTTGCTGTTGCAACTTATGAAGTATTAAGACAACAAGATTATCCATCATTAGAAAGAACAGAACCCCATAAAGGAGAAGATTGGTTATTAGAAAACTAATCTTCTTTTTTTATATCAAAAGGATATCTTCCAATTTTACAACATAAAATATTAAATAATAAAAGCACTTTCTCTAGATGAAAAAGAAATATCTATTTCACTAATATTTACATAAAATTTCAAAAATGTTATAATGATTTAGAAAAAGAGGTGTATAAAATGACTCTTAATTATAATTTAGGTAGCATTGTAATGATGAAAAAACAACACCCATGTGGAACAAATAAATGGGAAATTATAAGAATAGGCGCAGACATTAAAATAAAATGCCTTGAGTGTTCTAGAACAATAATGTTACCACGAGTAGAATTTAACAAAAAGTTAAAAAAGGTGATAAGTAATGAAAAATAAAATAAAACGGACAAAATTCCATCCTGCACTAGTGTTTCTTGTATTAACCCTATCAGTTATGGTAATTAGTAGTATAGGTGGAATTTTAAATCTAGAAACAAACTATTACACAGTAAATACAGTAACAGGAGATTTGGAATCTCAGGTAGTAAATATTAACAATCTTTTCAACAGAACAGGAATTCAATACTTAATCAGTAATTTACTATCTAATTTTATGAATTTTGCCCCCTTAGGAACTTTTATCTTAGGATTAATGGGAATAGGAGTAGCCTATAAATCAGGATTTTTAAATACATTAAATAAAGTTATAGCCAAAGTATTTCCAAGAAAGATGTTAACTTTCTTAATTGTATTATTAGGAGTAATTTTCTCAATGTTCTATGATGTTGGCTATGTCATTCTAATTCCTATGGCAGCTATTCTCTTTAGAGATTTAGGAAGACACCCATCCGCGGGGATCTGCGCAGCATTTGCAGGAATAACCTTTGGATCAGGGGCAAATATTGTCGCAAATTCACTAGATAGTAGTCTTCTACCTTATACCAAGTCAGCAACAACTATCCTAGATGCTACTTATAAAGTTCAAACAAATGGAAATCTTATTTTTATGATAATAAGTACATTATTAGTAGCATATATTGGAACCATTATTACAGAAAGAGTAATCATTCCTAAATTAGGAAAATATAATTTTGAAGAAGAAGAAATTGAAAATAGAAAACAAGAACCAACAAAAACAGAAATAAAAGGACTAATCATTGCAATTATCTCAGTAGTAGCAATTCTTCTACCTATTATTTATTGTATTATTCCAGGATTACCATTCTCTGGCTTACTTCTTTACTTAAAAGATTCAGGCTATGTTAATCAACTATTTGGAAGTAATTCTTACTTTTATAAAGGTTCAGTATTTATCTTTAGTTTCCTTCTTATGTTAGCAGGATTGGTTTATGGATTAAGGGTAAAAACTTTCAAAAATAATCGTGATTTTGTTGATGGAATGAATTATTACTTAAAAGATTTATCTTCACTTCTTGTCTTAATCTTCTTTGCTGCTCAATTTTGTTTGATTTTTAAACAAACTAATTTAGGAGTATTTGTAGTAGCAAGTCTAACCAACTGGATAAGTGAGTTACAGTTAACAGGAATCGTTTTAGTATTAGTAACTTTTTTCTTAACATTAGTTTCTACATTCTTAGTACCAGTATCATCAACAAAATGGGCAATCTTAGCCCCAATTATTGTACCAATGTTTATGCAAAGTTCCCTTACACCAGAATTTGCGCAAGCTGTATTTAGAGCAGCAGATAGTTCAGTAAAAGGAATTACCCCATTGTTTACTTACTTCGTTATCTTAATTGGATTTCTTCAAATTTATAATAAAAAGAAAAATGACCCTGTAACGATTTCTAGAGCGATTTCCCTAATGACACCATATACAGTAGCATTTACTGTTTTATGGTTAGCAATTGTAATTATTTTCTATATTTTAGGAATTCCAATAGGAATTGCTACTAAAGTAACATTATAAGAAACACTTCTTTTCTAAGATTTGTTTCTTTTTTTCTTTTCTATAAAATACTGATAAAGATAATTACTTTTTATACATTATTCTGTAAAACTATGGTATAATTTATTTACAATAAGGGAGGGGAAAATGACCAAAAATATTAAAAAAATAAAACATTAGTAATAATTAATAAAAGGTAGGGAAATATATGAAAGAACAAATAAGAAAATTATTAAAAATATATCCCAACTGTATACTTTTAATAATGGTATTTCTAATAGTATTAACTTTTACAATTACTATTAATCAAACAAAGACAAAAGATTATCAATCTTATATAGGATATGTAGAAGCGAATAATAATTTGACAAAGGAGCAAAAGGCAATACGTGAGGTAGCGGACGCTTATTATCAAAAAGAAGGAAAAGCTCAATACTCTAGTTGGAGACTGGCAAGATTTTATTCTCCAGAAGAAGCAACATCACAGCGCATTATTTATAGCGTTTGTAGTAATTTTACTTACTCTGTATACTATCAGGCATTTGGAATTTATATTCACGGTGGATATGCTAGTACAGGAAGAATTATTTCATATGGTAGAGAATATTATGATGCTAACAATATAGAAACAAATGATGTAGTAGAGTATTGGCAAAAAACTACTAATGAAAATAATAATCCAACATATTTAGATAACAAAGGAAATGTAAAGAATATTGATCTATCAACGACAGATGGGATCAATGCATATGTTAATAGGCTTTTAAAAGAATATAAATTACAAGTGGGAGATGTAATTTGTTATCATCCTGGTGGAAATACTTCAGGACATGCACTTATAGTCTATGATATCATTTACAATAAAGAGGGAGAGCCAATCGATGCAGTTCTTAGAGAATCTACAAGTTCTGGTCATGAACAAAAGACGACAAAAATAACAAAAGGATTAAGTTTTACAAATATATTTAATGAAAATAATAATGTACACGAAGGAACTTTTAGAGAATTATACTTAGCTAACAAATATATAGATTCATCAACTACAACTAGAAGTCCAATGATAAATACTTTGAAAAATATGTCATATTTTACAATATTAAGACCTTTGTTAAAAAATAAAAACGGAGATTATACAGGAAAATATTACTATGCAACCTTCAAATCTCAAAGTAACAATCCAGCTGATAGCGTTTGTACAGGTCGTACATTAAAAGACTATAAAATAACTGAAAGCACATTAAATAGACTAACTTATAGCTCTATAAATATAGAAAAAACAGTAAATACATTCAATAATAGCATAGTCAATTTAGGAGATACACTAGAATATACAATAAAAGTTAAAAATAACAGCAAAACACCCTATAATAATTTAGAAATTATAGAAAATATTTCCGATAACGTTAATATTTTAGATAATTCTAATGGAAATGTAGAAAGTAACAAGATAAAATGGAAGATTTCAACATTAAGTTCCGGTCAAAGTACTGAAATAAAATACAAAGTAACAGTAAAAAAAGATATTTCATTATTGGGAAAGAATATTATTTCAACTGGGACTGTAGGAGGTATACCATCAAGTACAATTCAGAATTTTATTTCCTATACCCCATCAAATAATGAAAAAGAAATTATAAGTAATAAAACAGAAAAAATAATTGCTGATCGAAAAGCTTATGGACAAGAACTAATTTCCAAAATTTATACTGAATCCTTTGGTATTAATTTAGAAATTAATAAATTGGATATTACAGATTTAATAAAAGTAAGGGATGGTTTAGCTTATTATCCTGCAAATGCTGATAGGGTTCCTACTATATATTTGAATAAGGAAAACAGTTTTAGTAATATGGTGCTTAGTAATTATTATGGTGGGTTATATACAACTTCTGATGGAATAGTATATTTGAAATATTGGGAAAATGAATCATATCCAAAAAGTAGAAGTGAAAGAGCAGATACCATTTATAAAGAAAATTTTCAAACAGGAGATGTGTTAGTTTATAAAAATATTCAAAACCCAGAGGGGAAAGATGTTATATACAGAAAAGAAAATGGAACATATTATTTAATATACATTAGTGAAAATAATAAAATAACAATAGATGGAAAAGATTTTTCTGGTTTTGTTGGAATAGATGAATCCGGAGAAGTAAATAAAATTGCTGATGATTATACCAGTTTGCAAACTTTATTAGGTAAGGATTATTATGTAATTTTTAGACCGTCAATGAAATTTAATTTAGAAAAAATGAAATTAAATATTAGTTACAGTACTGTTAAAAAAACAAATAAAGATGTAACTGTAACAATAACTTCAAATAAAAAAATGTTAGGATTATCCGGATGGACTCTATCAAGTGATTCTTTAAAGTTAACAAAAGTATATAATAAAAATACATCAGAAATTATAAATATAAAAGATTTGTCCGGAAATAACACAGAAGTAAAAATACTAATTTCAAATATTCAAAATGAAAATAATTTGGATGATTATTTAAAAAATCCACCAACGGGAAGTCTAAATGTTTTAATAACGATAGGTATTTTAGTTTGTGTGTTCTTTTTAATTTTTCTATTTGGGAAAAAGACATTATCAAATTGGAATAAATAATAAAAATAACAAAAATTCCTACATGTTAACCAATATAAAAAGATCTTTAAACGGTCATAGATGAAAATATTTCACTTGATAGAACAGATATGACGAATAAGGAAATAAAGCAAAAATAGGTTACTTAATTGATAATGAAGACAATAAAATTTGAAACAGAAACATCATTAAAAATTAATTATTTTTAATCATAAGTAAAAATGTGTGATATAATCTTTATATAAAGAAAAGAATAGAAAGTGGGAGATAAAATGAATTTAAATACAGTAAATCAAGAAAAAGTAAGATTTCGATTAAATGATGCACAAATTTATTCCAAATGTATAAAAAAGTTATTTCCAACTACTCAATTTGGAAGTTGGAGTAAAGTTCCAAAGAAAGTACAAGAAAAGTATAACCATCTTTTAAATAAAATGACTAAAAATATTCATCACTCTTTAGAAGACAACCCAATATTTATCTCCAAAAGAAGGTTAAATCGAAACAAAGAAATTGCTTTTGGTATCTTATTTAAAGATGCAGTAAAAGAATTAAATGTCAATTTATTGCATATAAGAGAAATGGCAAAACAAGATATTGCTAAAGAACATATTGTAAGAAAACCAGTATCAAAAAACAATCATCTTTTAGGTAGGAGAATTAAACTAAAAAAGAAAACAAGACCCGCTATATCATTCGACAATCCAACCTTAACTAGAATTCCTTCTTGTGGATTATTAGCAAGATAAGAAAGAAATCCCCAAAAGTTATCTTTCTTTTTTTGTTTATTTTAATTCAGTATTTTAAATCAAAAAAAGAATTGAAGTATAGTAGATAACTATGCTATAATACAAAAAGAAAGAAGGAATAACATGAGTTTAACAGCAGGAATTGTAGGCCTACCAAATGTAGGAAAATCAACTCTTTTTAACGCAATCACAAAACAAGAAATATTAGCCGCAAATTATCCATTTGCAACCATTGAACCAAATGTAGGAACAGTAATTGTACCTGATAAAAGAGTAGAAGTATTAGAAAAAATGTATATGCCAAACAAGACAATCCCCACAACATTTGAATTTACCGACATTGCAGGACTAGTAAAAGGAGCATCTACTGGTGAAGGATTAGGGAACAAATTCTTATCACATATAAGAGAAGTTGATGCAATTGTTGAAGTTGTCCGTTGCTTTGATGATAAAAATATTATTCACGTTGATGGAAAAGTCGATCCAATTAGAGATATTGAAGTTATCAACTTAGAACTAATTTTTTCTGATTTAGAAATTATTGATAACAGAATTAACAAAATCGCCAAAAAAGCACAAACTTCGAAGAATAAAGATGATTTAATAGAATATAACTTACTTCTTCGCATAAAAGAAAACTTAGAAAAAAATATCCCTGCAAGAAAACTAGAATTTTCAGAAGAAGAATTAAAAATCTTATCTAGTTTTCGCCTTATTACAGCAAAACCTATTATTTATGTTGCAAACGTTGATGAAGATACCATCATGGCAGGAGAAAATGAATACGTAAAAGAAGTAAGAGAATATGCAAAAAAAGAAAATACTGAAGTAGTAATGATTTGTGCCAAAATTGAAAGTGAATTAGCAGAATTAGAACTAGAAGAAAAAACAGCCTTTTTAAAAGAACTAGGCATCGAAGAAAGTGGATTATCTAGCCTTATCAAAAGTACTTATTCCCTTTTAGGACTAGCCACTTACTTTACTGTAGGACCAGATGAAGTAAGAGCATGGACTTTTAGAAAAGGAATGAAAGCCCCTGCTTGTGCAGGATTAATTCACACTGATTTCGAAAAAGGATTTATTCGAGCAGAAGTCATGAGTTACCAAGATTTAATTGACTGTGGAAACGAACTAAAAGTAAAAGAAGCAGGAAAAATGCGCCTAGAAGGAAAAGACTACCTTATGCAAGATGGAGATATCTGTCACTTTAGATTTAATGTTTAAAAAGAAAGAGGGAAGAAAATGGATAGAAATACAATTGATGAAAAATATAAATGGGATTTAACCCAAATTTTTAAATCAACTGAAGAATTTGAAGAATGTTATAAAAAAGCAGAAAATTTAATTGAAGACTTTAAAAAGTATGAAAATATAATGGGAGAAAATGCTAAAAAATTTTATGAAACAATAAATACCTATTATGAAATTTCTAGAGTTTTAGATAAATTATATGTTTATACTAATCTACTATCTGATACAGATACTTCAAATAATACTTATCAATCTTTAAAAATAAAAGTATCTAATTTATTAGATAAATGGAGTAAAGCCAGTTTCTTTGTAACACCAACTATTTTAAAGAAAGATGATAAAGAAATAGAAAAATATTATATAGAAGAGCCAAAATTAAAAGATTATGAAATTATTTTAAAAAGAGAATTTCGTTATAAAGAACATACCCTATCTGATGAAGAAGAAAAGCTTCTTTCCAATCTAGCAAAGATGCTGAATAATAATTATCAAACTTACGAATTATTAAAAGACTCTGATTTAACCTTTGGAACTATCTTAGATGAAGCACAAAAAGAAGTAGTACTAACAGAAAGTAATTATTCAATTTATATTGAATCAAAAGATAGAAGAGTAAGAAAAGATGCTTTTAAAACACTTTATCAAACATACAAACAATTTAGCAATTCCTTTGCTTCTACCTTATCAGGAAATATCAATGAAAATATAACTATTTCTAGAATAAAAAAATATAATTCTACTATTGAGTGGTGCTTATACCATGATGAATTAGATGAAACAATTTACAATAATTTAATTAATACAGTATCTAACAATATGAATATTCTTTATAAGTATTATTCACTAAAAAAAGAAATCTTAAACTTAGATGAATTACATTTATATGATATTTATACACCTCTTATAAAAAATTTTGATAAAAAATATCCATATGAAGAAGCAAAAGAAACGGTCTTAAAAGCCCTATCTATATTAGGAGAAGATTATATCAACACTTTAAAAAAAGGATTAGAAAGTAACTTGGTAGATGTTTATCCAACTAAATCAAAAGCAACAGGAGGATATTCAAGTGTAGGATATGATACTAGACCTTATATATTACTAAATTATCAGGATAACTATAATGATATATCAACTTTAGCTCATGAAGCAGGACACTCAATGCATAGTTACTATGCACATAAAAACAACCCATATCAGTATGGATATTATTCTATCTTTGTTGCTGAAGTAGCCTCTACTACAAATGAAATTCTACTAGCAAAATATTTATTAAAAACAAGTAATAATAAAGAAGAAAAATTATTTATCCTAGATAATTTAATGAATTTATTTAAAGCAACAATTTATCGCCAAACTATGTTTGCAGAATTTGAACAAGCAATTTACAAAGATGCAGAAAATGATATTCCTCTAACTGCGGATTATTTATCAGAAAAATATTATACTTTAAACCAAAAATACTTCGGAAGTGATGTAGTGATTGAAAAAGAAATTCAGTATGAATGGGCAAGGATTCCTCACTTCTATTATAATTTTTATGTTTATAAATATGCAACTGGTTTATCAGCAGCTTGCCACATTGCAAATGATATCTTATCAGGAAAAGAAAATGCTGTAGAAAATTATAAATCATTCTTAAAATGTGGTAGCAAAAAGAATCCAATTGATTCTCTAAAACTAGCAGGAGTTGATTTAACCAAAAAAGAAGTAGTAGAAAGTGCTATAAATATGTTTAATGATACTATTGATGAATTTAAAAAGTTAATAAAGGAATAGTCAAATTACCTAATATTAGGTAATTTTTTTGTCAAATGAATGTATTTTAAGAAAAAAAGTAAAAAAATTAGATAAATCAAATATCAATTTATGATAAAATAAATTTATCAATAAAAATTAAATATAAGGGAGTTAAGATTATGCAAGAAATAAGTGAAGAGGAAGTAAAAACTACAATTGATAATATAACCATTCTTCAAGATGAAATTAATGAAACAATGAATAGTATTCAAAAATCCATATCTGAAATTATAGATCAAACAGAAATATTAAAAATTAATTGGACAACTGATGGTGGAATAAAAAGCATAAATCAAATCAAAAATACTTTGGAAGAAGTTGGAGATTTATCATCAAAAAAAGTTGCAGTTTCAGATGAAAAAATAAATTATACAACAATAAATATAATAGAATAGATTAAGTAAAAAGGGATGAAATATATATGAGTGTAACAAAAAAAGTATCTGCTTCTGCTATTATTAGCTGTAGTGATAATATATTGAAAGTATCACAGAAAATATCGACAAAACTATCAAACCTTTCAAAAATTTCAAGTAATTTGCAAAATAACATAAATAAATTATCAGAATATAATGGAGCTAAAGTTGCTGGTTCAACTCGTATTATTGAAAAAACAGAAACGACTCCTCAAAAAATAGAGTATTCAAAATGGCAAATAACAGGATATGAAAGTCTTGAAAGCGACATAAGTGAGTTAGAAACTATGATTTCTAATTTAACAACGGCAAATGAATATTTTGCTCAATCAATAAATAATATGATTTCTACTGCATGTGAAATTGATGGATTAAGAGAAGAAATAGAAAAAATTTTATCAAGCAATAACAATTTTGAAACTTCAACAGTTATTTTTTTAAAAATGCTTGTCAATAAAACACTAGAATATCCTGAGATAAAAAAAGAAGGATTCACTCCCCAAGGTATAACAACAGTAGGAAATAATTACCTTGTATCTGCTTATAAAAAAGGAGAAAATTCAAAAATTTATATTTATGATAAAGTAACAAAAAAATTAACAGGAGAAATAATATTAAATAATCGAGCACATGTTGGTGGAATAAGTTATGATGAAAAAAATAATATTCTTTATGTTGCAGGTTCAAACGGTACAGTAAATATTTATGATTATAATAAAATTAAGAAAAATTTAACTAAGTCAAAGGTAGTAGATTTAAATGCAGATATGGAAGCAAGTTCTACCACAATAAATAATAAGATTATAATTAATGAAAAAGATGCAAATAATGAAAGTTCAATTCAAACAAAAGTTGGAAAATCAGCAACTTTGTATCAAAAAGATGGAAAATTATATGTTGCAACTTTTGATGGAATACATAAAGGAGAAGTTGTAGAGTATGAAACAAAAGTAGTACAAAGTACATCAGGTGCAAAAACATTTCAATCTCATGTAACAAATAAATATGAAATTGAGCCAAGAACACAAGGAATCGCCGAAGTAAATTACAATAATAAAGACTATCTTGTTACAACACAGTCTATTGGATTTACAAGTTCCCAAATAACACTTTATGAAAAAAATGGAAATTCTATTCAAGAAGTTGGAAAATACTCAGGTCTTCAAAAAGGACTAGAAGGAATCACAGTAAAAGGAAATGAACTAACAATGTGTTATGAAACTGGAACAAAAAATACATCTAGAATTTCCATGAATGAATTAGTTGAAAAATGTTCATCAGGAAAATATAATCCATCTCTCCCAACAAAAATGGTAAGATTTGGTGGTGGAGTTCTTTATAATTCCCAAGGAGTTATTAAAAAAGTATTAAAAGTATTAAAAAATTAAGAATGATGGTGATAAAATGTTAAAAATATATGATATTAAAAAATATAAAAATAAAACTTTCAAACTAATGGTAGGAATTTTAATTGGAGCAAGTTTAACTGGATGTGGGAATACATACAGTTATGAAGAAGAGATGGAACAATCAGAAGAAAATGATATAGCTTCTTATAAAATACCATTAGAAGAAAAATTAAAAACAAAAGGTGCCTTAGATATTAAATTTGATAATATAGAATATATAGATAAAATAAATTCAGATTTAAATAGAAAAGCAGATGAATTAATTTTCTATGATGATAAAGGAGTAGGATATGGAGTAGTAATTAGTGATGAAAATATCCCTACATCAACACTATCTCCAGGAGAGTATAAATTTTATTCAGAATATTTAGGAATAGAAGGAGAATTCACAATTGATGCTCCTGGAGAATTTAAAACATTAGAAATAGATTATAAAACAAAAAGTTATGATATTTATTCAGAATCATTAGAAAAAAATAAAATACATTAAAAATACTTAATATCAAGAAACAAAATTCATATCAGTATTTTAATAAAATATAAAAATATCATTTACTTATCTAATTAATTTATGATATAATATCAGTCGAACGAAAGTTCCTTGCTTAATTTTAAATTAAGCCGAACAGACCATAAGGAGGTGGAAAAGATGAATAAATATGAAATTATGTTTATCGTAAGACCAGATGTAGATGAAGATGCAAGAAAAGCAACAGTTTCAGCTTTAGAAAAAACATTAACAGATAATAAGGCTACTATTACATTATCAAAAGAATTAGGCCAAAAAGAATTTGCCTACGAAATTAAAAAAATGAAATCTGGTTACTACTATCTATATAACATTGAAACATCTTCAAACGAAGCAACAAAAGAATTTGATCGTGTTGCTAGAATCGATGAAAATGTTGTTAGACACTTAGTATTAAAAATTGAGGATTAAGGAGAAGTAATATGAACAAAGCAATATTAATCGGAAGATTAACCAGAGATCCAGAATTAAGATATACAAGTTCTAATCGTGCTGTATGTCAATTTACTGTAGCAATCGACAGACCTTTTACTAATCAAGCATCAGGTCAAAGAGAAGCAGATTTTATTAATGTAGTTGTATGGGATAAAACTGCTGAAAATGTAGGGAAATACATGACAAAGGGAAGATTGATTGCAGTAGAAGGAAGAATACAAACAAGAAATTATGATAATAATGAAGGTAGAAAAGTTTATGTTACAGAAGTTGTAGCAACTAATGTTCAATTCTTAGAGTCAAGAAATGCTGTTGCAGGAGGAAATAATTTTAACTCTATGCCAGAGCCACCAGTAGAAAGAACTCCATATGATTTTGCAGGTGATAATGGTTCAACAACATCAAATGAACCACAAAAATCAAACCAAACAATGAATGTTGAAGAAGAAAAGGATCCATTTGCTTCATTTGGAGAAGAAATAGAAATTAGTGATAACGATTTACCTTTTTAAAAAGGAGGAAAAATAATGGCAGAATTTCGCGGTAAAAGAAGAAAAAAAATATGTCATATGTGTGCTGGAAAATCAGTAGATTATAAAGATGTTCCAATCATTAGTAAATATATTAGTGAAAACGGAAAAATCTTACCAAGAAGAGTTACTGGTACATGTGCTAAACACCAAAGAGAAGTAGCAAAACAAGTAAAATTAGCAAGATTCATGGGATTTATTCCATTTTGTAAATAAGAATTAAAATTGAATCACATCTAAAATTTTAGATGTGATTTTATTATAATTAAATATTTTCTATAAAAATATGTTACAATAAAAAAAGAAAGGAGTACCAAATGAAAAAATGTATAATTATCTATAATCCTAACTCTGGTAGAAAAGAAGTTGAAAAATATTTACCAGAAATAGAAAAGTTAGTAAAAGCAAAGTATGATGAAGTATTTTTTCAAAAAACAAAGTATAAAGGTCATGCAATTAAAATGGTAGAAAAACTGCCAAATGTTGATTTAGTTATGTCTTTTGGTGGAGATGGTACTTTTAATGAAGTAATGACAGGAAACTTGAAGAGAAAAAATCCTTTGCTCCTAACTCATATTCCAGTAGGAACAACCAACGATATTGGTGCAATGCTAGGATATACAAAAGATATTCTTTCTAATATAAAGCTATCTTTAAATGGAAAAATTAAAGATTTTGATATTGGATTAATCAATAAACATCCTTTTATTTATGTAGCAGGATTCGGAAAATATACCAATATTGCCTATGATACTCCAAGACTATTAAAAAAGAAAATAGGACATTTAGCTTATTTAAAAGGAGCATTCCAAACGTTTTTTCAAAAAACTAAGTTATATGATGTCAGCTATGAAGTAAATGGAGAAAAATACAGAGGTTTGTTTTCTTTTATTATCATTTCTAATGCCAATCATATAGCAGGAGTAAAAAATATTTATAAAGATGTTTTATTAGATGATAATAAATTTGAAGTTGTTCTTTGCACTATTAGCAAAAAGAAAGACATTCTAAAAAGTCTATACTTTCTAACAATGTATGATCCAAGCAAAGTACCAGGAATTTATTTTTATAAAACAAACGAAATTAAATTAACTATTAATAATGCAGAAAATAAAACTTGGTGCATTGATGGTGAGAAACTAGAAAAAGCAAAAAATGATACCTATCATA
This sequence comes from uncultured Bacilli bacterium, assembly GCA_934162265.1. Taxonomy (GTDB): domain Bacteria; phylum Bacillota_I; class Bacilli_A; order RF39; family UBA660; genus RUG11198. The sequence continues at coordinate 38,832 of CAKPHZ010000006.1, read as the reverse complement.
TACAAATTCAAAAAAATATCAAAATATTAGTTCCTAAAAAAAATATCTCTAAATTATTCCAAAATAAAAATTAAAAAACATCTTATCAGTATTTTAAGAATACTCTTCTATAAGATGTTTTTTTAATTCTCTTTCCATAGCAGGAAGTCCATATTCATTGTTATAATAATTAGGAAACTCTTTTAAATGGGCAAGTACAATTTTAGCAGTAAGTAATAAATCATTATTAGTAATATTAGTAGTAGGATTTTGATAGCCATGTTCTAATTCCATATTTAATCCAGTAATTAAATCTTGAATAGAAAAGCGGTCAAAATTAATACCTAATTCATTTGCAACATATACAGCATCTCTCAAAGTAAACATTATTAATCACCAGTAAATAATATGCGTTTGCAAGTATTTTTATGCTAAACTTAAACTTAAGAAAGGAAGATAGAAGTGAAAGAATTTAATAAACAAAGATTAGACTATTTAAGTTGGGATGAATATTTTATGGGAGTAGCAGAATTATCTGCAATGAGAAGTAAAGATCCATCTACTCAAGTAGGAGCATGTATAGTAAGTGCTGACAATCGAATTTTATCTATTGGATATAATGGAGCACCAAATGGATTTGAAGACAAATATTTTCCATGGGATAGAGAAGGTGAATTTTTAAATACTAAGTATCCATTTGTTTGCCATGCCGAATTAAATGCAATATCTAATTTTAGAGGAAATAAAAAAGACTTAGAAGGAGCAAAATTATATGTCACTTTATTTCCTTGTAATGAATGTACAAAATTAATCATTCAAAATGGAATTAAAGAAATTATTTATTTATCAGATAAATATCAACATACAGAAGGAACACAAGCATCTAAAATGATGTTAGAAAAATGTGATGTCAAGTTTATTGAATATCCAAAAGAAAAAAGAAGAGTATTAACACTTAATTTAAAATAATACTTATTTTTAACTAATTTTAATAAATTTTAAATGGATAATATATAAAAATTTAGGATGTTATTTGCCTTATATCTAATCTTTAAGAAATCTATAAAAACTGTCATGATTGATTATGACAGTTTTTTTACTATTAAATTTGATATTTTTGTAAACCAATAAAATTTTATTTACAAATGAAATTTTATTATGCTATAATTTAACTATAATACCGGAGGGTATTAAGAAGACATAATAATCTAAAAAGGAGGAATATTTATGTTAAACTCAAAAGTTGGTTATAGTAAAAATAAAGATGCTTACGAAGCAGGAAAAGAAACTGCTACAAAAGCAACCGAAGGAATAAGAGCTAAAATTGGTTTATTATTCAATTCTGTAGGCTATGATCAAAAAAAATTAATGGAAGGAATTAAATCTGTAGCGAAAGATGTAGATGTTATTGGATGTACTTCATCAGCAGGAATTATTACACCAGATGGATATATGATCGATGAAGATGGTACTGCTGGTATGTTAACATTAGGTGGAGATGATTTAACAGTAGCATGCTATGGAATGGCAAAAGGAAAAAGTGCCAGAGAAACAGGCCGCGAAGTAGCAAAAAAAGCTTTAGAAAAAGCAGGACTTGATTATGCACCAGATTATTTCTTTATGAGTGCATCACCTGCTGAAGAAGAAGAATATATTAAAGGTATTCAAGACGTTATCGGTCGTGTACCATGCTTTGGAGGTAGTGCTGCTGATAACACAGTAGAAGGAAAATGGTCAATTTTCTATAATGATACAATTTTCAATGATGGAGTTGTAGCTGCATTCTTCTATACTGCTAATGATATTGCAACTGTTTATACAGGAGCATATAACGAAACAAAAGATATGGGTATCATCACAAAATTAAATGATACAAGAGTATTAGCAGAAATTGATGGAGAACCAGCTCTAGACAAATATAAAAATTGGAGAGGACTAGATGATGAAGCAGTAACTGGTGGAAATCTTTTAGTAACAACAATTACAAGTCCATTAGGTGTAAAAGATAGATTAGGAAATTTAACTGCAATTCGTCACCCAATGAATGGAAATGATGATAAATCAATGAACATTGGAGCAAATCTAGCAGTAGGAACAACTGTAATCAGAATGGAAGCAATTGTTGATGAATTAATCAATTCAACAGGAAAAACTTTAAAAGAATTAAAGAAAAAATGTCCAAATGCTGCTGGTTACTTATTAATTCACTGTGGAGGACGTCGTTTAGGAATCGGAGATAGAATGAACGAAGTATATGAACAATTAAAGAAAGAAGCAGGAGATGTTCCATTCTTAGTAGCATTTACTTTCGGTGAATATGGTTACACAGATGATGACCAAACAAATACTACTGGTGGATTAATGTTATCATTCACTGCTTTTGAAAAATAAAAGAAAAAGGTTTGGCAATCAAGGCATCAACATACAAAAAATATAAATATTAAATTAGGCAATATAGGGAAAATACTTATATTGCTTCTTTTTTTAAAAAAAGTTATCCACAGTTACTTGTGGATAACTTTATTCTTTCCAATTACTCATCGCTCCTAAGTCATAAACTTTACTATAACCTAATGCAATTAATTTTTCTCTAGCCTGTTGACTACGATTACCACTCTTACAATAGACAATAATCGGAGTATCTTTATCACTAACTAACTGAGAAATATGATCAATATCAATTTCATCTAAAGGTAATAAACTAGCACCATCAATATGTTTTTCATTGTATTCTTCTTCAGTACGAACATCTAAAAGAATAGCACCATCATTAATTATTTTTTCTTTAGCTTCCATATAATTAACAGATCCACTAGAAGAATCAGTATTTTTGTTCTCCCCACAGCCACTTAGTAAAAATATACACAAGGTAATAATCAATAACTTCTTCATTTTATCCTCCTAAATTAATTTTAACATACAGAGTAAAAAAAATAAATAATTATCCCAAAAATGGTTATATTATAACAAAGGAGGTAGCAATGAATAGTCAAGCAAAAATATATTATATTCCCAAAAATCCTCATATTAAATCAGGCAAAATTTATACATTCTATTTAAATAATAATACCAACTTAGATCTATCATCAATTTTAAACCTTCAAACATTACAATTAAAAGATTTAATTCAAAAAAATATTTCTTCTAATCAACAAAATTCAATAATAATAACAGATGAAGAATATCAAAAATTAAGGGAACTTAATGAAAAAGCATCTACACTAATAGAAGAAAGAAATAAAGATATTCAAGAATTTATTCGTAAGGAAACAGAAACAACAACTGAATTAACAAAAATTAACACAGAAAGACAAGGATTAATTAAAACATTAACGAAAATGGGGGATAAAAATGCTAGGTAATAAAAAAATATTTACAATATTATCAAATGGAATCAAAGTGGATTATGATGTCATTTTAACATTTAAAAGTCCAAATAATAATAAAGATTACGTTATTTATACTGATAATACGATGGATAATAACAATAAATTAAGATTCTATGCTGCAATTTATGATCCTAATCTTCCTAATCCATTTTTAGGAGAACCAACAACCAAAGAAGAATGGAATATAATTACTAATATTGTAGATAATGCCATTCCTATGAATCCTTAATAATTATTCAAAAGAAGTATTAGTTAATATAATTAATAACTTACTTTTTATGTTATACATAGGAGGTAGTAATGGATTACAAAAAAACGGGAGAATACACATATGAAGAATTGGTCCAATTAACAATGAGTTTAAATGAATAAGAATTATTAGAATTAAGTGCTAAATATAGCGGATATCCTGTTCTATTTAGAATAGCACTAAATGAGAGAATTAATAATATTCCATTTATTCAAATAGTTCTGCTATCATTATAAAAAATGGCCAAGTACAAATACTATTACAAGAAAAAACGGATAGAAACAATGGGACTAGCCGGTGGATGACAAGAACTGGGAGAAGATTTAAGAGTGACAGTAGTGAGAGAAGTCTATGAAGAAACAGGACTAAAATTAAATTCAAATGAATTAGAATTAATAGGTACATTATCAGGAGCAACAAGAAAAAATAGTTATCCCAATGGAGATATTGTTTACACTAACACTTCACTATATCTAGCTCATGTATCTATAAGTGATGAAAACAAATTGAAAGGGGATTTAGAAACAAAAAGATCACAATTTTTTTATCACAACGAAATTCCAGAAAATTTAATGGATGCTGACTTAATTAAAACTTATTTAAATAAAAAAAGATAGAGAATATAAAAAAAGCAATTATTTTAGCATGTGAATCATCATATTTTAAATATGTAATTAAAAAAATCCAGATACAATTTAGATAATAAGTATAAACTAATAATCAAAAAAATAATAATTCTAGTGCCATGTATAATTTATAATTATTTAGAGCATTTTTTTATACCTTTATCATTTAATGTTCTTTTATTATAAATATGTAATTTTTATGAGAAAATTAAATATTTTTTCTTGATGTCTAGTGCTTTTAAAAAATAAATGTTATACTTATATTATTGAAGTTGGAGGCAAGAAAATGAGAAAAGACAAAGAAGATTTTTTTGATATAAATAACATAAAAAACACAATAATTGAAGGAGATACCATTAAAAATTTAAAAAAAATACCTGATGAAAGTATAGATTTAATTTTTGCTGATCCTCCTTACTTTATGCAAACAGAAGGAGAACTTTATAGAACTGATGGTACGAAATTTCAAGGTGTTGAAGAGGAATGGGATAAATTCTTAAACTATAATGAATATGATAAGTTTTGCTTTGAATGGTTAAAAGAATGTAAAAGAATATTAAAAAAAGACGGTTCTATATGGGTAATTGGTGCTTTTCAAAATATTTATAGACTTGGTTACATAATGCAAAATTTGGACTATTGGATTTTAAATGATGTTGTATGGTATAAACCAAATGCTGCCCCAAATTTTGCTGGTACTAGATTCCAAAATTCTCATGAAACACTAATATGGTGTGCAAAATCCAAAAAATCTAAATATACTTTTAATTATAAAACGATGAAGCATTTAAATAATGAAAAGCAAGATAAAAGTGTATGGGATATCGGTATATGTATAGGAAAAGAGAGAATTAAAGGAAAAGATGGTAAGAAAATACATTCCACTCAAAAACCAGAGAAACTTTTATATAAAGTAATATTATCTACTTCAAAACCAAATGATATTGTATTAGATCCATTTTTTGGAACGGGAACTACGGGTGCTGTTGCTAAAATGTTAGGAAGAAATTATATAGGTATTGAAAAAGAAGATACTTACAATAAAGCAGCAAAAAGAAGAATTGATAAAATAATTCCTGTAAGCAATGACATTATTAATCTAAAATTAGAAATAAAACCGCCAAAAGTTCCTATGAAAAAACTTTTAGAATCTGGGATGATAAAAGAAAATCAAATTTTATATAACAAAGATGGGGAAAAAATATGTAAAGTTAATATTGATGGAAATGTATATGACAATGAAGAGATATTATCTATACATAAGATGTCTGCAAAATACTTAAACAAAACAAATAACAACGGATGGGATTATTTTTATATAAAGGAAGATAAGCTTATTTCAATTGATGAGTTAAGGTATAAATATAATGATATAATAATGAAGAAAAATTGATATTCTATATTATAACGAGCTTTTAGCCACGAAATAAGAATGCTATAGAAATATTTTAGTTATAACTAAAGTTAATATATAAAATATTTATTTAAGTTTTTTTAATATTGATTATGAGGGGACCTAGAATAATTAGTTATACATATATTTGGGAATACTGTACTTTGTATGGTATTCCCTTTTATCTTTTCGAAATATATTTATTATTATCATTATTCGTGATTTCATATTTCTAAAGTTTCTAAAACCAAATGATATTCTTTTTATTAGTTTACATGTATTATTATTTCTTTCCATTACACCATTACTGTATGAATATTCTAAAGTATTCTTTATGTATTTAGAATATTTTCTCAATGTATTTAATGTGGTTTGAAGTTGCTTAGAAATATCTTTATATTTTTGATTAATAACTTGACTAAAACCTTTATAATCTCGATGCTGCAAATGATACAAAATATCTTGATATAAATCATATGAATTTTCAAAGAACTTATCTTTACTCAACAAATAGTCGACAGCATCTACTTCTGTCATTAAATTTTTAAAACATCTAAATTTTTTCCAACAACTAGTGTCCAAATCAGATTTTGATTTCAAAATTAATCTCCAATATCTTTTAAATTTAGTACTGTCATCTTTATTTTGATTCATTACATTAATCCTAGTTTTATTTAAACTCTTGGTAAGTAGTTGAACTATATGAAATAAATCTATTATGATTTTAGCATTAGGAAACCATTTTTTGATTAAATCAATATATGGACTATACATATCCATAACAACAAATTTAACTCTTTTTCTTGCTTTTTCGGTACAATGAGAAAAATATTTATCTAAATTATTAGTGGTTCTGTCTAATACTAAATCGACAGTTTTTCCATTTCTAGCATTACAAATATTAAAAGCATACGTTTTCTTCTTGAAGGTTAATTCATCAATACAAATTGCTTTAGGTAAAAATGTCTTATAAACAGAATCATTATAAAATACACTATCAAAAACTTTTTGAACTGTATTATCAGAAACATTGTAAAGTCTAGCAATTAAACTTTTAGGCATCATTTCCCTAGTGCAATTTAAAATAGCCAATTTTACTTGATTATTGATATGACATCTATAATTTACTTCATCAGTTTTTGCGTAAAATTTTTTATTGCAATTTTTACATTGATATCGTTGTTTACTTAAATTTAAATATGTTATTAATTCAGCATGTTTATTAATTTTTATCAAAGATTTTTTAGTTACTTTTTTGATACTAGCATTTTCATTTAAGCAACCACAACAAGGACAACATTCAAATTCATTTTTTAAATATCCTAATATTACTAAACATCTTTTTCCTTGAATTTTTCTTTCTGTTATAAAATTTTCATTAAAAATGAAATTTTTATCTTTCATATTTAGCATTTTTAATATAGAATTAATTATAGACATTGACAACACCTCATACTTTGTATTTTTTTGGTCTATAAACATTGTATCAAAGAAGTGTATCAATGTCTTTTTTTATCTCAAAAAAATTAGTCCAATTATTTTGAACTAATTTTTTCTAGGTTCCCCCAAATTCGAAGAACCGATATTTTTAACTCCAAAAGTTGGAGCAGATTTCTATATGGCAGGGAATGTAAGACTTGAACTCACGACATCAGGTTTTGGAGACCTGCGTTCTACCAACTGAACTAATTCCCTAAACAATAAGTCAAACAATGAATTCAACTAAATATAATCTATCATATATTAGATATTTTTTCAACCATTTTAATTAAAAAAAGAAAAATTAACAAACAGTAAAATCAATATCGTTTAATGAATTAATAATATATTCTAAAATTTTTTTTTATTTATTATCATATTTTTTATTGTAAAATGATAAAAAATGTTCCAAAAAAGTAAGGAGTATGATGAATAATGACAAAACAAGTATTATGGACAAAATCAATTTTAGAAACATTTATAAAAGAAGGAAATTTAAATTCAAGACAAGAATTTATAATTAGAACAAGAGTAGGTGGTTATAGTATTGTAAAACAAGCACAAGAATTAAATTTAAGTGTTGACCAAGTAAATAAAGAAATAGCTATATTAAAGAAAATATATGATGTAACACAACTCCATAGTAATATTCTTCCTAAAAGGAAAAAGAATAAATCAGAATTAATAAAAAATAAATGATATCATGGCAGAAACATTACAGTTTTTTTATAGATATATTTTATTTAATTTATATACATAAAAATTACAGTTTTAACATAATGTTTTGTGACATAATGAAAGAGTAGTATAAAAGGAGGAACAAGAATGAAGAGTAGAGTAAAGTGGTTCAATGATGCAAAAGGTTTTGGTTTCATAGAATTTAATGAAGGAGAAGATATTTTTGTACATTATTCTGCAATAAAAGCAGATGGATATAAAACATTAGCGCCTGGACAAGAGGTAACATTTAATTTAATTAGTACAGCAAAAGGATATCAAGCAAAAAATGTAGAAGCTAATCACTCTTTTATGGAGGTAGAATAGTGCCATTAAAAGTACATACTTTATTAGAAGGAATAAATGATATTGAATTAAGAGGAAAAAATGTCCCAAGTTTTCAAGAGGTTTTGTCACCAGTAGACAAGAAAATAAGGTATGTATTATCTCCAAAATTATAAAATTACATTGATTAATGTAGTTTTTTTGTGAAAAAATTTATATCAATCAAATTTGAATTTATTATTTATTCATGCTATAATTTTTTACAGATAGTATATTCTTTAGAAGTATTTTAAAATCTGTAAGAAAGAAGTTGATATTATGTTTCTAAAGCCCTTAAAATACTTAAAAATTCTTATTGCCCTTTTTATTCTCTTTATTCTAGGAACTAATTTATATATTTTAGAAACAACAAAAAACCAAATTCTTTCTGAAAATAAAGCCAAAGACTTAAATGATATAGATTACATTTTAGTTTTAGGAGCAGGTATCAAAGCTAAAAGACCAAGCCCAATGTTAGAAGATAGATTAAAGAAAAGTATTAACCTTTATCAGAGTAATGTTTCTTCAAAGATACTAGTAAGTGGAGATCATATTAATGATAATTATGATGAAGTTAATGTAATGAAAAATTATTTATTAGAAAATAATATTTCAAATAAAGATATAGTTAGTGATGATTTGGGAATATCTACGTATGACAGTATCTATCGAGCAAAATATATTTATCATGCTAAAAATATGATTATTGTAACTCAAAAGTATCATTTACCTAGAGCACTTTATATTGCTAAGGCATTAAATATTAATGCTTATGGTATTCCTTCTAACCAAAGAAAATATACCAATCAAGAGAAAAGAGAAATTCGCGAAATTTTAGCTAGAACTAAAGATTTTATTAAGTGTTTTTTTTAATTTTATTACATCTATCAAGAAGATTAAAATTACAAATGAATATAAGAAAAAGTTGAAGAAAGTGAGTTAACTAAGTTCACTTTCTTTTTTTTATTTGCTATAATCAAATCAAGAAAGGAGCATGGTTATGAATAATAATGACCTACAAAAATATAAAACTAAATTAGGAAGTCTTTCATTAAATGAACAAAAAATGAGAGATTTACACTTAAGAAATTTATCTTTAGGAAAGGTACAAGGTCCACCAACAAATTACGCTAGTGTTGATAAACCATGGCTTAAATATTATGATGAAACAGCGATAAAAAGTAATATACCACAAAAAACATTATATCGATATGCAAAAGAGAATACTGAGTGTTTTTTAGATGATATTGCAATGGATTATTATGGATTCAATATAACAACTAAGAAAGTTTTTGAAAATATTGATAAAGTAGCAAATTCTTTAACAGCCTTAGGAGTAAAGAAAGGGGATGTAGTAACGATTTGCTCTCCAACATTTCCAGAAACTATTTATGCTAATTTTGCATTAATGAAGATTGGAGCAATTGCAAATAATATTGATCCAAGAAATCACGCAAATGGAATCAAGGAAGATATTCAAAAAGTAAACTCGGATTATCTAATTATGCTTGATATTGCTTATCCTAAAATCTCAAGTATAATAAATGATACTAAAGTAAAAAATGTAATCTGTATTTCATATATGGATTCAATCCCAATCTTATGTAAAGGAATATTTAAGAGAAAATTAAAACAAAAATTAAATAAAAGTGGACTTAATATTCCAAAGATTAATTATGGGGATTTTTATTTAAATTGGAATCAATTTTTAAAGCAAGGAAAAAATTATCAAGCTGAAGAATGTGAATATTCTCCAAATATGCCAGTTGCTATGGTAAGAACTGGAGGAACAACGGGTGCTCCTAAATCTGTCATACTAACCAATGATAGTGCTCTATCTCTAATAGAACAGTACAAGGCAACAGATCTTGGATTACAAAGAGGGCAATCTTTATTAAATATTATGCCAGAATTCATTGCGTACGGTTGGACTTTTGGCGTTGTTATGGCAACTAGTTTGGGAATAAAAAATATTATTATTCCTCAGTTTGATCAAAATGAATTTGCAGATAATATTATTAAGTATAAACCTAATCATATTGTTGGTGTTCCTACACATTATATCTATTTATCTAGAGATAAAAAAATGGAAAATATTGACTTTTCAAAATTTCTAACCTCTATTTCAGCAGGAGGAGATAAATTTTTAGAAGAAAGTGAAAAAGAATTTAATGATTTTCTTCATCAACACCATTATCAGAAGAATGTAATTGTTGGTTATGGGTTAACAGAAAGAAATTCTAGTGTTTCTACAAGATTAAATAAATGTAACACCATTGGAAGTTCAGGTGTTCCCCTTGTAAAAAATACTATTTCTGTATTTAAGTTTCCGGAGGATAAAACGAGCGATGTGGTTAATGAAGAGGAAGTAAAATACAAAGAATATGGAGAAGTTTGTATTAGTGGACCTTCCTCTATGTTAGAATATTATGGAAATTTGGAAGAAACAAATAGAGTTCAAAAAATACACAGCGATGGTAGATTATGGACACATACAAAAGATAGAGGATATATAGATGAAAATGGAATATTATATATCAATGGTCGTACAAAAAATATGATAATTAGACCTGATGGTCATAATGTTTGGCCTCTAGAAATGGAAAATGTCATTTTATCCCATGATAAAGTACAAGACTGCTGCGTAGTTGGCATTCCTTGTTCTACTAGCATTCATGGAGAATTGCCACGTGCTGTCGTAGTTTTAAAGAAAGAATATGCCAACGAAAAGGACAAAATAGAAAATGAATTAAGAACATTATGTTCTTCAATGCTGCCAGAAAGAGATGTACCAATTACTTATTCCTTTAGGGATTCACTACCTTTAACTGATGTTGGGAAAATTAATTCATTTGAAGTACAAAAAATGGAATTAAATTCAGAAAAAGGAAAAATAAAAAAGTTAGAAAAGAAATAAAAAGGGGATAAAATTTATGAATTTTTATACAGTTTGTAGTTTGTTTTATAGTTTACTTTTAAATGGAGTATATTTTTCAAAAAAAAGATTAAAAACAATTGAAAATAAAATATTTGAAAGAATTATGGTAACAAATTTAATAGGTGTTTTATTAGCGTTAGGAAGTTACTATACAATTCTAAATGAAAATAAATTTCCTGTTTTAAATATTGTTGTATCAAAAGGATATATTATTTATTTATTAACATGGTTAACATTATTCACTTTATATATCTTTTCCATAACATCAAAAAATATAGAAAAAGAACTATCCAAAATAAAAAAAATATTTATGGTATTATATATTATTTTTTCAATAGGAATTGTTATGTCGCCATTATATTATCATAATAATAATGGCGCAATATATTCATATGGACCTAGTGCTAATGTAATGTTCATTGTTTCAGGATTATACATTTGTGTATGGGTAGTTCGCTTATTAGGAAATTATAATGAACTAAAAGATAAAAAATATTTACCAATCTTTGCTTTTATGCTACTTGGAGTTATAGTAATGCTTATTCAAAGAGTACATCCTGAATTACTGTTAATGACATCAATGGAAACATATATAGTATTTTTAATGTATCACACCATTGAAAACCCTGATCTTAAAATGATAGAAGAATTAAATATTGCAAGAGAACAAGCAGAAAAAGCGAATGCTGCGAAAAGTGACTTTTTATCTTCAATGTCTCACGAAATAAGAACCCCATTAAATGCTATCGTGGGGTTATGTGAAGATATGGCAGATAATAAAGATTTATCAAGTAGTATGAAAGAAGATGTTGAAGATGTTATATCAGCTTCCCACACACTTTTAGAAATCGTTGGGAATATTATGGACATCAATAAAATTGAAAGTGATAAATTAGAAGTAAATGAATTAACTTATAACTTTAAAGAAGAAGTAGAAACTTTATTTAAAATAAATGGAACTAGAATTGGAACAAAACCGATTAATTACCATTTAAATATCGCTCCAGATGTTCCAGAATACTTATATGGCGATAAAATTCATGTAAAGCAAATTTTAAATAATTTATTATCCAATGCAATCAAATATACTGATCAAGGTTCAATAGAGTTAAATATAAAATGTATTAACAAAAAAGAAACAACTCTTTTATTTATTACTGTTAAAGATACAGGAAGAGGGATCAAAAAAGAATACGTTGATAAATTATTTCATAAATTTGAACGATTAGATATAGAAAAGAATACTACAACAGAAGGAACTGGATTAGGTCTAGCTATTACGAAGAAATTAGTCGAATTATTAGGTGGAAAAATAAATGTTGAATCAACTTTTGGTAAAGGATCAATGTTTATGGTAACCTTACCACAGAAAATTTCTTCCAAAGATAAATTAGAAGGAATTTCTAAAAATCAAAATCAAGAGCAAATAAATAATAAAATTTCATATCAAGAAAAAAGTATTTTAATTGTTGACGATAATAAATTAAATATCAAAGTAGCTAAAAGAGCAATAGCTTCCTTAAATTTTAAAGAAATAGATGAGTGTTATAATGGAAAAGAAGCATTGGATAAAATTAAAGAAAAACAATATGATATTATTTTAATGGATATTATGATGCCTATAATGAGTGGAGTAACAGCAATGAAAGAATTAAAGAAAATGAATCATTTTAATACTCCAGTAATAGCACTTACTGCCGATGCAATAAGTGGAGCACAAGAAAAATACCAACTTTTAGGATTTACAGACTGCGTAACAAAACCTTTTACAAAAGAAATAATTAAAGAAAAAATTGATAATTGCTTTATTAATAATACTGATAAGGAGTAAAATCTTTATCAGTATTTTACTTGAAGTAAACAAAAAATAAAATTTGTAAACACAAAGTATAATTGTGTTTCTTTTTTTATTAACCTATACTATAATTAAAATGGTGATAGTATGAAAGATAGCTCCCAAATAAGAATGAATATAAAAACAATGGATGATATCCAGAAATTAAAAAACACACCATCCATTAAATACATTAACCTAGATATCATGAATCCTAACCTAGAAGTAATCTACTATCTACTAGAAAATGGAGAAAATTATTCCTATTCTGATCTATCAGAAGAAATAAAAGGATATATTTATGTTTCACATGATATTTTTAAACAATCTCAACTGTTTATTTTAGATATTATCAATAGCATTCCTAGTTCATTATCAGAATTAGAAATTGCTAGATTTTTATATATTACAATTGGTAAAAATATCAGTTATGACATTAATGTTTTACCAGATAAAAATGAAACTTTTAACTTACAAAATATAAGTACAATTAATAATTTATGGGGAAGTCTTTACTATGGAAAAGGAACCAATCATTCCCTAAGTAAACTTTATTTATTTTTATGTAGAATTATGAATATTAATTGTAAAATTATAACAACAGGACAATTAGGGTATCAAAAAAATATTTTAATGATAAATAATAGAGAATTGTCAACAAATATTACTCAAGATATTCCATTTATTCAAGCTAATTTTAAAACAAAAAATTTTGCTAGATATAATGATAATTTAATGTTAGACAAAAAAATTGCCTATTTAATAGATGATTATAATGATAATAAATTAGAAAAAATATTATCAAACTTAGATTATAGTAAAGAAAATATCTTTCAACTAATTCTAAACAAGACAGCTACCGTTATTGGAGCAAGTAACATAAAACCAATTGAATTAAAAATTATCTTTGAGGAAGTATTTAATCAGTATTGTCCAGATGATAAAATAACAATGAACAATTTATATATTAACAATAATAACAAAAAAGAACATTTCTTATTAATTAATTTTTCCCAAAAATATTATAGTTTCAACTATACTAGAAACAGTTTTGTTGAAATTCCCAAAGAAGAATTAATTAAAAATTTAGAAAACAAAAAAATAGGACTATATTTAAACGAAAAAATTCCCTTTATTGATACTTTAGCAGAACAAACAATTTAAAGATATTTATTATAAAATATCTTTTTTTAAAGGAAAAATACTAAAAAAGTATTTTCTAAAAAGGAGGAACATAGCATGGATATTAGTTTTTTAAACGAAAATCAACAAAAAGCAGTTGTTCATAAAGAAGGACCAATGTTAGTTTTAGCAGGAGCAGGTTCAGGAAAAACTAGCGTCTTAACCAATCGAATTGCTTACCTAATTGAAGAAGGTGTATCTCCAGCTAATATTTTAGCCATCACCTTTACCAATAAAGCAGCTAGAGAAATGAAAGAAAGAGTAACAAAATTAATAGGAGCAGATGCTAGATACATTCAAATCTCAACATTTCATTCCTTTGGCTTAAAAATATTAAAAGAAAATTATGAATTTTTAGGATATGACAAAAATTTTATTATTTTAGATAGTGATGATACTCTAACAGTAGTCAAAAAATTAATGAAAGACTTAAATATGAATCCTAAATATTACAATGCAAGAGAACTAAGAAGTAAAATTAGTTCTGCAAAAAATGAATTAATTACTCCAGAAAAATTTAAAAAACAAGAATATGATGAAAAAATAGTAACACTATATAAAAAATATTGTCAAAAATTAAAAGCAGGAAATTCTGTTGATTTTGATGATTTACTAATTTTACCCATTAAATTATTTGAAATTAGTCCAAGTATTTTAACTAGTTATCAAGAAAGATATAAGTACATTTTAATAGATGAGTATCAAGATACTAATGAAGCTCAATACGTATTTAGTAAAATGATTAGTAAAAAATATAGAAATATCTTTGTCGTAGGAGATAACGATCAAGCTATCTATGCTTTTAGAGGAGCAAACTATAAAAATATCCTAAACTTCGAAAAAGATTATCCGGATTGTAAAACAATTCTTCTAGAAGAAAATTATCGTTCCACTAAAACCATTCTAAATGCTGCCAATAGTGTCATCAAACACAATAAATTAAGAAAAGACAAAAATTTATGGAGCAATAACGAAGAAGGAGATAAAATTAAATATATCAAAACAGATGATGAAAAATCAGAAGGGGACTATGTTGTAAAAGAAATTAAAAAAATAGCAGAAACTGGTACAAGTTATGATGATATTGCTATTTTATATCGAACAAATGCTCAATCTAGATCAATCGAAGAAGCAATGCTAAAAGCAAATATTCCTTATCGAATTATTGGTAGTTTTTACTTCTATAACCGAAAAGAAATTAAAGATTTATTATGTTATTTAAGATTAATCAACAATCCCAAAGATGACGTTAGCTTAACTAGAGTAATAAATGTACCAAAAAGAGGAATAGGCAATGTTACGATTGCTAATATTAATGCTAGAGCAGAAGAAAATAATATATCAATGTTTGAAGCCATCACCTCTGGAAAAGAACTTGCCTTTAAACAATTAATTGAAGAATTACAAGCTTCTTCTGAAAATAAAACATTAACAGAACTAGTCGAATTAGTCCTAGAAAAAAGTGGATTAAAAAAGGAACTATCAGAAGAAAAAACACTAGAAAATGAAATTCGTTTAGAAAATTTAGAAGAATTTAAATCCATTACGAAAAATTATGAAAATGAATTTGGAGAAGTTTCACTCGATGATTTCTTAAATGAAATATCTCTAGTTTCTGATGTAACAGAACATTCTGAAGGAAATAATAAAGTTAGTTTAATGACCGTTCACTCTGTTAAAGGATTAGAATATGATTATGTCTTTATCATTGGTATGGAAGAAGGAATATTTCCCCATTACAACTCAATTATGGAAGGCACTAACGAAGCAATTGAAGAAGAAAGAAGACTTTGCTATGTTGCAATCACCCGAGCAAAGAAAAAACTTTGGATAATCAATACAAAAAAAAGAATGCTATATGGACAGACACAAGTAAATGCTCCTAGTCGATTTATTGATGAAATTGATGATAAATATTTAGAAAGAGAAAAGAAAACGACATCTATTTTCTCTAAAGTTACTAAAATAAATAAAGAACGAATGTATAGAACAAATGATGTTGATTATAATATAGGAGATAATATTAGACATGAGGATTACGGAGAAGGAGTGGTAACAGCTGTAGATAAAAAAATTATTACCGTAGCATTTCCTTATCCAACAGGAATAAAGAAATTTATTAAAAATCATAGAAGTATTACCAAAATAAGTTAAGTATACATTAAAAATACTGATTAATATTATTCCTTAAATAAAAAAAGGATATCTAAATATTTTACTTTCATAAGAAATATTTTCTAAAAAATAACAAATATTTCTTTTTTTTTATGTCATTTAATGATATACTAAAAACATATAATAGTAAATAGGATAGTGATAATAGATGAATGGAAATGTAAATAATATTGTAAATTTAGTAAATACCATCAGTGCAAAATATGGGCTTAGTAGAGAACAATCCAATGAATTAGCCATAAAATATCAAAATGATACTAGAAATATAGAGCATATTAAACAAGAAGTAGAAAATACAGCTAATTATTATATGCATCAAAATAAATTAGCAATTACTATTCAAAATACTCCTAGCTTAAATCCAGGAAAAAATTACTATTTAACAGCTTTTGATAATAATAGTAATGTTTATCTTCAACCAGTATCCGTTACCGTAACCAATCCAGAATCATCAGAAGTACTAGTAGAAAATACATTTAAAGGATACCAAAAACATACCCAAGTTGATGATTTAGAAATTGCCATTTGTCAAATAGGAAAATTATTAAATATCGATATTGTAGAAGAATATAGAGTTTATGGAGCAACAAAGCAAAAAGACTCAATTATTATTAGAGATATTGTTGATGATGATGAATTTTATGATGTAGAAAACTTAAAAAAACGCTTTTTAAAATTAATTACTAGTGGAAAATTAAAAAAAGAAAAATGGGTTGATACAGCAGAACAATTAAAAGTAGCCAACACCAAAGAAGATTATAAAACAATAATAGATTATGGATTAAACGTCTTAAAAAGTCTACCTAGCATGTTAGAAGAAGACTATCAAAAAATAGAAAAAAAATATTTTGATATGCTTTTATTTGATAGCCTAATCAACCAAAGCGAGAGAAATTTTAAAGATTATGGAATTCTATGTGATAAAGAAACAAAAAGATATTCTTTTGCTCCATTATTCGATAATGTTTTTCCATCAATTCTAAAAAATAATGATATTATTATTATCAATGGAATAACCTGTAATCGCTATGAACTAATTGAATGTTTATTCTATAATTATTATGATAAAATAAAAGATAGAGTAGAAAAAATATTAAGTAAAAAAGATAGATATCTCCAAAATATTGACATTATCTTAAAATACAATTTAGACTTAAGTACTTATAATATGATGTTAAATAATATCATTACAAATTTAAATTACTTTGAAAGATTAAATAGAGAAAGAAGTATGTTAGAAACAAGCAGTAGTGCTGGATATGTAAACATTGTTCAAATGATCATTGGATTAGTCATAATAGCAGTATTTTCTGTTTGTATTGGATATTTACTTTATTGTATAAAATAAGTTATTTTCTTTTCAAAAATATTCTTTGAAAAACAAAATAACTTTTTATTTTTATCTATATTTGATATAATAAGGACGGAAAAAGGTGATTACAATGAAATTGACAAGTGATGACATAAAAAATATATCTAGCATTAAAGAAGAACCAACATGGATGTTAGATTTTAGACTAAAATCTTTTGAATGCTTTAAAAATAGTAAAAATCCATCTTTTGGTCCTAAATTAGATATTGATTACGATAGCATAAATTATTATAAAAAAAGAGAAGAAAAACTAACCAATGATTGGAATAATATTTCTTGTTCTGTTCGGGATGAATTTGATAAATTGGGAGTAATAGATGCAGAAAAAAAATACTTAGATGGCATTGGTGCTCAATATGATAGTGAAGTCATCTATCATAATATGATTAAAGAATTAGAAGAAAAAAATGTTATCTTTCTAGATACGGATAGTGCTTTAAAACAACATCCAGAAATTTTTAAAAAATACTTTAATCACTTAGTAAAATATGATGAAAATAAATTTACAGCACTAAATGGAGCAGTTTGGAGTGGAGGAACTTTTATCTATATCCCTCCTTACACTAAATTAGATAGACCACTACAAAGTTATTTTAGAATTAACAGCAAAAATATGGGACAATTTGAAAGAACTTTAATCATTGTTGATGAAGGCAGTGAGCTTCACTATATTGAAGGGTGCACTGCACCTACTTATACAGAAGATGCCTTACATGCTGCTGTAGTAGAAATATTTGTAGAAAAAAATGCAAAATGCAGATATACGACAATTCAAAACTGGTCAAGTGATGTCTATAATTTAGTTACCAAAAGAGCAATAGTAGAAGAAAATGGATTAATGGAATGGATAGATGGAAATGTTGGTGCCAAAACTAATATGAAATATCCAGCTTGCATTTTAAATGGACCTCACGCTAGGGGAACTTGTATTACCGTAGCAGGAGCAGGAAAAAATCAAATTCAAGATACTGGGGCAAAGATGATTCACTTAGCACCATATACTAAAAGCAATATTGTCTCAAAATCTATTGCCTCTAATGGCGGAAATGCCACTTACCGTGGAACTGTAAAAATAACAAAGAAAGCACACGATTCGTTAGCAAGTGTCAAATGTGATACCATTATTTTAGACAAATTATCTAAAAGTGATACAATTCCTAAAAATATTGTGTCCAATTCAACATCACTATTAGAACATGAAGCAACAGTAAGTAAAATTAGTGATGATAAGCTTTTTTATCTAATGAGTAGAGGACTTCCTGAAGAAGCAGCAAAAGAACTAATTATTTTAGGATTTATCAATGAGTTTCGTGAGGAACTTCCAATGGAATATGCTGTTGAATTAAATCGACTACTTAAAATAAACATAGAATCATAAGAAGATGAAATATAAGTAATCTTCTTTTTTTGTGTCAAATTTTTGTCAAATGCAAAGTTCCTTCTTTTAAAATTTGGAATTGATTATAAATGGTAATAAAATCCAAAAATCTCTATATCACTCTCATTTTTACCTAATGAAAAAAGAGAATGAAGTATTTTAATCAAAGTAATTAATAATTTTTGAAAGAATTTATTTTTAAAAATTTGTATCTTTTTTGATGAAATGTTATATTCATCACGAAAGGAGGGATAATATGTTAAATCAAATTGTCTTGGTTGGAAGAATTGTTAAAACACCAGAATTAAGAACGACAGAAAATGGAAAAAAAACAGCAACTGTAACACTAGCAGTACCTAGAAATTATAAAAACATGAACGGAGAATATGATACTGATTTTTTGGACTGTACCCTATGGACAAACGTTGCAGAAAATACTGCTGAATACTGTCAAACTGGCGATATGGTTGGCGTAAAAGGAAGAATTCAAACTAGAGTAATAACAGCAGAAGATGGCAGTAAAAAGAAAAAAACAGAAATTGTAGCAGAAAAAGTTACTTTCTTAGCACAATCACCAAATAATAAAGAAAAACTAGATAAGAAATCTACTAAAAAAACTTCAAAAACAGAAAAATAAAAGAAGAGCAATCAAAGAAAAATCAAGTTCTTCTTCTTTTTTTATCAAATAATAAAAAAATCTACCATGTAAAGTTCTTACTAAAGAATTGTATTTATAAATTGTTTGTGATAGACTTATATCATGGTGATAACAATGAGTTTAATAAAGAAAAATAAAGATAAACAAATCCAGAAATCAAAAGAAATTATCAAAAAAGAGAAAGAAAAAATAAAAGAAGAAAAACAGAAAAGAAGAAAAGAAAAACTTGAAAAAAATTATAAGTTTAAATTAGAAAAAGCAAAAAAAAATTCCTTCAAAAATAATTCTGAAAAGAAAAGTAAAAATGCGTTCAGAGAAAAAGTTTTATCCATTATTCTTTTTGAAATAATGGGTGCTATAACTTGTTTAATTATTTTATTTATCTTAAGTGGTGGGAAAAATTTTATAAAATTATACGGAGAATTAAGTAAAGTAATCAATGTATACGACACAATTACTACGAATTATTATGGAAAATTAGACAAAAATAAATTAATTGACAATGCAGTTGATTCAATGTTATCAGAAGTAGGAGATGATTATACTAATTATTCTTCCAAAAATGATGCATCAAACTTTCTTGAAACAGTAGATGGCATTTATGAAGGTATTGGTTGTATGGTATCTATGGATGAGAATAACAATATCGTTGTAGTTAATGTTTTTGATAATGGTCCAGCAAAAAAAGCAGGATTAAAAGAAAAAGATATTATATTAAAAATAGATGGTCAAGATTATCAAGGAAAAACAAGTAATGATATGTCAAATTATGTGAAAAATAGTAAAGAATCAAAAATAAAATTAACAATCAAAAGAGATGGGGTAGAGAAAGAAATTACAGTAGATAGAAAAAAAGTTGAAGTTCCTTCTGCAACAAGTAAAGTATTGGAAAAAGAAAATAAAAAAATTGGTTATATAGATATTTCAATATTTTCATCAGTAACATATGAACAATTCAAAAAAGAATTAACAAAATTAGAAAAAAAAGGCATTCAAGCTTTAATTATAGATGTTAGAAATGATTCTGGTGGTTACTTAAGTGCTGTTACAGATATTAGTAGTTTATTTCTAAAAAAAGGAAAAATAATTTATCAATTAGAAGATAATAATAAGAAAGAAGTAATAAAAGATAAAACAAAAGAAAATAGAACATATCCAATTGCTGTATTAGTAAATACTACTAGTGCATCTGCCTCTGAAATTTTAGCATCTGCAATTAAAGAAAGTTATGGTGGATATGTAGTTGGAACACAAACTTATGGAAAAGGAACGGTTCAAAAAACAAAAAAATTATCTGATGGAAGTATGATAAAATATACTATCCAAAAATGGCTTACACCAAACGGAAATTGGATAAATGAGGAAGGTGTAAAACCAACTGATCCAGTACCTTATGAAATAAAAGATAATGTAGATCTACAGTTAGAAAAAGCATTAGAATTAGTAAGTAAATAGTTTGATACAATAAGTAAAAAAGATTCCATAATGTGGAATTTTTTTTATTAAAAAGTAAAAAGTAATCTAATAGATAAACTTTTTTTCTTTTAGGCATCAAATTCTACATTTCAAGATACGATCCCAATATTTTTTGGTAAATTATGGTATAATGAACTTGTTCGCTAGGAGGGAGTAGAACTATGGTAAGATTTATTATTTGTGAAGATAATAAAGAATTTTTAACGAAAATTCACAACATTTTAACAAAAGTAATGATGCCTTATAATTTTGAGTATAAAATAAATGAATTCTCAGAATACAATAAGGATGTTCATGAAATTATTAATACGGAAGGAGAACAAAAAGTTTATATTCTAGATATTGAATTAGGAGAAATATCAGGATTAGAAATAGCATCTGAAATTAGAGAAAATGATTTAGAAAGTATTATTTTATTTGTAACTAATCACAGTGAATGTAAAAATGATATCTTTTATTCTAGATTATTAGCACTAGATTATATTCCAAAAGACAAATTATGGTCCTCAAGATTCGAAGAAACAATGAACTATATTATCAAAACAATAAATAAAAAAGGAGTACTTATCTATAACTTTAATAGAAATTCATATAGAATTCCTTATGACAATATTTTATATATTGAAAAAGTACAAGACGTTCCTAAATGCATTATTAGAACAGAAAGTGGAGAAGAATTTGAAACTAACATGTCTATTATGGAACTTTCAGAAAAATTAGGTCACAGCTTCTTTCAATGTCACAAATCATGTATTGTTAATATAGAAAAGATAAAAAGAATAAATTATTCTGAAAATACTATTACTTTTCTTAACAATGAAACAGTATATTTGCTATCTAACAGAAAGAAGAAGGAGTTGAGAGAATATGTGGCAAATTATTAGTGGTTACATCAGTGTCTGCATCATGATGGTAGGAGTATATATTTTTGGTAGAATAGTATTAGAAAGAAAGATAGATTTAAATAAGTCTTTTAAGGATATATTTAATATTTTGATTTTTTCTATACTCCAGACATTAATCTTTCTAAATTTAGAAGGTATAGAAAAAAGTATAATGATGGCAATAATTAATGCTTTTTTTTACAAGATACTTTTTGATTTAAAAACTAGCAAAGCCTATTTTTTAGCTATTTTATATATGATAATGATTATAATACCAGATTTTTTGGTAATGTTCTTTGCTACAGAGATATTGGGAGTAGATAGATCTTTCTGCTTTAATTCATTAGCAGGTAGTATATTATCTAATACTATTGTGTTCATTATTATTACAATATTGACAATTTTTCTAAAAAAACAATTAAAGAAAATAATTAATATTGAAATAGATAACAACAAAAGAATAATTATTTTATCAATTTTAACATTTATCGTTACTTTTAATTTTTTTTACTATATGGCTAGAAATATTAGATTTAATAAAGAATTTTTTTCTTATGTAGTGGCTATAGGAGTGCTAATAATTTCTATGTTTAGTCTTATTAGACAAATAATAGTTAATAATAAAATTACAGGAGACTATGATAAATTACTTGAATTTATGACAACATATGAAGAAGAGGTAGAAAATCAGAGAACTCTTCGACATGAAACTAAAAATGAATTTTTGGCAATCAGAGCAAAAATATGTGATAAAGAGAAGGAAAGTGAAATTATTGATTATATTGATGAAATATTAGGAGATACATATTCTGTAAAAAATGAAAAATATGCAAAATTTGGATATTTACCTGCAAACGGAATTAAAGGGTTGTGTTATTTTAAAGTACAAAAAGCAGAAGAATTAGGAATAAATGTTTCTATTAATATTTCCAAGAAAATAAAAAAATCAACAGTTTTTGATTTAGATTTAAAACAACAAAGAGAGTTTGCTAAAATTTTAGGTGTATTTATAGATAATGCCATTGAGGCTAGCGCAGAATCTAAAGATAAAGAATTAGGAATAGAAGCATATTCAAATTTAGAAAATGAGTTTAGAATGATTATTTCAAATACCTATAATAATGAAATCGATGAAGAAAAAATAGGAAAAGAAAATTTTACAACTAAAGGAAGAAATCGCGGACATGGATTATTGTTAGTTAATCAAATTATTCAAAAAAATAATATTTTTGAAACGAAAAGAAATATAAAAAATGATATTTATAGTCAAACTATTATTGTGAAAAAAGCATAAAAAGCACCATTAAAGTGCTTTTTTAATATGTGAATTATTTTTCGATTAACTTTTTTGGCATCTTTGGTTCATCCATCACTAGAAAAACGCATCCTTGCGTACCTTTGTTAGCAGCTCCTCCTCCAATTTTTGCTAATAAATCTGCAATAAAACTCATATTTTTTCCTCCTTCTCATTTTATTGTTTTATGTAAAATTAATTATTGCTAATTAATTCAACATCATCATAATACGTTTTATAATTATTATATGGCATCTTGAATGTACTATAAGTAATAGGTAAAATCATTAAAACAGCTTCTACCATTCCCATTAATAAATACTTTGTAATAGCTAGACCATTAAAATAAATAATTAAAACAGTATATATTACCCCAAAGCTAAAGCTTAAAAATTTAAATCTCTTTCTCTTTTTAGAATGAATAAGAGGATGTTTATGTGTATCAGCAGGTGCATAAATTAATAAACATATATTACATAGAATAGCAATAATTATCATTTCCCATAAAGGTAAAGTAACATATTTGCAAATCAATGCCCCTCCTACAAAAAAAATCAGAGATGAAATTAAGCAATAAATACTTTTACTTGCATGTATTCCAAAAGCTTGGGATCGAATAATATTATAGGTAATTAGAAGAATAAATACTTCTTTAAAAATTCCCAGTAATATGGATAATAAAAAGATAATAATCATCTTAGTAAAAGTAAGATATAGTCCTTCTAATCCATAAATAATAATTTCTATCTGTTCATCACTATATTTACCACTTTTCTTTAATATTTGAACAGAAGAATGAATTAATTTTTTCTTCATATCCTCACCTACAATCCAATTATATCGTAATTAATAATCATCAACCATAACTCTATTTAATATATAGATTTTTCAAACTATAACAACAAAAATTAACAAAAAAATAACCATAAAATTCGTTTACATAATGAAATTGCACTTTATAATTTTATTAATTATTTACTTGTGATTAAATTAAATATATGTTATAATACATATAAAATAGGAGGAGAATAGAATGGGAAACAGCAGAATAATAACTTTAGTTGATGGTTATAAAGAGGTAGGAGAAGTAGAATTAATTTGTGCTTTTAAAGTTAAAGAATTAGATGAAAAATATATAATCTATACCAAAAATGAACATGATAGAGGAGGAAATACTATCATTTATTCAGGAAAAATCATTAACAAAGAAAATAATCAGTATATAGAAAATATCAGTGAAGGAACGGAATGGGAAAAATTAAAAAATATAATGAAAATGATGTCTAGATACAGTTTGGAGAGTGAGAAAAATGTATAGTAGCAAAATAAGAAATATAGAATTACCAGAAAATCTATTTTCAAACTTAGGAGAAATGAAAAGTAAAAAGTTAAATGCACATGAAAAAGTAAATACTTTTGAAAGAGAAATAGTTCCTAATATTGAAACTAAAGACAAAGAAGAAACTGTAAAGATGACAAATTTTTCTAAACATAAGGAGTATAGAAGTAGAATCAATCAAATGTATGAAGGAATAAAAGGAATCACTCCAATAGATAATGAGATTGATAATGTAATTTACTTTAATAATTACACAGAAAAAGGGATTGTTGTTAGACCAAAAGTTTCCTCTTTAAAACAATTTTGGACTGAATATCGATTGATTAATAATGAAAAAATTTCTCCCAAAATAAAAAATAATTCAATTGAAAAAAAACAATTGTCTGATTTCGATGAATTATTTGATGCATTACAAGCCAGAGTAAGTGAAATTAATAAATATATTGATGAATTAAAGGAAATGAGGGTAAGCATTCATAAATCAAGTACCGAATTAGAAAAAGATAAAGAAAGATTATCCCATGAAAAACAAAAATTTATTAACTATAAAACAAATGAAGAAAGTAGAATAAAGAAAGAAAAAGAAAATTTAAAAATAAATTATGATAGACTCCAAACTATTATAGATGATTTAGATAAAAAGTTAGAAAGTATTGATCAGTAATTTTGTAAAATCAAAAAGAGTTCAGAATTGGACTTTTTTTAACTAATATAGAAATGAGGAAAAATATGGAAACAAAAGAATTGAAAAAAATAGATGCTTATTTTAGGGCTGCTAATTATTTATCTGCATGTCAAATGTATTTATTAGATAATCCATTATTAAAACGAAAACTAACATTAAAAGATATAAAACCAAATGTTGTTGGACACTGGGGAACAGTTCCTGGACAAAACTTTATTTATACCCATTTAAATCGAGTAATTAAGAAGTATAACCTTAATATGATTTATATCTCAGGACCAGGACATGGAGGACAAGTAACAGTTTCTAATACTTATCTTGAAGGAAGTTATACTGAAATATATCCTAGTATTACCAAGGATGAAGAAGGTTTAAAAAAATTATTTAAACAATTTTCTTTCCCAGGTGGAATTTCTTCACATGCTGCTCCAGAAAATCCTGGTTCAATAAATGAAGGTGGGGAGTTAGGGTATAGTTTATCACATGCTTATGGTGCCGTTTTAGATAATCCAAGTTTAATAGCAGCTTGTGTTATAGGAGATGGAGAATTAGAAACAGGTCCACTTCAAGCCTCTTTACAAATTAATAAAATTATGAATCCCAAAACAGATGGAGTAGTATTACCAATATTACACTTAAATGGATATAAAATAGCAAACCCTACATTATTTTCTAGAATTAGTGATATGGAATTAGATGACTATTTCAGAGGAAGTGGATATCTTCCTTACTATGTTGAGGGAGATAATCCAATGACAATGCATAAAAGAATGGCAGAAGTATTAGATGAAGTCATTGAAAAAATAAAAGATATTAAATATCGTAAAACTACCAAAAGACCAATTTGGCCAATGATTATCCTAAGAACCCCAAAGGGGTGGACAGGACCAAAAGAAGTTGATGGAAAAAAAATAGAGGGTTCATTCCGAGCACATCAAGTACCAGTTATTGTTGATGAAGAACATAAAGAAAATTTAGAAATTCTAGAATCATGGTTAAGAAGTTATAAGCCTGAAGAACTATTTGATAAAAATGGTACCTTAATTAAAGATTTGCAAGAATTAGCTCCAATAGGAGAACAAAGAATGGGAGCAAATCCAAATGCAAATGGAGGAAAGTTATTAAAAGAATTAAATTTACCTGATTTTAGGGAATATGGAGTTAATATAACAGAACATGGAAAAGTTCAAGCACAAGATATGATAGAACTAGGAAAATACATAAAAGATATCATTAAACTAAATAAAGAAAAACATAACTTTAGAATATTTGCTCCAGATGAAACTTTATCTAATCGCTTAAATTATGTCTTTGAAGAAACAAATAGAAAGTGGAATGCTATAAAAAAAGATAATGATGAATTTTTAGACTGTAATGGTGTAGTCATTGATTCTATTTTATCGGAACATGTATGTCAAGGAATGCTAGAAGGATATTTATTAACAGGTCGACATGGATTTTTTACAAGTTATGAAGCTTTTATTAGAATTGTTGATTCTATGGCAAGTCAACATGCTAAATGGTTAAAAGTATGTAAACAATTGCCATGGAGACAAAAAATTTCTTCACTAAATTATGTACTTACTTCTCATGTGTGGCAACAGGATCATAATGGTTATACTCACCAAGATCCAGGATTTTTAAATCATTTAGTGACAAAAAAAGCTGATATTGTAAGAATTTATTTGCCACCAGATACAAATTGTTTATTATCTTGCTTTGAGCATTGTATGAAAAGTAAAGATTATATTAATGTAATTGTAGCATCAAAGCACCCAAGACCACAATGGTTAAGTATGGATGAAGCAGTTGTACACTGTACACAAGGAATTGGTATATGGAAATGGGCAAGTAATGATGAAAACCAAGAACCAGATATTATTATGGCATGCTGTGGAGATACTCCAACATTAGAAACATTAGCAGCAACTTCTATTCTAAGAGAGTATTTTCCAGAATTAAAAATTAGAGTAGTAAATGTTGTAGATTTAATGCGACTACAATCTAATACAGAACATCCACATGGATTAACAGACGAAGATTACGACGCTTTATTTACAAAAAATAAACCAATTATTTTTGCTTTTCATGGATATCCCAATTTAGTTCACCAACTAACTTATAAACGACACAATAAAGATTTACATGTACATGGTTATAAAGAAGAAGGAACAATTACAACTAGATTTGATATGTGTGTCCAAAATGGAATTGACAGATATCACCTTGTTTTAGCAGCCTTAAAGCATCTTCCTCAATTAGGAAATAGAAGTGCTCTTTTAAATCAATTATGTAAAGATAAATTAGTAATACATAAACAATATATATATGAACATGGAAAAGATATGCCAGAAATCCAAGATTGGCAATGGAAAGGCAAATAAAAATTATATCAACATAATATGAAACTAGAATATGAAAATAATGAAATAATGGTAACAATTACACAAAATCCTATTCTTTTAAAATATCATTTTCAAAAATTATATTATGCAATAATAATAAAAAACTGTAACAGATATAGTTCTATTGCAAATAAACAAAAAATTGATGTTGTAATGACAGATGATAATTTTAAAATATTATATATAAAGAGAAATATGCATGAAAATACATTTATAGAAGAAAAAAATGCAACAACAACCATTTTATTACCATTAAATTTTTTTGAAAATTTAGAAGTAGGAAATTATTTTCATTTAAAAGAAATTCCTAAAGAATTACAAAATGAAAAAAAATAAAATAGCATTATTTCTATTTATAATTTTACTTATAATTTTATTTCTACTAATATTTATATATTTTTATCAAAGTATTCATCAAGAAATTCAAACTAAACCAAAAGAAGAAAATGTAATAGAAGAAATTTTAAAAATCAATCAAAATGAGAAAATAACACAAGATTTTTTAGAATGGCTAGAAAAAGAATATGGAAGAACAAAATTGTTATCTTTAAAAAATTATTTAAATAATAATGAAGAGAATATATGGCATATTATTTATAATTATTCATTAAATGTATTATTAGATACTTACAATAATACTTACAACGATATAAATAATTTAAAAAAAATAGACACAATTACAAATAATATTCAATTAAGTTTTATTGGGGATGTTTCGCTAGCAGATAATTGGTATATTATTCCTAAATATCAAGAAAGAAAAAAACAAATATATGGAATATTGTCTGAAGAAACTGTTAATATATTAAAAAATAGTAATATTACCATAGCTAATAACGAATTTACTATTAGTAATCGTGGCGAAAAAATGCCAGGTAAGTATTATACATTTAGAGGAGTACCAGAAAACCTCAATATCTATAAAGAAATGGGAATAGATTTAGTAACCCTTGCTAATAATCATGTATATGACTTTGGAGAAATTGCATTTCAAGATACATTAGAATCTTTAAAACAATATCAAATCCCATACATAGGTGCAGGAAAAAACATAGAGGAAGCAATACAACCTTATTATTTTATTATCAATGGATATAAAATCGCTTTTTTAAACGCAACAAGAGCAGAAAAATTTATTTTAACACCAGGGGCAACAACTAACTCAAGTGGTGTATTTAGATGCTATAATCCATCTTTATTAATTAACCAAATTGAAAAAGTGAAACAAACTAGTGATATCGTAGTAACACTTCTACATTGGGGAAAAGAAGATTCAACTGATCTAGAAGAAGTACAAAGTGAAACTGCTAAAAAATATATTGAAGCAGGAAGTGATATTATAATTGGAACCCATGCACATATTTTACAAGGAATAGACTTTTATCAAGGAAAAGCAATAATATATAATTTAGGAGATTTTATTTTTAATAATGAAACAAAAGATACAGCAATTTTTCAATTAACAGTTGATAATGAAAAAAATTTTCAATATAAAATTATTCCTTGTCAACAAAAAGATGAATACACTTCATTAGCAACAGAGAATGATAAACTAAGAATATTAGAAAAATTAAGGAATTTATCTCCTAATGTATTTTTTGAAGAAAATGGTAACTTTTATGAAAAAAATACAAATTAAATATTAGATAGAGTATTAGCTTTTTTGGTTCTTCGAAATTCAGTGGACCTAGCTTTAAAGTAGTTATTACAAAATTCTAAAATATTAATTTTAAGTTTTTATGATAACTTCAATTTTACTACTTTGAGATAATTATAAGATATGAAAATAACATCTAAAAATTTAGATGTTATTTTCAGGTCCCCTCAAATTCGAAGAACCATTAAATATTAGATAGAGTATTAGCTTTTTTAATACTCTATTTTCATTTCTTTAAAATTATAACAAAATTAAAAATAAAGAATTCTATCCCAAAAAATTAAAATAATATTAATCAAATATTTTTATTAGAAATTATGTTCCTTTTGAAATACTATAAAATTTAAAAACTCAAATTATTACTTTTAATTAAATAATAACAGTGTATCATTCTTAATAAAGAATTTTTTTACTATCATGTTCTAAATAAAAATAGTGAATTATTAATTAACAAATAATCGTTATATAAATTGATTTAATCAAAAAAATATTAATGAAATAAATTTATAAAATAATATACTAAAATTAGAAGTACTTCTATTAATTATTCATATTTGTAAATGAAAATAATAGAATGTTATAGTTGTCAAGAATGATAAGCAGTATATCATATCACAAGGAGGAATTTTATGGTAGAGACAATTTTATATTTAAATGGGAATAATCCTAAAACAATGAGTTATATAGATGAAGAAACAGAAAAATATGTAACTTTAAAAGTAAAATTAAAAGAAGGAATTAGTGAATTTGAGTTCAAAAAATTTTTAGCAGAATTAAAACTTTTAATGCCAAGCTTATTATCTGTAGGAATTACTGATACATGTTCAATTCAAGATTTAAAACGTTGTTTTAAAGAAATATTAGGAGCAGAATCAGTAATTAACTTAAAGAATTTATATGAACTAATAAATAGTTTAGAAGAGTCAGAATTTGCTATTTTAAATGAAAAAGTAACAGAATTTTTTAATATGTTTGAAATAGTAAATAAATGTGAATACAATTTAACAGTATATAACGAAATGATACGTCATCTTAAAACTAATCAATTGTTTATGTTACAAGACAGTAATTTTGAAAAAGAAGTAAACTCTATGAAGTATAACAGCTATTTCTTTAATTCAAAATATGCTGCTAAATGTGAAAAAATAAATAAAGAAAAACAATTGAAGAAAAAAATTTTAATTAAAGAAAAAACTGTTGGATAGTATTTTATCTTCAGTAAAACGAATAAAAATTTAATCGTATATCTAATTTTGATGTATGATTTTTATCATATTTTATAATTACTATATTTAAAATAAGTTAAAAAACTTTCTTTTAAAAATCAATAATTAAGTTTTTCAAAAGTACTTGAATAATGTTTAAATATTTTTCCTTATTAAAACAAACTAAAAAAATTATTAACAGTTTTACACAAGTAATAATAAAAAATGCAAAAAATTAAAATTATATTTGACAAAAAATTAATTTATAGTAAAATAGTACCTCACGAGGAGGAAAAAATATGCCAGAAACAAGTTTATGTTTAAACGGAAAACAGCCAAAAATTATAAGCTTCATTGATGAAGATACCCAAAAATATGTTAGCTTAAAAGTAAAATTAAGCGATGGAATCAGTGAATTTGAATTAAAAAAATTTTTCAATAGAATATATACAGCAAAATTGGACCAGGGATATAGTAATACCTTTGCCCCAAATTATAGTACAAAAAATTTAAATAATTGCTTAAAAGATATCTTAAATGAAAAATCAGTAATTAATTTAGAAGAACTATATAAAATAATAAATAAAGATGATATAGAAGAATTATCCATTTTTGAATTAATAATAGAAGAATTTACTGATATGTTTGATGTGGTTGAATGTAATGAATATAGCTTAGACGAATATAATGAAATGTTAAGACAATTAACAATGAATAGAATATTTCAAAACCAAGATAGCAACTTTAGAAAAGAAGTAGAATCAATTCGTTTTAATAGTTATTTCTTTAATAAACAATATCAAAAAGAAGAAAAAAAGCTAACAACACAACAATTAGTAAGAAGAAGGGCTGTTGGATAATAAAGGCAACATAATTATGGTAAAGCTGTGTCGGGATAAGACACAGCTTTTTCATACCATAATTTCCCATATTTAGAAATTTCTATTGACAAAAAATAATCATCTTTTGTATAATCATTAATGTTAGTTACCTTACAAAAAGAGGTGGAAAATGAATCCAAAACAAAATATTGCATTAGAAATAAAATGTATGGACAATATGATTAACAGACATATTATAAATAAAGCAAAAAACTTAAAAATGAAATTTACATTGACACCGGTTCAATTTAGAATTTTACACTATCTCTTTAAAAATAAAGAAAAAATTATTTATCAAAATGATATTGAAAAACTAATTGAATCACGTCGGTCAACAACATCTGGTATTTTAAATACAATGGAAAAAAACAATCTAATAAAAAGAGTAGATAGCAAAAAGGATGCCAGAAAAAAACGAATCGTATTAACATCATCTTGTAAAGGATATTACAACAAAATGTTAAAACAACGTCAATTATTTGAAGAAAAATTAAAAGAAAATATTTCAAATGAAGAGTTAGAAATGTTTTTTAAGGTAACTGAAAAAATTAAAAGTAATATAATGAATATGTGAGTCTTATATTACAAGAAAAAATATTTTAGAAAGGAAAAGAATATGTTTAAATTATTAAAAAATATTAATAAAAAACAATGGTTCTTTATTATGATTAGTTTTGTCCTAATCATAGGTCAAGTATGGCTAGAACTAAAAATGCCTGATTATATGTCAGAAATTACCGTCTTAGTTCAAAGTGAAGGAAGCAACATGAAAGATATTCTAATAAATGGTGGCTACATGTTAGCTTGCGCCTTAGGAAGTCTTTTATCAGCAATTATTGTAGGATATTTAGTTTCTAATATCTCAGCAACCTTCTCGATGAAAGTAAGAAAAAAATTATTTAATAAAGTAGAAAATTTATCCATGAACGAAGTAAAACAATTTTCTACAAGTAGTTTAATTACTAGAACAACGAATGATATTACTCAAGTTCAAATGTTAATTTCTATGGGATTACAACTATTAATTAAAGCCCCCATCACAGCAATTTGGGCAATTAGCAAGATTTTAAATAAAAGTACAGAGTGGAGTATTATTACTGCTATTGCAGTAGCAGTTTTACTAACAACAATAGGAATCATTATGATTATTGTCCTACCAAAATTTAAGATTGTTCAAAAATTAACCGATAATCTAAATAACGTAACAAGAGAAAATTTAACAGGAATTCGTGTTGTTAGAGCCTTTAATGCTGAAGAGTATCAAGAAAATAAATTTGAAAATGTTAACACAAAACTAACTAATCAACAATTATTTAATCAAAAAACATTTGCAATTTTATCACCTATTATGTACCTAGTAATGTACTTTTTAACATTAAGTATTTATTTCATTGGAGCTTCTTTAATCAAGGAAACCGTTTTATCCAACAAATTAACAATGTTTGGAGATATGGTCGTATTCAGTACTTATGCTATGCAAATCATCATGTCCTTCCTTATGTTAGCCATGATTTTCATGATGGTACCACGTGCTAGCGTTTCTGCAAATCGTATTAATGAAGTACTAGATACAGAAGAGAGCATCAAAGATGGCAGTATCGACAAGGTGACGACAAAAGAAAAAGGTACTGTTGAATTCAAAAATGTTTCTTTCAAATATCCTGATGCCAAAGAATACTTATTAAGAAATATCTCTTTTAAAGCAGAAGAAGGTCAGACAATTGCTTTTATTGGTTCAACAGGAAGTGGAAAATCAACTTTAATTAATCTAGTACCAAGATTTTATGACGCTACGGAAGGAGAAGTACTAGTAGACGGTATAAACGTTAAAGAATATACTCAAGAATTCTTACACAACAAAATTGGTTATGTTCCTCAAAAAGCAGTGATGTTTGATGGAACAGTAAATACAAATATTGCTTATGGAGAAAATGGAAAACCAGAAGTAACAGAAAAACAAATTAAAAAAGCTATTGAAGTTGCTCAAGGAAAAGAATTTGTTGAAAAAATGGATAATAAATATGATACTCATATTGCCAGTGGAGGAACTAATGTATCTGGTGGACAAAAACAAAGATTAGCAATCGCTAGAGCAATCGCTAGAGATCCAGAAATTTATATCTTTGATGATAGTTTCTCTGCACTGGACTATAAAACTGACGCAACATTAAGAAAAGCCTTAAAAGAACATACCAAGAAAGCAACAAGTTTAATTGTTGCCCAAAGAATAGGTACCATCATGAATGCCGATAAAATTATCGTTCTAGATAATGGAAAATGTGTAGGAATGGGAACACATAAAGAATTATTAAAATCATGTAAAGTATATAAACAAATTGCTTTATCCCAATTGTCAAAGGAGGAATTAGAAAATGCCTAGTGAAAATAATCAACCAAAAAGAAGACAACATGGACCAGGTATGGGCCCAGCACCTGCAGAAAAAGCCAAGAACTTTAAAAGTGCTATTTCTAGATTATTTAAAGAACTAAAAAGTTTTCATATTCTAATCTTAATAGCTTTAATCTTAGCAGCTTTAAGTTCTGTATTATCAATTATTTCTCCAAATAAATTATCAGACTTAACTGATGAAATCTCCAAAGGATTAGTCATTAAAACAGATGTCATGAAAGAAATAACAGAAAAAGTAACAGCATCAGTTTCAGAAAAAAATTTACAAGCAATATTACCCCAAATCTTACAAATGAATTTATCCGAAGAAACAGCAAGAGAAATCTTAACTTCTCCATCAATAAAAGATGAATCCAAAGTAGCATTTCAAAATAGCATGACAAAAATTAGTACTATGACGAACCAACAAGATATCATGAAGGAGTTATCTAACTTACCAGAAGATGTTTTAACTTGCATCTTAAAAACATCTACCTATCAAGGAATAGAAATTACCTCTCCTGAAAAAGTCACTTTCTTAAAAAGTGTTACCCAAATGATGGATAAAGAAAATAAAACAAGTACCACTCTTGAAATCCCGGAAAGTATTCAAAAAGTACTTTTTCAAGATTTTAAAATCAAGAGTACTACCATTACCTCAAGTGACCAAGCAAAATTTTTAACAATAATGAGTGGAGTAGGAGATAAAACGAACACTAAAGAGTTATATACAAAACTAGATAAATTACCAAAGAATATTAAAAAAGTAATTGAACCAACAATGAATATGAATAAAATTAAAGGAATTGCCTTATTCTTAGTAACAGTTTATTTACTAAGTGCATTATTTAGTTATATAGAATCTATCTCTATGACAATAGTTGCTAATAAATTTGCTAAAAAACTAAGAAGTAATATCTCTACGAAAATTAATAAATTACCATTAAAATTCTTTGATGCCCATCAATCAGGAGATATCTTATCTAGAGTAACTAACGATGTAGATACCATAGCACAGTCAATGAACCAATCTCTATCTACTTTAGTTAGTGCAATAACTCTATTTGTAGGTACTATTATTATGATGTTTGTAACCAATTGGATTATGGCAATTACGGCTATTGTTTCTAGTTTATTAGGCTTTGTCTTTATGTTTTTAATCTTAGGAAAATCTCAAAAATACTTTACCGCAAGACAAGTAGAATTAGGAAACTTAAATAGCCATATTGAAGAAATCTATTCTGGATTAAATGTTGTAAAAGCATATAATGGAAAAAAAGAATCAGATCAAAAATTTGATGAATTAAATAAGAAAGTATATGAATGTAATAGAAAAAGTCAATTCCTATCAGGACTAATGCCTCCAATGATGAACTTTATTGGAAATTTTGGTTATGTAGCTGTATGTATCGTAGGAGCTTTACTAACCATGAATGATTTAACCACATTTGGAGTAATCGTAGCATTTATTGCTTATGTAAGACTATTCACTTCTCCATTATCACAAATTGCTCAAGCAATGACATCACTACAATCAACAGCAGCAGCAAGTGAAAGAGTATTTGAATTCTTAGATGAAGAAGAAATGCCTAGCGAAGAAAATAAAACAAAAGTTTTAGATAGAAAAAAAGTAAAAGGAAAAATAGAATTCAATCAGGTGGTCTTCCAATATGATGGAAATGATAAACCAACCATCCATAACTTTAGTGCTGTAGCAAAACCAGGACAAAAAGTAGCAATCGTAGGACCTACCGGAGCAGGAAAAACTACAATGGTTAATCTATTAATGAAATTCTATGAAATCAATGGAGGAGATATCAAAATCGATGGTGTATCTATCAATGATTTAACCAGAGAAAATGTCCATTCCTTATTTACTATGGTGCTACAAGATACTTGGTTATTCAATGGAACCATTAAAGAAAATATTATTTATAACCGAGAAAACGTCAATATGGGTCGTGTAGAAGAAGTATGTGATACCGTAGGAATTAGTCACTTTATTAATACCCTATCAGATGGCTATGACACAGTAATTAGTGATAACGATTCCGTATCCGCAGGACAAAGACAATTAATTACCATTGCTCGTGGAATGTTAAGTGATTCTCCATTCCTAATTTTAGACGAAGCTACTTCCAATGTTGATACAAGAACAGAAGAGTTAGTCCAAAAAGCTATGGATAAACTAACCGAAGGAAAAACATCATTCATCATCGCACACCGTCTATCAACCATCAAAAATGCAGATCTTATCCTAGTAATGAAAGACGGAAATATCGTTGAGCAAGGAAAACATAATGAACTAATCAAGAAAAATGGTTTCTATGCAGATATTTATAATTCACAATTTCAAAAATAAAATACTTAAAAAGAAATATCCTTAAATTAAGAGTATTTCTAAATAAGTATTTTTTTCGTTTTAATAAGCAATATCACTTTTATATACTTCTATTACTGGACGAACGCCAACTAAAACATCAGTTCTTTGTACTTCTACACTATGAACACGTCTTGCTGTAGCATAAATTATCCAACCATGATTTGACATCGTATTTCTAGGTGTTTCTAACCAATATCCATCAAATTTAGAATTATCTTTCTTTGAAAAATTAGTATTTTCAACAAGATAAAGATGACTATCTAATTCTCCATTTTTCCAAGTTGGAATATAAAAAGTAACAAGCTTTTTCACTTCAGCAATAGTCAAAAGACGTGCAGCATATTTAGAATAACTAAGTACTTCAGGAAAAGTATGACCATCTTTTGTACTAGTAGTACCATATTCATTAATTAATTTTCTTTCTGTGTTAAATAAACTAACATTACTCCATTGACTAGTAGTAGGAAGTTGCTCCATAGCCGTTCTAGGTCCATGCCAATTTTCTTTTGAACTATCGTATGGATAATATTTCCCGTTATTTGGCATTCCTTCACTAACATTATTATAATAAATTAAAACGGCTACATTACTATTATTTTCCATATCGGTAACATAATAAAATCTTTCTGTTTCTGCATCGTAAGTTCCATCACCATTCACATCACAATCAAAAGCATCCCCCGATATCAAGTTTCCTGTAGCACCTAAAGAACCATAGGTAATCGTTGTCGTCCCATAAATTCCGTCAGCTTTATAACCAGCACTAGCACAATAGTTACCCTTACATTCTTCAGTATGAAGGATAGTTGCCCTTTGACATAGTGGCATCTTAAAATAAAGACGAATATCTCCATTAACATTAGGAAGTATTAAAATATCATTTTTATATTGATAATCGCTTTCATTAGATAATCGCTTATTATTCATAAATACATTTAAAAAATAATCAATATGATTAGGAATTGTTATATTTAGTTCCTCTCCTTCCATTATTTCATGAGTTAGATTAGTAGCATCAATATCATAATAACTAATAGAATAAATTCTTCCAAAAAGAAAATCTAGTCGAATATCATAAGAAGTATTAGAAGAATTATAACCATTATCCTGATAAGAAACTTTAATTTTCACTTCTTTTTTACTACCTAAACTACATTTCCCTTCATCATCACATAATTTAGACTTTAAATCATAATTAAGCACTTCAAACTTTAAATTATCATAATTTATATTAATATTTTTAATTCCCATTAAAACATTTCCTAAATTATAAACATCAATATTATAAATTACATAAGAATTAGCATTCATTAAATTAACTTTAGAATTAATATTATATGCATTATATTCTTCAT
This sequence comes from uncultured Bacilli bacterium, assembly GCA_934162265.1. Classification (GTDB taxonomy): domain Bacteria; phylum Bacillota_I; class Bacilli_A; order RF39; family UBA660; genus RUG11198. The sequence goes on along the minus strand of CAKPHZ010000006.1, from coordinate 1,185 downwards.
AACTACTATCAGCATCATTTACACTATCTATACTAATTCCCATTATTCTAATATCTTTATCCACTCTTACTGTAGCATTTGCATCATTAATCGATAAATTATTTTGAAAAGCAGAAAACCCAACACTTAAAAGTAGAATTCCTAAGAAAATAAAACTAATATAAATAAAACGATAATTTCTAAAACCATTTTTTCTTCTTTTTTTCATTTCTCCTCCATCTTCTTATTAATATCATTATAACACAAGAAAAGCACTTCTTTTTAGTTTTTTCATACTATATCTATAGAGGTGAATAAAATTGAATTGGTTTGGAGATTTAAATCCCATTTTACAAGCATTAATTGCAACAACTTTTACTTGGGGAATCACTCTTTTAGGAGCATTAATGGTATGTTTCTTCAAAGAAGTAAACAAAAAAGCATTAAATACCATATTAGGTTTTAGTGCTGGTGTAATGATAGCCGCTTCTTTCTGGTCCTTATTACTTCCTTCGATAGAATTATCAGAAGAATTAGGATATATAGCCTGGGGACTACCAGCATTAGGCTTTATATTTGGAGGATTATTTGTTCTCTTATCTGATAAATTCTTAGACAAGACTTTAAGTGATAAAAATAGTATAAAAAAAGATTCATTAAAAAGAAGTATTTTATTAGTATCTGCTATTACTCTTCATAATATTCCAGAAGGAATGTCCATTGGGGTTGCCTTTGGAGGAATCTCTAGTGGTGTATCAGGAATGACTTTAATTGGTGCTATCATGCTAGCGATTGGTATTGGTATTCAAAACTTTCCCGAAGGAGCAGCAGTCTCACTTCCTCTTAGAAAAGAAGGATTTTCTAGAAAGAAAAGTTTTTTTATCGGTCAGGCTTCAGCCCTAGTAGAACCCATATCTGCAGTAATTGGGGTTATACTTGTTTTAGCAGTAAGAAGTATCTTACCCATTCTCTTATCTTTTGCAGCAGGAGCTATGATAACGGTTGCATCTCGTGAACTATTACCAGAATCTATTTCTGAAAATAAAAACTTATCTACATTAGGACTTATTTCAGGCTTTGTTCTAATGATGGTATTAGATGTTGCTTTAGGTTAAGAAAATCTTAACCCTTTTTCATTTATAAGGAAACTACGATTTTTGTGTATAACTGGTAGTTAATCGAATGGGTGCAATTATTTTGCACCCA